>JAJYXG010000032.1:0-12488 GCA_021791095.1 Pseudomonadota bacterium
ATGACCACCATCGGGTATGACCTCTCGGTTGAAAAAATCGAGCAGTACCGTCGATACTGCGACCCCACCGGCGAAGTATCAACGGATGACCTCAAGGCGGCGACGCAACTGCAGGTGACCACCGATCCCGCCGATCTGGCGAAGGCCGACTTCATCATCGTCGCTGTTCCGACTCCGGTCGACGTGGCGCACATTCCCGATTTTTCGCCGCTGGTCGGATCCTCCACCACCGTCGGCAAATACATGAAAAAAGGCGCGACGGTCATCTATGAATCGACAGTCTACCCCGGCGCCACCGAAGAGGTCTGCATCCCGATCCTGGAAAAACAGTCTGGCATGAAATGGCTGCAGGACTTCCACGTCGGCTACTCGCCCGAACGCGTCAACCCCGGCGACAAGGAACGGACGATTACAAAAATCGTGAAAGTGGTGTCGGGCGACGACGCCGCCACGCTGGACAAGGTGGCCGAACTGTATGGCAGCGTGATCACCGCCGGCGTGCACCGCGCCAGTTCGATCAAGGTGGCCGAAGCCGCCAAGGTGATCGAGAACACCCAGCGCGACCTCAACATTGCGCTGATGAACGAGCTCTCGCTGATCTTCCACCGCCTCGGCATCGACACCCTGGAAGTGCTGAAGGCCGCCGGCACCAAGTGGAACTTCCTGCCCTTCCGGCCGGGCCTGGTCGGCGGCCACTGCATCGGCGTCGACCCCTACTACCTCACCCACAAGGCCGGCATGCTCGGCTACCACCCGCAGGTGATCCTCGCCGGCCGCCGCATCAACGACGGCATGGGCGCCTACGTGGCGCAGGAAACGGTGAAGAAAATGATCGGCAACGGCGTGCCGGTGAAGGGCGCCAAGGTCAACGTGCTCGGCCTCACCTTCAAGGAGAACTGCCCCGACCTGCGCAACTCCAAGGTGGTCGACGTCATCCGTGAACTGCAGTCTTTCGGTTGCGATGTCCATGTGCACGACCCGATGGGCGAGGCGAAAGAAGCCGAACACGAATACGGCATTCGCCTGACCGAATGGAACGACCTGCCGGAATGCGACGCGCTGGTCGCCGCAGTCTCGCACACGGCGTATCTGGACAAGCCCTTCGGTGAACTGACCGCCACGCTGAAACAGGGCGGCGTGTTCACCGACGTCAAGTCGGCCTACGATCCCGCTGCGGTGCAGGCGGCAGGCTACAGGCTCTGGAGACTGTAATGAGCGCGTTCGACGCGCTGCAAACGCAGCTCCGGGCCGAGCCCGGAACCTGGCTCGTCACCGGTGCGGCCGGCTTCATCGGCAGCAATCTGGTCGAAGCCTTGTTGCTGCTCGACCAGCGCGTCGCCGGGCTCGACAATTTTGCCACCGGCCACGAGAAAAACCTGGCGCAGGTGCAGGCCAGCGTCGGCCCCGCGCGCTGGGAAAACTTCAGCTTCAAGCGCGGCGACATCCGCGATCTCATCACCTGCCACGCAAGCTGCAAAGGGGTCGATTACGTCCTGCACCAGGCCGCGCTCGGCTCGGTGCCGCGCTCGCTCGAGGACCCGCTGTCCACCCACGCCGCCAACAACACCGGTTTCCTCAACATGCTGGTGGCGGCGCGCGACGCCAAGGTCAAGCGCTTCATCTACGCGGCGTCCTCCTCCACCTACGGCGACCATCCCGGCCTGCCCAAGGTCGAGGACGTGATCGGCAAGCCGCTGTCGCCCTACGCGGTGACCAAGCTGGTGAACGAGCTGTATGCCGACGTGTTCGGCCGCTGCTACGGCATGGAGTCGATCGGCCTGCGCTACTTCAACATTTTCGGCCGCCGCCAGGATCCCGACGGCGCCTACGCCGCCGTGGTGCCGAAATGGGTCGCCAGCATGATTCACAACGAGCCGGTGTACATCAACGGCGACGGCGAAACCAGCCGCGACTTCTGCTACATCGACAACGTCATCCAGGCCAACCTGCTCGCCGCCACCAGCCAGCACGCGGACGCGGCCAACCAGGTCTACAACGTCGCGGTCGGCGACCGCACCACGCTCAACCAGCTGTTCGAGGCTATCCGCTCATTGCTGGCGCCGAGGTTTCCGCATCTGGCCGACTTCAAGCCGGTCTACCGCGACTTCCGCGCCGGCGACGTGCGCCATTCGCTGGCCGACATTTCCAAGGCGCGCACGCGGCTGGGGTACGAGCCCAGCCATCGCATCGGCGAAGGCCTCGCGGAGGCGATGGACTGGTATGTGGCGGATCTGGGCTAGCCGGGCGATGGCAAACGACGGGTCAGGGCGTAAAGCAAGCGAGTTTCTGCGATGGTGAAGTCCGGCGCGCACACCTTGCCTGAAACAGGAGGCGAGGCCAGGCAGAACGCGCTCGATACCCTGCTGCGCCGCATGCAGGCCGAAAGCGATTTTCCCGCCTTGTCCGAGGCGATCGGTGACATCAACCGCATCGCCTCTTCCGACCGTGAGGGGGTCAACGAGCTCTCGAACAACATTCTCAAGGATTTCGCGCTGACCAACAAGCTGCTGAAGCTGGCCAATGTCGCGTTCTACAACCAGGTGGGCGGCGGTTCGATCAGCACCATTTCGCGGGCGGTGGTGATCCTCGGTTTCGATGCGGTGCGGTCGATCGCCCTGAGCCTGATCCTGTTCGACAACCTGGAAAACAAGGCGCACGCGCAGCAGTTGAAGGAAGAGTTCGTCAAGGTGCTGTACGCCGGCATGCTGGCGCGCGAAATGGCGGGCAAGGCGCAGGTGAAGGATGTGGAGGAGGCGTTCATCGGCGCCATGCTGCACAACCTCGGTCGCGTGCTGGCGATGTTTTATTTCCCGGAAGAATCGGCGCTGATCCGCCAGCACATCGAGGATGAGGGGGTGAGCGATGCCAAGGCCTCGACCGGCGTGCTGGGGGTGTCGTTCGAGAACCTCGGTATCGGGATTGCCCGCAGCTGGGGCTTCCCCGATCAGCTGGTGCAGACCATGAAAAAACTGCCGGACGGAAAGGTCCGGAAATGTGCGAGCAATGTCGACCGCCTGCGTGCGCTGGCCGGGTTTTCCAATGAATTGTGCGAGATCGTTCTGGATACACCCGATGCGGATCGCAGCAAGGCGCTGGCCAAACTCACGACGCGTTTCGGCGACAGCGTGCCGGTGACGGCGGAACAGCTCGCCGGGCTGATGGAAAAATCGATGCAGGACATCGCTCAGTTTGCGCGGGTGGTGAATGTGAACCTGAAGCACAGCGATTTTGCCGCGCAGGCGTCGAAGTGGGCGGGCATGGCCGCAGTGCCGGGTGCGGCGCCTGCGCAGGAAATGGGTGCAGGCACGCCGCAGGGCGAACTGCCCGAGGCCATGGCCGCACTGGACGCCAATGTGCTGCACGAGCATGCGCCGATTCTCGATGAGGAATCGGGCAACGCTGGCGGCAAGCCGCAGCGCACGCCCGAGGAGATCCAGTCCGTCCTGACCTCGGGCTTGCAGGACGTCAGTAATTCGCTGATCGACGAGGCGATCCCGATCAACGACATATTGCGCATGATCCTCGAAGCCATGTATACCGGCATGGGCTTTGCGCATGTGGTGCTGTGCATCAAGGACGGCCGCCATAACACGATGTGCGGCAAGTTCGGTTTCGGCGACGACGTGCAGGGGCTGGTCAGGGCCTTCGATTTTTCCATGGCGGGGCAGCCGGACGTATTTCTCGTCGCCCTGCAGAACAACGCCGATATCCTCATTACCGACATCGACGATCCCAAGATCGCGACGCGAATTCCGGCGTGGTACCGGCGGCAGGTGCCGGCGCGTACCTTTGTGCTGTTCCCGATCATCGTGAAAGGCAAGCCGATCGGCCTGATCTACGCCGACTGCCCTCAGCCCGGCGACATCACGATTCCCGAAAAAGAACTTTCCCTGCTCAAATCCCTGCGCAACCAGGCTGTCCTCGCCATCCGCCAGTCCTTGTGATCATCAGTGCTGTCACGTCCCACCGGGGGCTGCGATTGCACTCCACCCGGCAAGTCCCCGCCCGGACTTCGGCATAATGACGGGATGTCGCCCGCACGAATTGCCTTCCGCTTGCTCGTCGGCCTGCTGCTTGCAGGTCTTGTCTCGTCTGGCCGCGCGGCTGAACTTCCTGCTGCCTTTACCGACGCGCTGAAGCAGGCCGGCATCCCGCTCGGCCGCGTGGCCGTCGTGGTGCAGCGGCTGGATGCGGCGGCACCTGTGCTCAGCCACAACGCCGGAGCGGCGCTCAACCCGGCCTCGGTGATGAAGCTGGTCACCAGCTTTGCGGCGCTCAATCAACTCGGTCCTGGCTACGTGTGGACGACCGACGTCTGGGCGGACGGCACGATCACGGACGGCGTACTGAACGGCAACCTCGTCATCAAGGGGCATGGCGATCCTACGCTGACGCTGGAGCGGATGTGGCTGTTCCAGCGCGAGTTACGCGCCCGCGGGGTGCGCCACATTCGCGGAAATCTGGTGCTCGATCTCAGCCATTTCGAGGTGCCGTCGGTCGATCCCGGCGCGTTCGACGGCGAGCCGCTGGCCCTCTACAACGCCGCGCCAGGCGCGCTGGTGGCCAACTTCAACGCGACGACACTGCGCCTGAAGCCGGGCGAGAAAACGGTGCTGATCGTGCCTGACATCGTGCTGCCGGGGGTGGCGCTGACCTCGAAACTGGAGTTGACCGATGGCGCCGAGTGCAATGGCTGGAAGGATGCGATCACGCCGGCCCTGCCCGACCCCGAACGGCTTGAACTGGTGGTGACCGGACGTTATGCCCGAGGCTGCGGCGAGCAGGCGATGTCGCTGAACCTGTTCGAGCCGGCAGCCACGTTCGATTTCATTTTCCGCGGGCTGTGGGCGGAATCGGGCGGCACGCTGAGCGGTGCGACGGTGTCGGGCATGGCGCCCGGCACCGAACCGCTGCTGAAATTCGTCTCGGAGCCGCTGACCGATGCGCTCACCCGCCTCAACAAATATTCCAACAACCTGATGGCGCGCAACCTGTTCCTGTCGCTGGGTGCAGAAGCCTATGGCGCCCCGGCGACGCCGGAGAAAGGCGCGCGCGCGGTGCGCGACGTGCTGACGCAGCGCGGCGTGCCGACGCAAAAACTGGTGCTGGAAAATGGTGCCGGCCTGTCGCGTATCGAGCGCATCAGCGCGGACGCACTGAACCAGTTGCTGCGGGCCGCCTATCTCAGCCCGCTGTTCGCTGAATTCGAGTCGGCGCTGCCGATCGTCGCCATCGACGGCACCCTGAAGCGCCGCTTCAACGGCAGTGCGCTCAGCGGCAGCGCGCACCTCAAAACCGGCACCCTGCGCGACGTCAGCGCACTGGCCGGTTATGTATACACCGTGACGGGGCAGCGCGTCAGTTTCGTCATGCTGGTCAACCACGCCAACGCGCGCCGGAGCGAGGCAGCCCAGCGCGCGCTGCTGGAGTGGGTGCATACGACTCCACACGGGCTTCAGCCCGTAGTGGCTCGGAGTCCTTTAGGGCATACGACTCCACACGGGCTTCTACCCTTGGGGGCACAAGAGCCCGTAGTGGATCGGAGCACCCCACAAGAGGGTATGGAAAAAAATGCTTCAGGACAGTCCGGCGCGGCTGGCGGCGAGGGCTCGGTGCGATGAATCCGGGCTGCCGCGTGATGGGGCTGTTTCTGGTGCTGCTGGCGCTGTTCCAGGCGCTGCCGGTGGCGGTGGCGGCCTGGCAGGCGCAGCAATGGCCGGATACGGTCTCGGAATGGATCCGGCTGGCGCTGCTGCCGGGCGCACTGTGGCTGTATCTGCGCTACTTCAGCATCCTCGGCTGCCGCCAGTGCGGGGACGACGATGACGCTCGATAAGGTGCCCGCTTGAATCAGGGCGCAGCAGGCGCGTCCAGCTGCAGTTGTCCGTCCTTCACCGGGATGCGCGGACCGGGTTGGTGATCCATACGCACCTGCCCTTCTTCCTTGCCCAGACGGTAGCGTACGTCATAGCCGACGGTTCTGGTGTGCGATTCATAGACGGTCTTGCAGCGCGTTTCGGTGCGGCTGACGGTGTTTTTTTCCTGCAGGTTTTTTTGCACCTGGTTGCCTGCGTAGCCGCCCGCCGCGGCACCGGCGACGGTGGCCAGCGTGCGGCCGGTGCCGCCCCCCACCTGGTTGCCGAGCAGGCCCCCTGCCACCGCACCGACCGCGGTGCCGGCGATGCGGTTGGGATCCTTGACCGGCGCCTGTTCATTGACGACCACGTCGCTGCACACTTCCTTGGGGGTTTTTGTGGTTTCGGACACCGGTTCGACGGTCAGCACCTCGGCAAATTCCGGCTCCGGATTGAGCGCCTTGTAGCCCGCCACGCCGCCGATCGTGGTTACGGCAACGGCGCCTGCAATCACACCTGTCAACATGGATTTATTCATGGTATGTCTCCCGGAACGTTGAGAATGACGACATGAACTGCATTCCAAATGATAGTCCAGCGCAGCGGGAAGTTCCCGGGAGCGCCTATTCAGGCTGCAGCAGGTCGATCCTGAAGCTGTCTTCGTAAGGCGGCACGTTGCATTCGATGACGTCGGAGGGCGCGACGTCGAGGCGAACGCCGACGATGTCGGTGCGCACCGGCAGTTTGGACGCACCGCGATCCACCAGCACCACGGTGCGAATTTCCTCCGGCTGCCTGCCTGCCAGATACTCCACCGCGCGCAGCATGGAATGCCCGCGATACATCACGTCATCCACCACCAATACCGTATAGCCGGCAAGGGCAAGGCTGGCGTGCGTGGGGTTTTCGGTCAGCAGGGTTTCGGGATAGAGCAGCGTGAGATCGTCGGCATAACGCTTGATCTTCAGGTCAAGCCGAACGCAGTCGGTGAGCCCCCAGGTCTCTTTCAGCCGCGCATGCAGCCTGTCGGCCAGGGGCGCGCCGCGCCGCAGGATGCCGACGATCGCGACCTGTGTGCGCCCGGTCAGCAGCCCCGCTGCCTGCCGCGCCATGTCGCCGACGATGGCCTCGAGCTGTTCGGTGTCATAGAGGCAGGTACGCCTGCCCTCGGGCCGGGCCGTCATGGTTCCTGCAGGCCCAGTTCGCCCCACAGCGCGTCGACCCGCGCCTTGACTGCCGCATCCATCACGATCGGCGTCCCCCACTCGCGCGCGGTTTCGCCCGGCCACTTGTTGGTGGCGTCGATGCCCATCTTGCTGCCCAGCCCCGACACCGGGCTGGCGAAATCGAGGTAATCGATCGGCGTGTTTTCCACCAGCAGTGTGTCGCGTGCGGGATCGACGCGCGTGGTGAGCGCCCAGATGACTTCCTTCCAGTCGCGCACGTTCACGTCCTCGTCGGTGACGAGGATGAACTTGGTATACATGAACTGGCGCAGGAAGGACCACACGCCGAACATCACGCGCTTGGCGTGGCCGGGGTAGGCCTTCTTCATCGACACGACCGCCATGCGGTAGGAGCAGCCTTCGGGCGGCAGGTAGAAGTCGGTGATCTCGGGAAACTGCTTCTGCAGCAGCGGCACGAACACCTCGTTCAATGCCACGCCGAGAATCGCCGGCTCGTCGGGCGGCTTGCCGGTGTAGGTACTGTGGTAGATCGGGTCGCGCCGCATCGTGATGCGCTCGACGGTGAATACCGGGAAGGTTTCCTGCTCGTTGTAGTAGCCGGTGTGGTCGCCGTACGGCCCTTCGAGCGCGGTTTCGCCTGGATGGATCACGCCTTCCAGAACGATCTCGGCCGAGGCGGGCACCTGCAGCGCGTTGCCGAGGCACTGCACCACCTCGGTCTTGGCGCCGCGCAACAGGCCGGCGAACTGGTATTCGGACAGCGAGTCCGGCACCGGGGTCACCGCGCCGAGGATGGTCGCCGGATCGGCACCGAGCGCGACGGCGACGGGAAACGGCTCGCCCGGATTCGCCAGCTGATGCTCGCGGAAATCCAGCGCGCCGCCGCGATGCGCCAGCCAGCGCATGATGAGCTTGTTCGGTCCGATCACCTGCTGGCGGTAGATGCCCAGATTCTGCCGCTTCTTGTGCGGCCCCTTGGTGACGGTCAGCCCCCAGGTGACCAGTGGCGCGACGTCGCCGGGCCAGCAGTGCTGGATCGGCAGGCGCGAAAGATCGACGTCGGCGCCCTCCCACACGATCTCCTGACACGGCGCGCTCTTCACCTCCTTCGGTGCCATGTTCAATACCTGCTTCAGAACCGGCCACTTGTCCCAGGCATCGCGCAGGCCTTTCGGCGGTTCGGGTTCCTTCAGGTAGGCCAGGAGCTTGCCGACTTCGCGCAGCCGCGCCGGATCGTCCTCGCCCATCCCCAGCGCCACGCGCTTGACCGTGCCGAACAGGTTCGCCAGCACCGGCATGCCATGCCCCTTGGGGTTTTCGAACAGCAGCGCCGGGCCGCCGGCACGCAGCACGCGGTCGGCGATTTCGGTCATTTCGAGTTTCGGGTCGACTTCGACGGTGATGCGTTTCAACTCGCCCATTTTTTCGAGTTGAGCGATGAAGTCGCGCAGGTCACGATAGATCATGGATGGCCGATCATGAGCAGCTAGGTTCGAAGGCGCACTGCGGCATCAGTTGATGGTTTCGAACAGGGTAACGACCTTGGTTACGCCGGACGTCGTGCGCGCAATCTCGGTGGCGACGCCGGCTTCGGCCTTCGTCACCAGTCCCATCAGATAGACCACGCCGGCTTCGGTCACCACCTTGATCTGGGTGCCGGGCACGCGCTCGTCGCGCAGCAGTCGGGTCTTGACGTTGCCGGTAATGGTGGTGTCGTTGGCCCGGGACGTGAGCGAGGTGACGCCGGAAATGCTGAGCTCGTTGAACACCGTGCGCACGTCGGGAACGCCCTTGACGACGTCGGTCGCGCGCGCGCGGGTGGGCTCGTCCGGCACTTGGCCGGTCAGCAGCACCTGGCGGTTGTAGCTGGTCACGGAGATGTTGCCGGTTTTCTCCGGCAGGGCTTCACGCAGGCGCGTCATCGCGCGCAGTTCGATTTCCTGGTCACCGACAAATACGCCGGCGGTGCGTCGATCAGTCGCGACCGCCGCGCCGGTGGCGGCACCGCCCACGACGACCGCAGCACATCCGTGCAATTGCGACAGCGCCACACCCACCAGCGCGATTTGGATCAGTTTGTTCATTCCTCGACTCCTAGTAAAACGCTGTCCACCGCATCGCACAGGCAATGGATGACCAGCAGATGGACTTCCTGAATGCGAGCCGTGGATTCGGCTGGCACGCACAGGAAGACGTCGTCATCCTGCATTTGTTCCGCCAGGCCGCCGCCGCTGCGTCCGGTGAGCGCGATCACCGGCATACCGCGCGCGTGGGCGGCATCCACCGCCTGCAGCACGTTGTGCGAATTGCCGCTGGTGGAAATCGCCAGCAGGATATCGCCCGGCTGGCCCAGTGCCTTCACCTGACGCGCAAACACCTGCTCGTATGCGTGATCGTTGGCGATCGAGGTCAGGGTGGAGGTGTCGGCGGTCAGCGCAATCGCCGCCAGGCCGGGACGCTCCTGCTCGAAACGATTGATCATCTTGGATGCGAAATGCTGCGCGTCCGCCGCCGAGCCGCCATTGCCGCAGGCGAGGATTTTGCCGCCCTGCGCGAGGCAATGCACCATGTTGCGCGCGGCCTGTTCAATTGCCGGGGCAAGGGCATCGCCTGCATTCAAGTGGATCTGAGCCGAGTCCTTAAAGTGGCCGGATATTCTGTCGAGTAAGGGCATGCTAGCTCGGATGTTTCATGAATTCGCGTGATGATCGCGCAGGATTTTGTTTTGCAGGGGAATTTTGTGAAGGAGTGGCGTAGTTATTCATACGCCCGACTGAGAAAAATTTCCATGCGAGACAAAAGACCAGCGAGGGCGCGCGTCAATTTATGAAACATTCGAGCTTAGATTATCCCATATCGTCGAACGCGCTCTTGATCCAATCGGGCGGGGCGTTGCCGGTGAGGGCCACCACGTCGAAGCGGCAGGGGGGAAGCGTTTTCAGCGTGCCTAGATATTGGCGCGCGGCGGTCAGCAACTTCTTCTGCTTGGCTGGCGTGACACTGGCGGCGGCACCGCCGAAATCGCTGCGGCTGCGCAGGCGCACCTCGACGAACACCAGCGTGGGCCCGTCCCGCATGACAAGGTCGATTTCGCCGAAGCGGCAGCGCCAGTTGCGTGCCACGAGCGTCAGGCCCTGCGTTTTCAGGAAGGCTTCGGCGCGCGCTTCAGCGGTTTGGCCGAGCAGGGTTTTCAACATCTGCGACAATGACGGCCCATGAACGAATCAGCCCATCATACCCGTCTCCCCCCCGCGCTCTATGTGGTCGCCACGCCGATCGGCAACCTCGGCGACATCACGCTGCGTGCGCTCGACACGCTGAAATGCGTGGACCGCGTGGCGGCGGAAGACACCCGCGTTTCGGGGCAGCTGCTGGCGCATTTCGGCATATCGAAGCCGCTGGCATCCATCCGCGAGCACAATGAGCGCGAGGCCGCCGACAAGGTGATCGCGAGGATAGCCGCCGGCGAGGCGGTGGCCTACGTGTCGGACGCCGGCACGCCGGCGGTGTCCGACCCCGGCGCGCGGCTGGTGGCGGCGGTGCGCGCGGCAGGACTCACGGTGGTGCCGATACCCGGCGTCTCGGCGGTGACCGCGGCGCTGTCGGCCGCCGGCATCGAATCCGGGCAATGGCTGTTCCACGGTTTCCTGCCGCCCAAGTCGGGTGCGCGCCGCGCGCAACTGCAAACCCTGGCGGCGCTGCCGGCGGCGCTGGTATTTTACGAGGCGCCGCACCGCATCGAGGAGACGCTGGCCGACATGGCGGCGGTGCTGGACACGTCGCGCCCGGTGACGCTGGCACGCGAACTAACCAAGCGATTCGAGAGCATCGTCACGCTGCCGCTTGCCGACGCGCCGGCCTGGCTTGCCGCCGACCCCAACCACGTGCGCGGCGAATTCGTCGTCATCGTGCATCCGCCTGCGGCGGCCGCAGCGATGGTCGATGCGGAAGCGATGCGGGTGCTCGACGTGCTGCTGGCGGACTTGCCGCCGACGCTCGCCGCCAAGCTGGCGTCAAAGATCACCGGGCGCAGCAAGGCCGAACTCTATAAAATGACCCTCGCACTCAAGCCGCAAGCTCAAGACGACGCATGACCGACACCCTTACGATCACCCGCCCCGACGACTGGCACATCCACTTTCGCGACGGCGCCGCGATGCAGAGCGTGCTGCTCGACACCGCGCGCGTGTTCGGCCGCGCCATCGCCATGCCCAACCTGAAGCCGCCGGTGGTGAGCGTGGCCGATGCAGCGGCGTATCGCGAGCGCCTGCTGGCCGTCGCGGCCGGCACCTCGTTCGAGCCCTTGATGACGCTCTATCTCACCGACAACACGCAGCCCGAGGAAATCCGCCGCGCGCGGGAAAGCGGCTTCGTGCATGCGGTGAAGTATTACCCGGCGGGTGCGACCACGAATTCAGATTCCGGCGTTACAGAACTGACCAAGGCCTACAAGGCGATCGCGGCGATGGAGGAAGTCGGCATGCCGTTGCTGCTGCACGGCGAGGTGGTCGACCCCGAGGTTGACGTGTTCGATCGCGAGGCAGTCTTCATCGAGCGCCATCTCGTGCGGCTGATGAAGGATTTCCCCCGCCTGAGAATCGTGCTGGAGCACATCACCACCCGCCAGGCCGCAGAATTCGTCGCGGCCGCGCCGGCCACCGTCGCCGCCACCGTCACCGTGCACCACCTGCTGTACAACCGCAACGCCATGTTCAAAGGCGGCATTCGTCCGCATATGTATTGCCTGCCGGTGCTCAAGCGGGAGCAACATAGGCAGGCGCTCATTGCCGCTGCGATCTCCGGCAACCCCAAGTTCTTTCTTGGCACCGATTCCGCGCCACACGCGATAAGCGCCAAGGAAACCGCCTGCGGCTGCGCCGGCATCTATACTGCGCACGCGGCGATCGAGTTGTATGCCGAAGCCTTCGAGGATGCGGGCGCGCTCGACAGGCTGGAGGCCTTCGCCAGTTTTTACGGCGCGGATTTCTACGGCCTGCCGAGGCACACCGACACCATCACGCTCAGGCGGGAAAGCTGGACTGCTCCGGCCAGTCTCAAACTCGGCGACGAGGCGCTGGTGCCGTTGCGCGCGGGCGAAACGATCCGCTGGTGCGTGGCCTGATATAAAAACGGCAGGCCGGGGAAAGTCTGCCGTGGTGGAAGCTAGCCAGCACTTCCAAACGTCGCGCAGCATTGCGCTGCGCGGGAGGAGGGGTTATGGGAAGGCCGGAATGGTCGGTTCGATTCCTGAGCTCATTGCCTCGGGGTGATGCGCGGCAATCAGCTTCTTGATTTCCTCGACCCGTCCGGAGGGCGCATCCACCATCATCAGGACATGCCCGGCCGCGATGGCCGATTCAAAGGCCTTGAGCCGTGAGTTGGGAATCGAACTGGCGACCATGCTGGCGACCCAGGCGCCAAACGCGGCGCCGATCAGTGCGGTGAG
>JAJYXG010000065.1:0-12442 GCA_021791095.1 Pseudomonadota bacterium
GTTCTTCAGCCATTTTCTGGCCGTTGTTCAGAGACCAGGTGAAGAAGTCGACCACGCCCTTCTGCTTGGCTGCATCGGAACCCTTTTCATACGCCAGCATGTAGGTGGCGCTGGTGATGGGCCAGGCGTTCTTGTGCGACTGGTCCAGCAGATCGGGCGCCATGCCCCGCACCTTGAAATTGGCACCTGCAGCAGCGTCGGCAACCGAATCCTGATTCGGCACAATGTAGTTGCCGGCCTTGTTCTTCAGCGCGACGAAATCCATCTTGTTCTTCATCGCGTCGGCGATATCCACGTAGCCGATCGCGCCCTTGATCTTCTGCACGTTGGCCGCGACACCCGGGTTGCCCTTGCCGCCCACCGCGTTGGCCGGCCAGTTCACCGTGTTGCCTGCGCCGACGTCACGCATGAAGGCCACCGACTGCTTGGCCAGATAGTTGGTGAACGCGTAGGTCGTGCCCGAACCATCCGAACGGTGTGACACGGTAATGGCCAGATCCGGCAGCTTGACGCCGGGGTTCAGCTTGGCGATGGCCGGGTCGTTCCATTTGGTGATGGCGCCGCGGAAGATGTCGGCCGAGGTGACGCCGTCCAGCTTCAGCTTGCCGGATTCAACACCGGGAACGTTCATGACGATGGTGACGCCGCCCATCACGGTCGGCACCTGGATCAGACCTGCTGCATCCAGATCTGCTTCCTTGACCGGCGCATCAGAACCGCCGAAGTCAACCGTCTTAGCCTTGATCTGCTTGACACCGCCCGACGAGCCAATGCCCTGGTAGTTGACCTTGTTGCCGGTCGCCGCCTGATAGGCTTCAGCCCATTTGGTGTAAACGGCGTAGGGGAAGGTTGCGCCCGCGCCCGTGATGTCGGCGGCCAGCGCGCTAATCGAGAAAGCCAGACCCATGGCCGCAGCCAGGGTGCCTTGAGCCAGTTTGTTGAATGTACGCATGTAATATCTCCGGTAGTTGTTGACGTTGCCGCACGGGCGACGTCGCCATACTAACGGGCGAATATTACAGATATATTTCAGGGCGGGGAATCACCCGCCCGTGGCTGCAGCCTTGACGGCAGCCGCGATTGTTTCAGCCGTATGACGGACCAGATCGGCATCCCTGCCCTCCACCATTACCCGGATCAACGGCTCGGTGCCGGACGCCCGCAGGACGACCCGCCCACTTCCGTCCAGGACCGATTCCGCCTCGGCAACCGACGCACTGACGGCTGGCGCCGCATTCAGTTTGAATCCCTTGGCCACCGGCACATTGATCATGACTTGGGGATAGGTTTCCAGATCGGCAGTAAGGGCGTCAAGCGTCTCGCCCGACTCGCGCAGTGCGCGCAACACCTGCAGGGCTGAAACAATACCGTCACCCGTCGTGTGCTTGTCGAGGCACAGAATGTGCCCCGAGGTTTCGCCTCCCAGCGTCCAGCCGTTAGCATGCAGGCGCTCCAGCACATAACGGTCGCCCACCTTGGCGCGTTCGAACGGAACATGGATACGACCGAGCGCATGTTCGGTGCCGAGGTTGGTCATCAGCGTGCCAACCACGCCGCCTTTCATGTAGCCGGTCTGGATGCGGTGGCGCGCGATGATGTAGACCAGTTGGTCACCGTCGTAAATCCGCCCTTCGGCGTCGGCCATCATCAGACGATCGCCGTCGCCATCGAGCGAAATCCCCAGATCGGCGCGATGTGCGCGCACTGCGTCTGAAAGTGCCTTGGTATGGGTCGCGCCGCATTGGTCGTTGATATTGAAGCCGTTGGGCTCGCTGCCGATAGCGATCACCTCGGCCCCAAGTTCGTGCAGCACATGGGGGGCAATGTGATAGGTCGCGCCGTTGGCGCAGTCCACCACGATGCGCATCCCGCGCAGGTCAAGGTTGTTGGGGAAGGTGCTCTTGCAGAACTCGATGTAGCGCGCTGCGGCATCCTCGATGCGGCGGGCGCGCCCCAACTGGCGTGCCTCAACCGTCACGATCGGCTGATCGAGCCGTGCCTCGATCGCTTCCTCGACGCTGTCAGGCAGCTTCTGGCCGCTGGCGGAAAAAAACTTGATGCCGTTGTCCTCGAACGGGTTGTGCGAGGCCGAGATCACCACCCCGGCCTGCAGGCGCAGGGCCCGCGTCAGGTAGGCCACTGCCGGCGTCGGCATCGGCCCGGTCATCAGCACGTTCACGCCGGCGGCCGTAAAGCCGGCTTCCAGCGCGGCTTCCAGCATGTAGCCTGAAATGCGGGTGTCCTTGCCGATTAGCACGGTCGGATGCTGGTTCGGCGGCAGACTACCGCGATCGGCCACCAGCACCTGTCCGGCGGCATAGCCCAGACGCATGACAAACTCCGGGGTGATCGGCGATTCGCCCACCCTGCCGCGCACGCCGTCGGTGCCGAAATACTTACGTCCCATCGTGTTGTTCCTCCACTGCATTCCAGATGGCCAGCGCATCGCGCATGGCCGCTACATTATGTACGCGCAACAGCCGCGCCCCACGCGTCACCGCTGCCAGGTGCGCCGCGACTCCGGCAAACTCTCGTTCATCCACACTGCGGCCGGTCAACGTGCCCAGTATCGATTTGCGCGACAACCCGGCCAGCACCGGCAGACCCAACTCGGCCAGACGATTCAGATGGCTCAACAGGGCCAGATTGTGTTCCAGCGTCTTGCCGAAGCCGAAGCCTGGATCGATCACCAGGCGCTCACGACCGATTCCAGCCACCTCGCAGGCCGCGACGCGGTCTTGCAAAAACTGCTTCACCTCGCCCACCACGTCGGCATAACTGGGGGACTGCTGCATACTCCGCGGCTCGCCCTGCATATGCATCAGGCATACCGCTGCATCGGACGCCGCCACCACTTCCAGCGCACCCGGCGCGCGAAGGGCCATCACGTCGTTCACCATCGCCGCGCCGGTAGCGAGCGCAGCACGCATCACTTCGGGCTTCATGGTGTCGACCGACACCACGAAGCCACGACTGGCCAGGGCTTCGATCACCGGGAGCACGCGCCGCATTTCCTCGTCCAGCGGCACCGCTGCCGCACCGGGACGGGTGGATTCGCCGCCGACATCGAGGATATCGGCGCCTGCTTCCTGCAGCTTGAGCGCATGCTGGATGGCCACCTGCGCATCGCCCAGACGCCCGCCGTCCGAAAACGAATCAGGCGTGACGTTGACGATGCCCATGACGAGGGGGCGGTCCAGGGAAAGCCGGTGCGAGCCGGCGTGGAGAACGGACATAAAAATAGAGGGGCCTAAGCCCCTCCATTGTAATGGTTGAATCCGAATCGGCGCTCAGGCTTCCTGTGCGGGCTGCGCGGTCGGTGCCGGCGCACTCGGCTTGTCGCCGCCGCCTGCAGGCGGCTGCGGGGCAGCAACCGGCTTGGGCGGACGCACCGGGCGCCCCGCCATGATGTCGCTGATCTGCTCGGCATCGATGGTCTCGTATTCCAGCAGGGCGGCGGTCATCGCCTCGACCTTGTCGCGGCTTTCGGTGAGGATTTTCTTCGCCACTGCGTACTGTTCGTCGAGAATGCGGCGAATCTCGGCGTCGACCTTCTGCATGGTGGCCTCGCTCATGTTCTTGTGCGTGGTCACCGAGCGGCCGAGGAACACCTCGCCCTCGTTTTCACCGTACACCATCGGACCCAGGGCCTCGGACATGCCGTAGCGGGTCACCATGTCGCGCGCGATGCTGGTGGCGCGCTCGAAGTCGTTCGACGCGCCGGTCGAGATGCTGCCGACAAAGATTTCCTCGGCCACCCGGCCGCCGAACAGCATGCTGATCTGCGACAGCATCTCGTCCTTGTACAGGCTGAAGCGGTCCATTTCCGGCAGCGACATGGTCACGCCCAGGGCGCGCCCACGCGGGATCACGGTCACCTTGTGCACCGGGTCGCAGCCCTTCAGCGTCATGCCGATCACCGCATGACCCGACTCGTGGTAAGCCGTCTTCTTCTTGTCCTCGGGCGAGATCACCATGGACTTGCGCTCGGCGCCCATCAGTATCTTGTCCTTGGCCTTCTCGAAATCGTCCATGTCGACCAGACGCTTGTTGCCGCGCGCGGCAAACAGGGCAGCCTCGTTGACCAGGTTGGCAAGGTCAGCGCCGGACATGCCGGGCGTGCCGCGCGCCAGGATGTCGGCGCGCACGTCGGGGGCCAGCGGCACCTTGCGCATGTGCACCAGCAGAATCTGTTCGCGGCCGCGGATGTCAGGCAGCCCCACCACCACCTGGCGGTCGAAGCGGCCTGGGCGCAGCAGCGCCGGATCGAGCACGTCGGGACGGTTGGTCGCCGCGATCACGATGACGCCGGTGGTGGCCTCGAAGCCGTCCATCTCGACCAGCAACTGGTTCAGGGTCTGCTCACGCTCGTCGTTGCCGCCGCCGAGGCCGGCGCCGCGCTGGCGGCCGACCGCGTCGATCTCGTCGATGAAGATGATGCAGGGCGAATTCTTTTTCGCCTGCTCGAACATGTCGCGCACCCGCGCAGCGCCAACGCCGACGAACATTTCGACGAAATCCGAACCGGAAATGCTGAAGAACGGCACCTTGGCCTCGCCGGCGATCGAGCGCGCCAGCAGGGTTTTACCCGTGCCGGGGGGGCCCACCATCAGCACGCCGCGCGGAATATGCCCGCCCAGCTTCTGGAATTTGGTCGGGTCCTTGAGGAAGTCGACCAGCTCCGCCACGTCTTCCTTGGCCTCGTCGCAGCCTGCGACGTCGGCGAAGGTCACCGGGTTGGCGTTTTCGTCGAGCAGGCGCGCGCGGCTCTTGCCGAACGAGAAGGCGCCGCCACGGCCACCACCCTGCATCTGGCGCATGAAGAAGATCCACACGCCGATCAGCAGCAGCATCGGGAACCAGGAAATGAACAGGCTCATCAGGAACGACGGCTGCTCCTCCGGCTTGGCCTCGACCGAGACGCCGTTCTTCAGCAGGTCGGATACCATCCACGGATCACTCGGCGCATAGCTGGTGAAGCGCTGGCCGTCGCTGCGCTCGCCCTTCAGCACGTTGCCCTCGATCACCACCTTGGAGATCTGCTGCTGGCGCACCTCTTCGATGAACTGCGAGTATGGCATCTGCGTCTGCGCGGTGCGCTGCGCGCCGAACTGGTTGAATACCGTCATCAGGACGACGGCGATGATCAGCCAGATGGCGATGTTCTTGGACAAATTGTTCACGTTTACTCCTTGGTGCCAAGTGCAGCACGTTTAATTAAGCGCAGCGCGTTTAGACTCATTCTAAACCTGTTCTCGCGCGCTTGTCACGACGCTTTCCTGCGCCGCGACTGGGCGTCTTCCCAGCAGATAGACCTCGGTGCTGCGATCGCGCGAGGAATCGGGCTTGCGGATCAGCACCTGTTCAAACGCTTGCCGCATCTGTGCCCGGAAATCCTCGAAACCGACCCCCTGAAACACTTTGACGAGAAAAGCGCCGTCTGGTTTCAACCAGTTCACTGCAAAATCGAGCGCCAGTTCGCACAGCTCGTAATGGCGCGCCTGATCGGACAGCATCACGCCACTGATGTTGGGTGCCATATCGCTTAATACAAGATCAACCCGCCCGGATTGCAACTTTTCTTCCAGCCACGCCAGCGCCGCCGGATCGGTGAAATCGCCTTCCAGGCTCTCGACACCCGGCATTGGCGCCACCGGCAGCAGGTCGATCGCCAGCACCCTGCCCTGCTTTTTCATCTTCTGCACGGCTACCTGGCACCAACTGCCGGGCGCGGCGCCCAGATCGACCACCGTCATGCCGGGCCGCAGCAGATGGTCGCGCTTGTCGATTTCCAGCAACTTGTAGGCGGCACGCGAACGGTAGCCGTTCTGCTGCGCCTTTTTGACGTAAGGATCCGTCACGTGCTCATGCATCCAGGCACTGCCCGATTTGGTCCGCTTGGGTTTCTGCGCCATGTCTATCCGCTCTATCGGCTACAATCCGCGCTCATTTGAAGGAAAACTGCATGAAATCACTCTCACCCGCACAACGGCAATTCCTGAAGGGACTGGCCCACGCGCGCCAGCCGGTGGTCATGATCGGCAATCAAGGTCTGACGCCTGCCGTATTGAAGGAAGTCGATCTCGCGCTGAATGCGCATGAACTGATCAAGATCAAGGCCGCCAGCGACGAGCCGGACACCCGGCGTGCCTGGATGGAGGAAATCTGCAGCGCCACCGGTGCTTCGCCGGTGCAGCAAATCGGCAAGGTACTGGTGATCTATCGCGCCGCAGCCAAACCCGTCATCGCCCTGCCGGGCTGATCGTTGCCGGACGGAGGCTATCGCGCCAGCCCCGAGCGCCAGACCAGCAACAGCCCGAGCGCGCTCTGAATCAGGTAGAGAATGCTGGATATTCCGTGCCAGCGGGCAAAACGGTCGGCAAACACGCTCTGCATCACGGCATGGGGCATGGCCTGATCCTTCAGGCTCTGCATGATGGGCTGGATGCCGAACAGGCCGACCAGGGTCAATGCCAGCATCGCCACGACTACCCAGAAAAACAGGGTCTTCAACGCGGCACCGCCATCACGCGCGATGCGGTAAATCAGCAGGTAGCTCGCGGCGGCGATACCGGTCCACGCCATCACCTCGAACAGCCTTCCGGCCAGCATCCCGGCCAGTTGCTTGTCGCCCAGGCTGGCAAACAGCACCGGCGCTGCGACATAACCGATCGCCCACATGCCGCCGATCCACAGCACCAGCATCATTCCGGCGAGACCGTCCCAGAAACGCCGCATGCTTATTTGTACTCGACGTCCAGCACGTCGTAATGACGGATGCCGCCCGGCGCCTGCACCTCGACGCCGTCGCCAGCGTACTTGCCGATCAGCGCACGCGCTATCGGCGAGGACACGGAAATCTTGCCCTGCTTGATGTCGGCCTCGTCGTCGCCGACGATCTGGTAGGTGACGGACTCGCCCGATTCAGCATCTTCCAGTTCGACCGTGGCGCCGAAAACAACGCGTCCATCCGCGTCCAGCGTCTTGGGATCGATGATCTGTGCGTTGGACAGCTTCGATTCGAGATCGGCGATGCGGCCTTCGATGAAGCCCTGCTTTTCCTTGGCGGCGTCGTATTCGGCGTTTTCCGACAGGTCGCCCTGCGCGCGCGCTTCCGCAATCGCCTGGATCACGGCGGGGCGTTCCACGCTCTTCAGATGTTGCAACTCGGCGCGCATCTTTTCTGCGCCCACGACAGTGATGGGGAATTTGTTCACAAACTTGCCTTTTCAGTTCAGTGCAGGCGTTTATGCAGCGCTTGCAGGGAATACACCTCGAGTACGTCGCCATGCTGCATGCCCATGCACGCGGCATGCGCGCCGGCCAGGGTCGTGAAGTAGACGACCCGACGCGCCAGCGCCTCGGCGCGGATGGCGTAGGAGTCCTTCACCGCCTTTTTGTCCTCGACCACGTTGACGATGAAGTCGATGTCGCCGTTCTTGATCATGTCGACGATGTGCGGACGGCCTTCCTTGACCTTGTTGACGATGGCCACAGGAATCCCGGCCGATTCGATCGCCTGGGCCGTGCCGCGGGTGGCGACCAGGCTGAAATTGAGCTTGCGCAGTGCCTGCGCCACCTCGACGATGGCGTCGCGGTCGCCCGAACGCACGCTGACGAAGGCGCGGCCGCCCGGCTTGGGCAGTTCGGAACTCGACGCCAGCTGCGACTTGACGAAGGCTTCGCCGAAATTGTCGCCCACGCCCATGACTTCGCCGGTCGATTTCATTTCAGGGCCGAGGATGGTGTCGACGCCGGGGAACTTGCGGAACGGGAACACCGCTTCCTTGACCGAGAAATACGGCGGAATGATCTCTTTTTCGAACGCCTGCGACTTCAGCGAAATGCCCGCCATCGCGCGCGCGGCGATCTTCGCCAGCGGCGCGCCGATCGCCTTCGACACGTAGGGCACGGTGCGCGACGCGCGCGGGTTCACTTCCAGCACGTACACGGTGTCGCCCTGGATCGCGAACTGCACGTTCATCAGGCCGATCACCTTCAGCGCCTTCGCCATCGCCACCGTCTGGCGGCGCAGCTCGTCCTGAATGTCGTTCGACAGGCTGTAGGGCGGCAACGAACACGCCGAGTCGCCCGAATGCACGCCGGCCTGCTCGATGTGCTGCATGATGCCGCCGATCACCACCTGTTCGCCGTCGGACAGCGCGTCGACGTCGACCTCGATGGCGTCGTTGAGGAAGCGGTCGAGCAGCACCGGCGACTTGTTCGACACCTTGACTGCCTCGGTCATGTAGCGGCGCAGGTCGGCCTCCTCGCGCACGATTTCCATCGCGCGGCCACCCAGCACGTAGGATGGGCGCACCACCAGCGGATAGCCGATTTCCTCGGCCATGCGGATGGCGCTCTCGGGATTGCGTGCGGTGCGGTTGGGCGGCTGCTTCAGGCCGAGGTCGTGCAGCATCTGCTGGAAACGCTCGCGGTCTTCGGCGGCGTCGATCATGTCGGGGCTGGTGCCGATGATGGGCACGCCGTTGCGTTCCAGGTCGCGTGCCAGCTTCAGCGGCGTCTGCCCGCCATACTGCACGATCACGCCGAAAGGCTTCTCGATGCGCACGATTTCCAGCACGTCTTCCAGCGTCAGCGGCTCGAAATACAGGCGGTCGGAGGTGTCGTAGTCGGTCGACACGGTCTCCGGGTTGCAGTTGACCATGATGGTCTCGAAGCCGTTCTCGCGCAGCGCCAGCGCGGCATGCACGCAGCAGTAATCGAACTCGATGCCCTGGCCGATGCGGTTCGGCCCGCCGCCCAGCACCATGATCTTCTTGGCGTCGGTCGGGTGCGACTCGCACTCTTCCTCGTAGGTCGAATACATGTAGGCGGTCTGGGTAGCGAATTCGGCCGCGCATGTATCGACCCGCTTATACACCGGGTGCAGCGCCAGCTCGTTGCGACGCGCGCGCACCGCATGCTGGTCGGTGCCCAGCAGTTTGGCCAGGCGGCGGTCGGAGAAGCCGGCGCGCTTCAGCTCGCGCAGTTCGTCACGGCCGAGATCGGTCAGCGCACGGCCTGCCAGCGAGGTTTCCAGTTCGATCAGGCCCTGTATCTGGTCGAGGAACCAGGGGTCGATCTTCGACACGGCGTGGATTTCCTCCAGGCTCATGCCGACGCGGAACGCATCACCCACGTACCAGATGCGCTCGGGGCCGGGCGACATCAGCTCGGCTTCGATCTCTTCCTGGTCGGTGGTCTTGGGGTCGAAGCCGTCGGCGCCGACTTCCAGCCCGCGCAGGGCCTTCTGCAGCGACTCCTGGAAGCTGCGGCCCATCGCCATCACCTCGCCCACCGACTTCATCTGGGTGGTCAGGCGGTCGTCGGCCTGCGGGAATTTCTCGAACGCGAAGCGCGGGATCTTGGTGACCACGTAATCGATCGAGGGCTCGAACGACGCCGGGGTCGCGCCGCCGGTGATGTCGTTCTGCAGTTCGTCGAGGGTGTAGCCGACCGCCAGCTTGGCCGCGACCTTGGCGATCGGAAAGCCGGTCGCTTTCGAGGCCAGCGCGCTCGAGCGCGACACCCGCGGGTTCATCTCGATCACCACCATGCGCCCGTCTTCCGGGTTGATGGAGAACTGCACGTTGGATCCGCCCGTTTCCACGCCGATCTCGCGCAGCACGGCAAGCGAGGCATTGCGCATGATCTGGTATTCCTTGTCGGTCAGGGTCTGTGCCGGCGCCACGGTGATCGAGTCGCCGGTGTGCACGCCCATCGGATCGAAGTTCTCGATCGAGCAGATGATGATGCAGTTGTCCTTGCGGTCGCGCACCACCTCCATCTCATACTCTTTCCAGCCGAGCAGCGATTCCTCGATCAGCAGCTCGTGCGTCGGCGAGGCTTCCAGGCCGCGCTCGCAGATGGCGATGAACTCGTCCTTGTTGTACGCAATGCCGCCGCCCGAGCCGCCCATCGTGAACGAGGGACGGATGATCGACGGAAAGCCAAGCGCCGCCTGCACCTGCAGCGCCTCTTCCAGGCTGTGGGCGATCGACGAACGCGCGGAACCCAATCCGATCTTGGTCATCGCGGCCTTGAACTTTTCGCGGTCTTCCGCCTTGTCGATCGCCTCCTTCGACGCGCCGATCATCTCGACGCCGTATTTTTCCAGTACGCCGTGCTTGGCCAGGTCGAGCGCGCAGTTGAGCGCGGTCTGCCCGCCCATGGTCGGCAACAGCGCGTCGGGACGTTCCTTCTCGATGATCTTCTCGACTACCTGCCAGGAAATCGGCTCGATGTAGGTGACGTCGGCCATGTCCGGATCGGTCATGATCGTCGCCGGATTGCTGTTGACGAGGATGACCTTGTAGCCCTCTTCGCGCAGCGCCTTGCACGCCTGCGCGCCGGAATAGTCGAACTCGCACGCCTGCCCGATGACGATGGGGCCGGCGCCGATGATGAGAATGCTTTTAAGGTCAGTGCGCTTGGGCATGGTCGGCCATCAGCTTAATAAATCGGTCGAACAAATAGCTCACGTCGTGCGGGCCGGGGCTGGCTTCGGGGTGGCCCTGGAAGCTGAATGCGGGGGCGTCGGTGCGTGCAATTCCCTGCAGCGAGCCGTCGAACAGCGAGACGTGGGTGCTGCGGATGTTGGCGGGCAGCGTCGCCGCGTCCACTGCGAAGCCATGGTTCTGGCTGGTGATCGCCACCCGCCCGCTGTCGAGGTCCTTCACCGGATGGTTGGCACCGTGGTGGCCGAACTTCATCTTGACGGTCTTGGCGCCCGAGGCGAGCGCCAGCAGCTGGTGACCGAGGCAAATTCCGAAGGTCGGGATCTTCGCTGCCACCAGGGTTTCGATCGCTCGGATCGCGTAATCGCAGGGCTCCGGATCGCCGGGGCCGTTGGACAGGAAAATGCCGTCCGGCTTCAGCGCCAGGGCCTGCTCGGCGGTGGCGGTCGCGGGCAGCACGGTCAGGCGACAGCCGCGCTCGGCCAACATGCGCAGGATGTTGCGCTTGACGCCGTAATCGAAGGCCACCACATGGAAGCGCGGCACGGTCTGCTGACCATAGCCGCGCCCCAGCTTCCATTCAGTCTCGGTCCATTCGTAGGACGCCAGCGCGCTCACCACCTTGGCGAGATCCATGCCCGCCAGCCCCGGGAAGGCATGCGCGGCCTCGAGCGCTTTCGCCTCGTCCACCACACCCGCCATGATGCAGCCGGCCTGTGCGCCTTTCTCGCGCAGGATGCGGGTCAGCCGGCGCGTATCGATGTCGGCGATCGCCACGATGTTCTGGCTCTTCAGGTAATCGGACAAGGACTGGTCGGCGCGGAAGTTCGAATGCAGGCGCGGCACGTCGCGCACCACCAGGCCTGCCGCGTGAATGCGGTCGGCTTCGACGTCCTCGGCATTGATGCCGGTGTTGCCGATGTGCGGATAGGTCAGCGTCACGATCTGACGCGAATACGAGGGATCGGTGAGGATTTCCTGATAACCGGTCAGCGCGGTATTGAATACCACCTCGCCGGTCGTGATGCCGTCGGCACCGATCGACAGGCCGCGAAACACCGAGCCGTCAGCTAAAACCAGGATGGCAGGTTGGGCACGAGACAAGGAAGACTCCGAAAGGCAGGTGACAAAATTCAGGCGAGCCGCTCGCGCGAACCCGCCTGAATTTGAATGCCGTCATTGTAGCCGATCCGGAATGCGGCTTCAATGTTTGTCGGGATCCTCCCCGCTCCGATCAGGGCTGGAGATGGTCCAGTCCGCCGTCCATGTCGAGCTCGGTCAGCTCGGTAAAACCGCCGATGCAGGTGCCGTCGACGACGATCTGCGGCACGGTGCGCGCGCCGTTGGTGACGACGGCAAATTCCTTCATCGCCTCGCGGTCGAGATCGATGCGGACTTCGTCGTAGCCGATGCCGCGCTTGTCGAGAAAGGCCTTGGCCTTGACGCAGATGGGGCAGGTGCCGGTGCTGTAGACCTTGACGGCGTTCATGTTCATTTCCTGGTTGATGCGGTTCTCAGATCGCTATTTCAAGCCCAATACGTCGCGCATGTCGTACAGGCCCGACGCGCGTCCTTGCAGCCACTTGGCGGCACGCAGCGCGCCCTGGGCGAAGGTGGCGCGGCTGCTGGCCTTGTGGGTCAACTCGACGCGTTCGCCGATGCCGGCGAACAGCAGCGTATGGTCGCCGACGATGTCGCCGCCGCGGACGGTGGCAAAACCGATGGTCTTGGGGTCGCGCTCGCCGGTGACGCCCTCACGGCCGTAGACGGCACAGCTGGCGAGGTCGCGGTCGATGGCGCGCGCCACCGCCTGCCCCAGGCCGAGCGCGGTGCCCGAGGGGGCATCGATCTTATGGCGGTGATGCGCCTCGATGATCTCGATGTCGTAGCCGTTCTCCAGCACCCGCGCGGCGAGTTCGGCCAGCTTCATCAGCAGGTTCACGCCCACGCTCATGTTGGGTGCGAAGACAATGGGAATCTGC
>JAJYXG010000074.1:0-12074 GCA_021791095.1 Pseudomonadota bacterium
GGGGAAGTCGCCCGCCTTCACCGCAGCGAGGCGTTTGGTGTCGCCAGCCAGGTCGAGCAGCTGCGAAGTGGACAAGGTTTCACCGAAAAACTGCGCGGCGGTTTCGGCGAGCTGATGCGCCTCGTCGAGGATCACGGTGTTGCACGCTGGCAAGAGCTCGGCGACGCCTTCGTCCTTCAGCCACAGGTCGGCGAAGAAGAGATGATGATTGACCACCACCACCTCGGCCTCGAGCGCAGCCTTGCGCGCGGCCATCACGAAGCAGTCCTTGAAGTGGCTGCATTCGCTGCCGAGGCAGGTGTCGCGGCTGGAGATGGCGTAATGCCAGGCGGTGGCGTCCTCGGGAATGCCTTCGGCTTCGGCGCGGTCGCCACTGCCGCTGGTTTCGGCAAAGCGGGCGATTTTCTGCAGCCAGGCGGCATCGTCGCGGTTCGCGAAACGGCCGTCGCTCAAATTGCGTTGCAGATGATGGTGGCAGACATAATTGGCGCGCCCTTTCAGCAGCGCCACCTTGACCGGCGATTTCAGCGCGCGACGCGCGGCCGGGAGGTCGCGATGGAATAGCTGGTCCTGCAGCGCCTTGGTGCCGGTGGAGATCACGACCTTGCCGCCCGACAGCAGTGCGGGAATCAGATAGGCCAGGGTCTTGCCGGTGCCGGTGCCGGCTTCGGCCAGCAGCACGCTGTTGTCGGCGACCGCACGCTCGACCGCCTCGGCCATGGCCAGCTGCTGCGGCCGTGCGCGCCAGCCTGGCAGTACCGCGGCACAGGCGCCATCGGGGGAAAAGATGCGTGTCAGATCAAACATTTTTGGACCGGATTTCAGGTCGAAGTGTAACATTCAGCACAAGCCGAACTGGTTCACTTCAGTTTCACCCGCTAAATACCGTTGGATTCATAGATTCCGTCTGCCGGTCCTTCCATGCGCATTTACCTGCTCTGCCTGCTTATATCGTTTTTCCCCGCTGCGGCCCACGCAGAGATTGCCCAGCAGGAAATGCGCCCCGGTATCTCCGCCAGCGCCGAATACCTGGTCGGCGAGCGCAGCAAGCCTGCCGTACTGCTGCTGCACGGCTTTTTGCAAACACGCGAATTTTCCACTGTGGCTACGCTGGCACGCGGCCTGCAGGATGAAGGCTATTCGGTACTGTCGCCCACGCTCAGCCTCAATATTCCCAACCGGACACAAAGCCTGGCTTGCGAAGCAGTGCATAAGCACAATATGGAGGACGATGTGGCCGAAATCGGGCGCTGGGTGACCTGGCTGAAATCGCGTGGCCACCGCTCGATCGTACTGGTCGGCCATAGTTTCGGCAGCCTGCAGTTGCTGGCCTATCTCTCGGCCAAACCGGATTCGGCTGTAAAAGCCTATATCGGTGCTTCGCTGATCGAAGCCCAGATCGGTACGGCAAATCGCCCCGCGCTGATCGCACAGCTGGAAAACCGTGTGCATGGCAAGCAGCGCGCGCTGGTCACCCAGACCTTGTCATTCTGCAAAAAGTATCCCTCGACCCCTGAAGGCCTGCTGTCATACGCTCGCTGGGATCAGGCACGCGTGCTGGCCGCGTTGCGGCAATCGCCGGTTGGCGTAAATCTCATCATGGGTGAAGAGGACAACATGCTGGAACGCGGCTGGCTCAAGGCGCTGCAGCATATGCAGGCACCCATGGTGATTGTGAAAGGCGCCAGCCATTTCATGGATGGCGCGCATGAATTTGATCTGCTGGAACACACGCTCGAATCATTGGAACGCATTCAACAGGCCCCCTCCCGATGAAATGGCCGGACTCCGTCTCCATCAAGCAGATCGCGCTTGCCTTCATCACCGGGCTGATGGTGCTGGTAAGCCTGATCGGGGGCTTTGCCGCCTATCAAACGCGTGCCGTCACGCATAGCCTGGAACAACAAAACCTGGACGCGGCGAAGTCCGAACTGTCTGCCGCCGTTCAGCGGCTGCTGAGCCGTACCGAAGAACAGGCCGTCAAGCTTGCGTACTGGGACGAAACCCGGCAACAACTGGTGATGCCCGAGTATTACACCTATTGGCGGGATCAGCGGGTATACGAAAGCGGCATGCTGAATAACCGCTATGTTCGGACTGCGTTGTACGACCACTCGGGCTTGTTGCTTGAACCCAGCCCGGAAAAATCAAGCATGCCGGCCAGGCTGCCAGCCAGCATGCTGCCGCATCAGAACTCCGGCTGGTTGATCGACGAGGCAGGCGCTGTTGCGTTGTATTACGCGTTTCCGGTATACAGCGACGAGCAGCGACAGGCCCTGCTCGGCCACGGACTGATCCGGCTCGATTTCATGCCGGCCCTGTTGCAGCAGGACACACTTCATTTTATAGACACATCCAGCGTCAGCCTGGCACTCAAGCCGGGCGAAACGCTGGCTGTGTCGGATCTGTTTCCGCGCCTGCGTTTCAGTGCCCGTCCGGATCCCGAACAACTGCGTTTCCAGACCATCCTGTCGCGCACCCTGCTCGCGCTGTTTGTGCTGCTTGTGGTCACGGCATTGCTTGTCTTCCTGGCGTACAACCGTCTGCTGGTGCGTCCGCTGGAGCGACTTTCAGAGCTCATCGATGCCATGCAGCACGGCCGGTTCAGCCCCAATCCGTCGCGTTCGCAGACCATGCGCATCAGCGAACTGGATAATATCCGCCGTTCACTCTACGACTACCAGCTGCAATTGCGCGAGTTGCACGGCTCGATGGAACACCAGAACCGTGAATTCCACACTCAGGCGCGCCAGGATGCGCTGACCGGATGCCACAACCGGCGTGCCTACGAGGAAGACTGGGAAAACTTCCGCCAGGAACTGAAAACCGCACCGCAGGGCGTGGCGTTCCTGCTGTTCGACTGCGACCGCTTCAAGACCATCAACGACACCTACGGCCACGCCAAGGGCGACCGCGTGCTGTCCATCATTGCCGATGCACTGGTGATGGCATTGCGCGCCAACGATCGCCTGTATCGCCTCGGCGGCGACGAATTCGCCACGTTCCTGTCGCGCACCACGCCGGCCCAGGCCAAGCAGATCGCGCAGCGCTGCCAGAGCCTGCTCGATGCATCCGCCTTCAGTGACCTGGGAATCGTCGAACCGGTCGGTATCAGCATCGGCATCGCCTTCTGCGCGCCCGATCAGCTTGAGCAAATCGACGAACTGCCCAAGCAGGCCGACATTGCCATGTATACCGCCAAGCAGCCCGGGCGCAACCGCATCGCACTGTATGGCGAAGACACCGAGCGCGCCTCGCAGACATTGGTGGCGAGCCGGGAAACCAGCGCACTGTTCCAGGCGCTGGCCACGCCCGGCATGGTTGAAATGCATTACCAGTCCATCCACAGCCTGCCCGGACGCAAAGTGGATTATTACGAAGCACTGGCACGCATCCGCTACCACGGCGACCTCATCATGCCGGATGCGTTCCTGCCGGTCGTCAGCAGCCGCCGCCTGGAAACCGAGTTCGATCTGGCGGTGCTGCATCAGGTCGATGCCGACCTGTCGTCAGGCCAATTGCCGGCCGGATGCGGTATCTCGATCAACCTGTCGGCCCTGAGTATTTCGCACCCTGAAATCGTCTCGCACCTGCTGGAACTGTCGCGCCACAATGCCAGCCACCCGCTGATGCTGGAAATCACCGAAACCTCGCTCATCACGCAGATGGCCGAGGTGCGCACCTATCTCGATCTGTTGCGCACGGTGAATTACCGCATCGCCATGGATGACTTTGGCACCGGCTATTCGCCGCTGCGCTACCTGGTGGACTTGCCGGTGGATGTGGTCAAGTTCGACATCTCGCTGGTGAACAAGCTGGGCCATGACAACCGCGCCGGCAAGGTGGTTGCCGACTTCGCCCGCATGATGAGCGACGCGGGCTATTCACTGGTGGCCGAGGGAGTGGAAACCGATGTCGTGCTGCGCAAGGTCGAGAGCCTGGGCATTGCCCACGTGCAGGGTTATTTGCTGAGCTTGCCCGTTCCTTTGGCAGAACTAGCCGCCAGCCTTGCCAGCCAGGGGACAGCATGTAATGTTTGAGGCAGAGTGTCAGTGCTTGCCCGAGCGCCAGATGGAAAAGATGATCCACAGACTGTTGAAGAACGCGATCAGGAATCCCAGCAGACCGAACAGGGGCAGGCCGAACAGCTGAGGCCCTCCCTCCACCGTCATGATGATGCTGGAGCCCACCACCAGCGACGCCGTCAGAATGCCCATGGTCAGCCGGTTGCTGGCGCTGTCCAGCTGATGGCCGAACTGGTCCAGCCGCTTGAGGTCGAGGTCAACCTTGACGCGCCCCCGCCGCATGTCCCGCAGCAGGTGCCGCAGGTCGCGCGGCACGTCGGCCATGACCTCGAGCGTCTCCCGCACACTCCTGCGTCCACGCTCCCATAGTGCCTGCGGCGTATAGCGCTGCTGAATGATGCGTTCCACGAACGGGGTCACATGGTCGATCATGTGGAACTCGGGGTCGAGCTGCTGGCCAAGGCCCTCCAGCGTGATCAGCGTCTTGAACAGCAGGGTGAGGTCGGCCGGCAGCACCAGGTTGTTGTCGCGCATCAGGGCGGTGATGTCATTCAGCAGCGCGCCGACCTTGACGTCCTTGAGCTGCAGGTTGTCGTAGTTCTGCAGAAGCTCCACCACATCGTAGGCCAGGCGTTCTTCATCACGCACCGACTCGCCGCTCCAGTCGAGCAGCACCTGCAGCACGCCCTGCTCGTCAGTGCGCGTCAGCGCGTGCAACAGATCGATGAGCTGATTGCGGCGGGGATTGGTCAGCATGCCGATCATGCCGAAATCGATCATGCCGATGCGGTTGTCCGGCAGGAACAGGACGTTTCCGGGGTGCGGGTCGGCGTGGAAATAGCCATGCTCCAGCACCATGCGCAGCACGGTATCGGCGCCCCGCGCAGCCAACAGCTTGGGATCGAGCCCCTGCGCATGCAGCTTGTCGGGCGCAACGCCGGCCATGCCGACGATTTCCTCCTGCACATTGACACGGTCGTTGGTGAACTCCCAGTAGACCCGGGGAATCTTCACCAGCGGATCGTCGGCAAAGTGGCGCGCGAACTGGTCGATGTTGCGCGCCTCCTTGGCCAGGTCGAGTTCGCGATTCAGCGAGCGACGGAACTGCGAGACGATATGCACCGGATCGTAGCGCCGGGAATCCGGCACCTCGCTTTCCAGCAATTTTGCAGCGTGTTCCAGAATGCGCAGATCGGCCCGGATCACCCCTTCGATGCCGGGACGGCGCATTTTGACGACGACCGGCGTGCCATCCTTGAGCGTGGCGCGATACACCTGCGCGATGGATGCCGCGGCCAGCGGCACCGGGTCGAACCCGGCGAACACCTCGGCGGGTTCGCCCTTGATGGCGGCCACCAGGCCGGGATGCAGAATTTCATAGGGCACCGCGGGCACCTGGCTATGCAGTTTTTCGAATTCGGCAATCCAGTGCGGCGGAAACATGTCCACCCGCGTCGCCAGCACCTGGCCCAGCTTGACAAAAGTCGGCCCCAGTTCCTCCAGCGCGCGGCGGATGCGCACCGGCGCTTCGAGTTGGCTGATCTCGCTGGTGCTGTGCCAGTGCAGAACCCGCCCGGCGCGTTCCAGTACGCCGCTGATGCCCAAAACGCGCACCAGGTCGCCCCAACCATAGCGAATCATCACCGAGGCGATTTCATGCAATCGCGGCAGGTCGCGCACGACCGAAATGGTTTCCCAAAGCATCGTTATTGTTTGTAATCAGTCATGCCGTGAGTCTAGCCCGGATGTTTCATAAATTCGCGTGATGCCCTGAAGGATACCGGGCTACGCCCATAATCACGCAGGATTTTGGTTGATAGGGAAATTTTGAGAAGAAGTGTCGTAGTTATTCATACGACCGACTGAGCAAAATCTTTTCTATCAATCAAAAGACCAGCGAGGGGCGCGTTAATTTATGAAACATCCGGGCTGGCCGCAAGCGGTGCAGCGGAGGCATTTCCGCTGCCATTTAGATGGTATCAGGAACGCAGACGTTCGCTCTGCCGTTTGAGCGAGTCGGACAAGGCCTCCAGAATGCCGCTCGCCACCTGCGACAGGCGCTCGGTGGCCGTGCTGGCTGTGTCGCTCAAGCCGGCGCGCCCTGCCTCGCTGCCGGCTTTTACGCCGCCCGCCAGTTGTTGCAGCGCCTCGCGTACCTGCTCGCCGGTGCGGGTGCCGCTGTGTTTCAAATGCTCGCTCAGGGTTTCGAGTTCTTCCTTCAGCTTGCCGCCGGACTGTTTGGCGGTCTGCTTCAGGGTATCGACAAACTGCGACTCGAGGTCGCGCAACTGTTCCAGGCTGGCTTTCAGTTCAGTGTCCTTGAATGCCTTCCCCTGTTCGGCGGCTTCGCGCAGGGTATAGGACGCTGCCTGCGCGGCACTGCCGACGGCATCATCGAGGCCGGACACAGCCTGCTTGAGCCCTTCCTTGATCTCGCCGCCGCGCGCGCTCAGTCCGCTTCCTACGCCAGACGTGATCACGCTGACGATCTCGCGCATGTCGTTCAGCGCCACCCGGCGCTCGTGCAGCGCACGCGCAGTCAACTCGCGCACACGCTCGCGCAGGTCAGGCCCGGAAACCGCAGACGCGGCCTCGTCGCGCAATTGCACGAGTTGCGCATTTTCAGGGATACTGGTTTCGCTTGCAGCAGGTGTGTGCGCGTCATTCATGGTGAAGTCCTCAAGTAAAGATTCGCTGGATTTGGCCGTTTTCCATCTCACTATAGAGCAGATTTTTAGCCCATGACCCCTGTCGCGCTGTTGTCCCTGTTGGCTTTGCTGATGGTGCCGACCGCCCACGCCAACACACCGCCGGAAGACATTCCGATCTACGCGGTCAGTCTGGTCGGCAGCCCCTATCGCCTGGGCGGCACATCGCCCGAGACCGGGCTCGACTGCAGTGGTTTCGTCGGCCATGTGTTCAGGCAGACTGCCGGCGTGGTGCTGCCGCGCGACAGCCGTGCGATCAGCGAAGTCGCCCGGCCGCTGGCGAAAGCTGAACTTCTGCCGGGTGATCTGGTCTTTTTCAATACCCTCAACCGAGCGTTTTCCCATGTCGGCATTTATGTGGGCGATGACCGTTTTGTGCACGCAGCGAGCAGCCGCACAGGTTCGGTCATGGTCTCCAACCTCAACGACCGCTACTGGCGCGAACGTTTCGACGGCGCACGTCGCGTCCTGCCCCCAAGCCAGGACCAGCCGGCAGATGCAGCCTTCGAATAAAGCCCTGTTCTGCCGCCTCTGGCGCGGCCTGGCGCTGCCCGCAGCCTTAAGCGTCAGCCTGGCTCACGCCGCAGCCGACCTTACTTTTGAGAGCGCCGAGGATGTCAATGAAGGCAGCCTGCATTTCCTGGAAACCCTACCGGACAAGCCGCTTCATCATCACCAGAATCGCATCCGCATCGACAGCGACAGCCTGAGCTCGGGCTGGGTCAGCCTGTCGCAATGCCACGACAATCTCGACCCGGTGCCGCGCGCGCAAATAACCTTTCGCGAGGGCTTTGTGCGTGACCTCAGGGTGGACACGTTCACCCACATCGAAGATGCCTGGATCGAGGGTGCCAGCGTGCAGTTGCGCAATGTCGAGCGCGGTGCGCGACTTTGCCTCTCGGCACAAACCCGCGCCTTGCGCAACAACGGCAACGGGTATTTCAACCTGCTCAACGGTCCCTATATGCGCAAGTTTCTCGACGGCTATTATCCGATGCGGGTATCGCTGGAAGTCGATTTCCCTGCGCAGTTGCTTACGCTGATCGATATCGAGCCGTCCGCCCAGCCCGGACTGAAACTCGACGAGCGTCCGGGTACCATCCGCATGGATGCGGTGTTCGAAGGTGCATTGATAACGTTGATCCAGTTCGAGCGGCCTTGATGTGACACGATCCAATCATTTTTTTCTTTTAGTTATTGATAACGGTTATCATTTTTAGTACGATTACGCATACCGTAAAATTTGAGGATCAGCTCAAGATGAAACCGACCCAACTGCTCGCCGCCCTGGCGCTCTCAGCCGCTGTTCTGCCCGCGCTGGCCGAAGAAGTCGTGGTGTATTCCGCGCGCAACGAACAGCTGATCAAGCCGCTGTTCGACGTCTACACCCGCGACACCGGCGTACAGATCAAGTTCATCACCGACAAGGAAGGCCCGCTGATGGCACGACTGAAGGCCGAGGGCAAGAACACCCCGGCCGACATGCTGCTGACGGTCGATGCCGGCAACCTGTGGCAGGCGTCGGAAGAAGGCCTGCTGCGCCCGATCCAGTCGAAGACCCTACAGGCCAACGTGCCTGCCCACCTGCGTGATCCGGACAACGAGTGGTTCGGCCTGTCGGTGCGCGCTCGCACCCTCGTCTACAACACCGGCAAGGTTAAGCCCGCGGACCTGTCGACTTACGAGGATCTCGCCAATCCGAAATGGAAAGGCCGTCTCTGCCTGCGCACCTCGAAGAAGGTCTACAACCAGAGCCTGGTGGCGATGATGATCACTGAATACGGCGAGGGCAAAACCGAGGATATGGTTCGCGGCTGGGTCGACAATCTGGCCACCTCCCCCTTCCCCGACGACACCAAGGCGATGGAAGCCGTGGCCGCCGGGCAGTGCGACGTGACCCTGGTCAACACCTATTATTTCGGCCGCCTGATGGAGAAAAACCCCAAGCTGCCGCTGGCGATCTTCTGGCCCAACCAGAACCTGAAGAACAAGACGTCCGGCGTGCACGTCAACATCTCCGGCGCAGGCGTCACCCGCCATGCCAGGAACCCGGCCGGCGCTCAGAAGCTGATCGAGTGGCTGTCGTCCGACAAGGCGCAGAACCTGTTCGCAGACGTCAACCTGGAATACCCGGTCAACCCGAAAGTGGCGCCGGACAAGACGGTAGCGGCCTGGGGCAGCTTCAAGCAGAATCTCATCAACGTGAAGGAGGCTGGCAGCCTGCAGACCAAGGCCGTAAAATTGATGGATCGTGCCGGTTATAAATAAGGGCCATCTTGTCCGATCACACCGCAGTTCTCGCAAAAACGCCCTCAGCGGGCGTTTTTGTTTTACCTGACGCCAAACCCCGCCTCAGCGGCTGGATGCTGTTCGCCCTCGCAGTCGCCGCGCTGGTTCTGGTTCCGGTCGTGGTCACCTTCTCGTCGTTTGCCAAGGTCGAGGGCGACATCCTTGCCCACCTGACCGAATTCGTCCTGCCCGAACTGGTGGGCAATACCCTGTGGCTGGTGCTGGGGGTGGGACTCGGCGTCAGCGTGCTGGGCGTCTCGCTGGCATGGCTCACGGCGATGTGCGAATTCCCCGGCCGCCGCGTATTCGACTGGGCGCTGCTGCTGCCGCTGGCGCTGCCCGCCTATGTCACGGCTTTCGTCGCGATCGGTCTGCTGGACTTCACCGGTCCGCTGCAGACCTGGCTGCGCGAAAGCTGGAACGTCACCGGGCTGCCGGAGATCCGATCGCGCGGCGGCGTCATTCTGGTGATGTCGCTGGCGCTCTATCCCTACGTGTATCTCATCGCGAAAAACGCCTTCGCGACGCAGGGCGCGATCGCGCTGGAAGCCGCCCAATCGCTCGGTTTATCCCGAACCCAAGGTTTCTTCCGGGTAGCGCTGCCGATGGCACGGCCGTGGATCGCCGCCGGACTGATGCTGGCGCTGATGGAGACGCTGGCCGACTTTGGCACCATGGCGATCTTCAACTACGACACCTTCACCACTGCCATCTACAAGGCGTGGTACAGCCTGTTTTCGCTGGCGGCGGCAGCGCAGCTCGCCTCGATCCTGATCCTGTTCGTGTTGGTCGCAGTGGTGTTCGAGCAGCGCTCGCGCACGCAAATGCGCTACAGCACAGTGGGGCGCAGCGCGGCGCAGCGCCGCATCAATCTGTCGCCTGCGTTCGCCACGCTGGCCTTCCTGTACGCCAGCGCAGTGCTGGCGATCGCCTTCCTCATCCCCGTCTCCCAGCTTGCGCTGTGGACGCGCGACGTCATCGCCGGGGACCTCGACGTCCGCTACTGGGCGTTTGCCTGGCATTCGGTGCTGCTGGCCGGCATCGGCGCATTGATGGTGGTGGCTGTGGCCTTGCTGCTCGCCTACGCCGGACGCCAGCGGCCCGGCTCGGCGATGGTGTGGACCCAGCGGCTGGCCACCCTCGGCTATGCCTTTCCCGGCGCCGTGTTGGCGGTGGGACTGTTCATCCCGGTGGCGGCGCTGGACAACTGGCTGATCGACAGCGGGCGTGCCTGGTTCGGCTTCGACGGCACCGAAATCCTCAAGGGCACGCTGCTGGTGATGCTGCTGGCCTATCTGGTGCGCTTCCTCGCGGTGGGCTTCGGTCCCATCGACAGCGGCCTGCACCGCATCACCCGCAACGTCGACGAAGCCGCGCGCAACCTCGGCACCGGCGCCGCCAGCCTGCTGGCGCGCGTGCACCTGCCGATGCTGCGCGCCAGCCTCCTCACCGCCGCGGCGCTGGCCTTCGTCGACATCATGAAGGAAATGCCGATCACCCTGATGACCCGCCCGTTCGGCTGGGACACGCTGGCAGTGCGGGTGTTCGAGATGACCTCGGAAGGCGAGTGGGAGCGTGCCGCGCTGCCTGCGCTGGCGATTGTCATTGCCGGTATCATTCCCATCATTCTCCTGACCTGGCGCGGAGCGCATTCCCATGGCTGAACTGGTCCTCGATTCGGTGTCGCAGTCGTACGCCAAACGACAGATCATTTCCAACCTCTCCTTCACCCTGCCCGAAGGCGCGATCGGCTGCCTGCTCGGCCCGTCGGGCTGCGGCAAAACCACGGCGCTGCGCTGCATCTCCGGGTTCGAGCCGATCCAGCATGGTGAAATCCGCATCGGCGGCGAGGTCGTCAGCCGTCCCGGCTGGATGCTCGCCGCTGAAAAACGCCGCGTCGGCATGGTGTTCCAGGACTATGCGCTGTTCCCTCACCTGACGGTCGCAAAGAACGTCGGCTTCGGTCTGCGCGACGGTTCCAATGAATCGAGGCAGGCGCGCATCGACGAACTGCTGCAATTGGTCGGGCTGGCCGGCCATGCCGGGCAGTTCCCGCACCAGCTTTCCGGCGGCCAGCAGCAGCGCGTCGCGCTCGCCCGCGCGCTGGCGCCGCGGCCGCGCCTGATCCTGATGGACGAGCCGTTTTCAAACCTCGACGTCGAGTTGCGCGAGCGCCTGTCGCTTGAGGTGCGCGACATCCTCAAGCGCGAGGCCACCACCGCGCTCATCGTCACCCACGACCAGCACGAGGCCTTCTCGCTGGCCGACTGGGTCGGCGTGATGCACGAAGGCCGCATCCAGCAGTGGGACACGCCCTACAACCTGTACCACGAGCCGGCCAACCGCTTCGTCGCCGACTTCGTCGGCCAGGGCGCGCTGCTCACCGGCGAGGTCATCAACGACCACCAGGTGGAAATCGAGCTCGGCGTGCTGAACGGCCACATCCCGGTCGAATGTGGCGCCAGCGGCTGCGACGAATGCGTGCGCAGCTGCCACGTCGACGTGCTGCTGCGGCCCGACGACATCGTCCACGACGACGACAGCCTGCTGCTCGCCGAAGTCGAGAACAAGGCCTTCCGTGGCGCCGAGTTCCTCTACACGCTGAAGCTGCCGAGCGGCCAGCGCGCGCTGTCGCTGGTGCCCTCGCACCACAACCACGCGATCGGCGAAAAGATCGGCATCAAGCTGGCGGTCGATCACGTCGTTGCGTTCAGGCGGGAATAAGCGCCCATGACGTCCATGCCGCGCTTTGGTAAATCGACCAGGCAGTCGAACACGCCCGTAAGCGCGCGCGTCACGTACCCGCTGCGCGGCCTGCTTTTCAATGTGGGCCTTGGTTTCACCATCGCCCTGCTACTGATGCTGGCGGTCATCGGGCTGGGCGTCACCGAGATGGCCCGCCTCAATGCCGAACTGGAGCGGGTGGTTTCGTTCAATAACGTCAAAACGCGGCTGGCCTCGCAGATGCGCGACACCTTGCGCGACCGGGCGGTGCTGATGCACAACATCGTGGTCTCGATCGACCCCTGGGAAAAAGACGCGCTCTTCATTC
>JAJYXG010000070.1:0-12019 GCA_021791095.1 Pseudomonadota bacterium
CCGCACGGCGACACCGCGGTGTACGACACCATGGTGCGGATGGCGCAGGATTTCTCGCTGCGCTACCCGCTGATCGACGGCCAGGGCAACTTCGGCTCGGTTGACGGCGACAACGCGGCGGCGATGCGTTACACCGAAGTACGCATGGCGCGCATCGCGCACGAGTTGCTGGCCGACCTGGACAAGGAAACCGTCGATTTCGGTCCCAACTACGACGGTTCCGAGCAGGAACCGCTGGTGCTGCCGACCAAGATCCCCAACCTGCTGATCAACGGCTCCTCCGGCATCGCGGTGGGCATGGCGACCAATATCCCGCCGCACAACCTCACCGACATCTGCACTGCGCTGCACACGCTGCTCGACGATCCCGAGACCGACATCGAGTCGCTGATCAGCATCGTCAAGGCGCCGGACTTCCCGACCGCCGGCATCATCTACGGCCTGTCGGGCGTGCGCGACGGCTACCGCACCGGGCGCGGCCGCGTGGTGATGCGCGCCACCTGCCATGTCGAGGATCTGGACAAGAGCGGCGGCAAGCAGGCGATCATCATCGACGAGCTGCCCTACCAGGTGAATAAGGCCAACCTGCTGATCAAGATCGGCGAGCTGGTGCGTGAAAAGCAGATCGACGGCATTGCAGACCTGCGCGACGAGTCCGACAAGTCGGGCATGCGCGTCTACATCGAGCTGAAGCGCGGCGAGAACGCCGACGTGATCCTGAACAATCTGTACAAGCAGACGCAGATGCAGGACACCTTCGGCATGAACATGGTCGCGCTGATCGACGGCCAGCCGCGGCTTCTCAATCTGAAGGAGATGCTCGATGCCTTCCTGCGCCACCGCCGCGAAGTCGTCACCCGCCGCACCGTGTTCGATCTCAGGAAGGCGCGCGAGCGCGGGCACATCCTCGAGGGCCTGGCGGTGGCGCTGGCCAACGTCGACGAGATCGTCGAGCTGATCAAGTCGTCGGAAACGCCGGTGATCGCGAAAGAGCGCCTGCTCGGCCGCGCCTGGAAGTCGGCGATGGTCGAGGAAATGCTGGCGCGCATCGACCCCGAGTTCTCGCGGCCGGTGAACATCGGTCCCGAATTCGGCCTCCACGCCGACGGTTATCACCTGTCCGAGATCCAGGCGCAGCGCATTCTGGAAATGCAGCTGCAGCGCCTGACCAACCTGGAATCGGACAAGATCATCGGCGAGTACAAGGAGATCATGGCGAAGATCGCCGACCTGCTCGACATCCTGGCCAACCCGGCGCGCATCACCCAGATCATCCGCGAGGAACTGACCCAGATCCAGGAGCAGTTCGGCGATGCTCGCCGCTCGGCCATCGTCGAGAACGCGCAGGACATGTCGATGGAAGACCTGATCAAGCCGGAAGAAATGGTCGTCACGTTGTCGCACGGCGGCTACATGAAGTCGCAGCCGCTCGACGACTACCGCGCGCAGAAGCGGGGCGGGCGCGGCAAGCAGGCCGCAGGCACCAAGGACGAGGACTTCATCGAGAAGATGTTCGTCGCCAACACCCACGACTACATCCTGTGCTTCTCCAACCGTGGCCGCCTATACTGGCTTAAGGTCTACAACGTGCCGCAAGGCGGGCGCGGCGCGCGTGGCAAGCCCATCGTCAACCTGCTGCCGCTGGAGGACGGCGAGAAGATCAACGCGCTGCTGCCGGTTCAGTCCTTTGACGACGATCACTACGTGTTCATGGCCACCTCGAACGGCATCGTCAAGAAGACGCCTTTGAGCGACTTCTCGCGTCCGCGCACCGCCGGAATCATCGCGGTGGGGCTGGACGACGGCGATTTCCTGATCGGCGCCTCGATCACCGACGGCCGCCACGATGTGATGCTGTTCTCCGACGGCGGCAAGGCGGTGCGCTTCGACGAAAACGATGTGCGCCCGATGGGCCGCACCGCGCGCGGCGTCATCGGCATGAAGCTGGCCAAGGGCAAGAAGCTGATTTCGCTGCTGGTGGCCGAGGACGAGAACGACTTCGTTCTGACCGCAACCGAAAACGGTTACGGCAAACGCACGCCGATCGCCGAATACACCCGCCATGCACGCGCCACGCAGGGCATGATCGCGATCCAGACCAGCGAGCGCAATGGCAAGGTGGTGGCCGCCACGCTGGTGAAAGAGGACGACGAAATCATGCTGATCACCACCGGCGGCGTGCTGATCCGCACCCGGGTCAAGGAGATCCGTGCCATGAGCCGCGCCACTCAAGGCGTCACGCTGATCAACCTGGATAAGGGCGAAACGCTGATCAGCCTGGAAAAAGTGGCCGAAACCGACAACGAAGAGGAATGAGGAGATCCAGAAAATGACAATCTATAACTTCAGCGCCGGCCCGGCCGTGCTTCCCAAGGACGTACTGCAGCAGGTGCAGGCCGAACTGGTCGACTGGCACGGCAGCGGCATGTCGGTGATGGAAATGAGCCACCGCGGCAAGGAGTTCATGGGCATTGCGGCCGAGGCGGAAGCCGACCTGCGCGAGGTGATGGGCATCCCGGCCAACTACAAGGTGCTGTTCCTGCAGGGCGGCGCGTCGAGCCAGTTCGCCATGGTGCCGATGAACCTCTTGCGCGGTAAAACCAGCGCGGATTACCTCAACACCGGCGAGTGGTCCAAAAAGGCGATCAAGGAAGCGAAGAAATACGGTGCGGTGAACGTCGTGGCTTCGAGCGAGGACAAGAACTTCAGCTATGCGCCGAGGCAGGATGCGTGGAAGCTCGACCCGAACGCGGCCTACGTCCACTACACGCCCAACGAGACCATCGGCGGCGTGGAGATGTTCTGGACGCCGGAGACCGGCAGCGTGCCCCTGGTGGCCGACATGTCGTCGACCATCCTGTCGCGCCCGATCGACGTGTCGAAGTTCGGCGTGATCTACGCCGGCGCGCAGAAGAACATCGGCCCGGCCGGACTGACCATCGTCATCGTGCGCGAGGACCTGATGGGGCAGACCGTTCCCGGCACGCCGACCATGTTCGACTACAAGATCCACGCCGACAACGACTCGATGTACAACACGCCGGCCACCTTCGCCATGTATACGGCGGGGCTGGTGTTCAAGTGGCTGAAGGTGCGCGGCGGCCTCGTCGCGATGGAAAAGACCAACCGCGAGAAGGCGGCGCTACTGTATGACTATCTCGACGCGACCGACTTCTATGCCTCGCCGGTGGCGAAGGAGAACCGCTCGCTGATGAACGTGCCCTTCACGCTGAAGGACGCCGCGCTCGACGAGGCCTTCCTCAAGCTTGCCAAGGAGCGGGGCCTGCTCCAGCTCAAGGGCCACCGCTCGGTGGGCGGCATGCGTGCGTCGATCTACAACGCGATGCCGGTGGAGGGCGTGCATGCACTGGTCGACACCATGCGCGACTTCGAGAAAAGCCATGGCTGAGGCACGCAAGATACTCACCCTCAACGCCATTTCCGCGCGCGGTCTGGCACGGCTGCCCGAGCATTACATCGTCGGTGGCGATGTGGCCGACCCGGATGGCATTCTGGTGCGATCGGCCAACATGCACGACATGGACATTCCCGCATCGGTGCAGGCGATCGCCCGCGCCGGTGCCGGCACCAACAACATCCCGGTCAAGAAAATGTCGGAACGCGGCGTGCCGGTGTTCAACGCGCCGGGCGCCAACGCCAATGCGGTGAAGGAACTGGTCATCGCTGGCATGCTGATCGGCGCGCGCAACCTGGTGCCGGCGCTGAAGTTCGTCGAAGGTCTCAGCGGCAGCGACGAGGAGATGCACAAGGCGACCGAAGCCGGCAAGAAGCAGTTCGCCGGGATGGAACTGCCGGGCCGCACGCTCGGAGTGATCGGTCTCGGCGCCATCGGTTCCTACATCGCCGAAGCCGCGATCAAGCTCGGCATGAACGTGGTCGGCTTCGATCCGGCGATCACGGTCGACGCCGCGTGGCGGCTGCCGTCTCAGGTCAAGCGTGCCGAGAACGTCGAGGACGTGCTGCGCATGGCCGACTTCGTCACCCTGCATGTGCCCTTGCTGGACGCCACGCGCAACCTCATCAACGCCCAGCGCATCGGCGCGATGCGTCCGGGTGCGGTGCTGCTCAATTTCGCGCGCGAAGGCGTGGTCGACAACGCCGCCGTGATCGAGGCGCTCGGCGCCAACAAGCTGCATGCCTATATCTGCGACTTCCCGGCGAATGCGCTGAAAGGACAGCACAAAGTCGTGGCGCTGCCGCACCTGGGTGCCTCCACAGAAGAGGCCGAGGAGAACTGCGCAGTGATGGTGGCGGAACAACTCGCCGACTATCTGGAAAACGGCAACATCCTCAACTCGGTCAACTTCCCCAACGTCAGCATGGCGCGCGAATCGGCTTTCCGCCTGGCCATCGCCAATGCCAACGTGCCCAACATGGTGGGGCAGATTTCGGCCGTGCTGGCCGCTGCCGGGCTCAACATCCACAACATGGTCAACAAGTCCAAGGGCGACATGGCGTACACGCTGGTCGACGTCGATAGCGCCGTGACCGCTGCGGTAATGCAGCAATTGTCCGCCATCGCCGGCGTGCTCGCCGTGAGATACCTGCCTGCAGGTTAGCAATACAGGAACTTAAATGATGAAACGATTCTTGATCGCTGCCCTATCAATTGCAGCCTGCGGTAGCATACACGCAGGCCCAAGCTCACTGAAAATCGGAACGGCTGCCGACCTATATTCGGCATGCAAAATAGATCAAGAAAAGGTAATTTCCTCTCCCTCTTCCGATCAAAATGCCACCCTGAAGTTAGTTTCGTGTATTCAGTATGTGACGGGTGCCATCGAAGGACATAACGCCGTTGTTGGCTACCATTTGTTTAAGCGTGGCTCACGAAATGAGGCGATGGCTAAGGATATAAGCGCCTACTGCCGCCCTCAGAACAGCACGGTTAACGATGCGATCCAGGACATCCTCAAATTTATTGAAAAAAATAGAGAAAATAAAAGCATGCTGCAATCGCCAGCTGCGTCCATCGTTGTTTTTGCCCTGCAAAATAAATATCCATGCAAATGATTTACACATTGATCGAGCGTGACTGGTTGCACGCTGTGTGGCTGTCATAAGATGATGGATGACGCTCTGAAGGCGCTGCGCGCGCGCATCGACGCCATCGACGATGCTCTCCTCAAGTTGGTGTCGGAACGCGCGGCTATCGCCCAGCAGGTCGGGCGCGCCAAGAATGGCGAAAAGATCTACCGCCCCGAGCGCGAGGCGCAGATCGTGCGGCGTCTACGAGAGAACAACCCCGGCCCGCTGTCGGGCGACACCATCGAGCGCCTGATCCGCGAAATCATGTCGGCCTGTCGTGCCGTGGAAGAGACTACGCACGTCGCCTACCTCGGCCCCGCTGGCACCTTCAGCCAGCAGGCGGTGCACAAGCATTTCGGCCATGAGGTCGAGACGCTCCCCGAGACCGACATCGACGCCTGCTTTCAGGCCGTTGAAACCGGCCGCGCCGAGTTTGCCGTGGTGCCGGTGGAAAACTCGACCGAGGGCGCGATCGGCCGCACGCTCGACCTCATCGTCGCCAGCCCGCTGAAAATCTGCGGCGAGGTGATGCTGCCGATCCACCAGACGCTGATGCGCAAGCACGGCGGTCTCGCCGGCATTCAGCGGGTGTATGGCCACGCACAATCGCTCGCCCAGTGCCAACAGTGGCTCAGCCGTCATCTGCCGAACGCCGAACGCGTCAGTGTGGTCAGCAACAGCGAAGGCGCCCGCCGTGCGGCAGCCGAATCCGAGGCGGCCACGCTGGGCAGCGAAGCGGCCGCCGAGCTGTATGGCCTTGCTGTGGTCGAATCACGGGTCGAGGACGAAGCCAGCAATACCACGCGCTTTCTGGTGCTTGGGCAAGCCGACGCCGCGCCGTCCGGGCGCGACAAGACCTCGCTGGTGATGGGTGCGAAAAACCAGCCGGGTGCGGTGGTCAAGCTCTTGCAGCCGCTCGCTGACGCCGGCATTTCCATGAGCAAGCTTGAGTCGCGCCCGTCGCGCTCGAGCAACTGGGAATATCTGTTCTTCGTCGTCTGCGAAGGCCATCGCCAGGAGGCCAAACTGGCCGCTGCGCTGGCCGAAATCGAGGCGCGCGCCGCCTTCCTTAAAATTCTCGGCTCTTATCCCGCTGCATCGTGATTACTTGTTGTGACCTCGCGCCGCCGCATGTGCGCGCGATTGCCCCGTATCAGCCCGGCAAGCCCATTTCCGAACTGGCGCGTGAATTCGGCCTGGCCGAAGCCGATATCGTCAAGCTGGCGTCGAACGAAAACCCGCTCGGCCCCAGCCCGCTGGCGCTCTCCGCCGCACAGGACGCCCTGTACGACATGGCGCTGTATCCTGACGGCGCCGGTTTTGCGCTGAAGGCGAAACTGTCGGAAAAACTGGGCGTGGCACAAAACCAGATCGTGCTGGGCAACGGATCCAACGACGTGCTCGACATCGCGGCGCAAACCTTCCTGACGCCGGAAACTTCTTCGGTGCACTCGGAGCACGCCTTCGCGGTCTATCCTATCGCCACGCAGACGGTCGGCGCACAGAGCATCGTGGTACCGGCGCAGGATTACGGCCACGATCTCGCCGCGATGCGCGCGGCGATCCGCGACGACACCCGTGTGCTGTGGATCGCCAACCCCAACAACCCGACCGGCACTTTCCTGCCATGGGCGGAGATCGAAGCCTTCCTCGAATCCGTGCCGCCATACGTGCTGGTGGTGCTGGACGAGGCCTACGGCGAATACCTGCCGCCAGCCGAACGGTGCGACACCGCCGCCTGGCTGGCCCGCTTTCCCAATCTGCTCATCACCCGTACCTTTTCCAAGGCCTATGGCCTCGCCGGGCTGCGGGTAGGCTACGGCCTTGGGCACCCCGACGTGATCGACCTCATGAACCGCGTGCGCCACCCCTTCAACGTCAACCTGCCCGCACTGGCTGCTGCCGAGGCCGCGCTCGGCGATACCGATTTTCTTGAGCGCAGCTATGCGCTGAACACCGCCGGGATGGCGCAGCTGGTCGCCGGGCTGGTCGAGCTGAACATCCAAACCGTGCCGTCGAAAGGGAATTTCCTGCTGGCGAAAGTCGGCGACGCGGCGCGCATCAATACCGAATTGCTCAAGCGCGGCGTCATCGTGCGCCCGGTGGCCAATTACGGCCTGCCCGAATTCCTGCGTGTGTCGGTGGGGCTGGCCGGGCAGAACGCCCGTTTTCTCGACGCCCTGAGCGTGGTTCTTGCCGCTTTATCCGAAGGGATATCCCTTGGGGCAGCGGCTTTAGAACCACGGCCTGACCCTGGCGGTCGGAAAGCCGCCCTGTGATCATCGAAAAACTCGCCATCGTCGGCACCGGCCTGATCGGCGGTTCCTTTTCACTGGCCCTGAAACAGGCCGGCGCGGTACGCGAGGTACTGGGGGTCGGCCGCAATCCGGCGCGGCTCACCGTAGCGCGCGAGCTCGGACTGATCGACCGTGCCGTCGATTGGACTGAGGCCGGGCTGGCCGACTGCATCCTGCTGGCGCTGCCGGTGGGTGAAACCGAAGCCGTCCTGAAACAGCTTGCGCCGCATCTGAAGGCCGGTGCCATCGTCACCGACGCCGGCAGTACCAAGGTCAATGTCGTCGCGGCGGCGCGCGCGGTTCTTGGGGACCGCTTCGCCGATTTCGTGCCCGGCCACCCGATTGCCGGCTCCGAGCAGAGCGGCCCCGGTGCCGCGCGCGCCGATCTGTACCAGGGCAAGAAAGTGGTGCTGACGCCGCAGCCCGACACCCGTGCCGACGCGCTCGCCACCGTGAAGGCGCTGTGGCAGTCGGTCGGGGCACAGGTCGAGACACTGGATGCCGACCTGCACGACCGCGTGTTCGCAGCGGTGAGCCATCTGCCACATCTGGCAGCGTTCGCGCTCGTGGACGAACTGGCGCAGCGCGCCGACGGCGACACCTTCTTCCGCTTTGCCGCCAGCGGCTTCCGTGATTTCACCCGCATCGCCGGCAGCAGCCCGGAAATGTGGCGCGACATCGCGCTGGCGAATCGCGAGGCGGTACTGGCCGAACTGGATGCCTACGTCGCCGCGCTTCAGGCGCTTCGGAGTGCCGTGTCGGCGGAAGATGCCGAGGCTTTGCTGGCGATTTTCACGCGTGCCCGGACGGCACGCGAGCACTGGATTAATACTCAGGATTCTTGATGGACTTTCTCGATTTACCTGCAAGCACTGCCGCGCGCGGCACGGTGCGGCTGCCGGGTTCCAAAAGCATTTCCAATCGTGTCCTGCTGCTGGCGGCGCTGGCGAAAGGCACGACGATCGTGCGTGCACTGCTCGATTCCGACGACACCCGGGTCATGCTCGACGCCCTGCGCGCATTGGGCGTGGGCGTGGCGCGGATGAGCGATTCCGACGACTACGAGATTGCGGGCGTGGGCGGCGCGTTTCCGGTCAAGCAGGCCGAGCTGTTCCTGGGCAATGCCGGCACGGCGTTCCGTTCACTGACCGCCGCCTGCGCCCTGTCGGGCGGCGAGTATGTGCTGAAGGGCGTGGCGCGCATGCACGAGCGGCCAATCGGCGATCTGGTCGACGCATTGCGATTACTGGGCGCGCGCATCGACTATCTGGGCCAGGAAGGCTTTCCTCCGCTGAAAATCCATCCTGCGGAGATTGCCGGCGACATCACAGAAGTGCGCGGCAACGTGTCGAGTCAGTTTCTCACCGGCCTCTTGATGGCGCTGCCGCTGCGGCAACGCAACACCACGATCGAAGTCGTGGGCGAACTGATTTCAAAACCCTACATCGGCATCACGCTGGCGATGCTGCGCCGCTTCGGCGTGGACATCGCGCGCGACGGCTGGCAGCGCTTCGGCGTGCCGGCGGCGGCGCGCTACCAGAGCCCCGGTGAAATCTGGGTGGAAGGCGACGCCTCGTCGGCGTCGTATTTTCTCGCCGCGGGCGCCATCGGCGGCGGCCCGGTGCGGGTGCAGGGCGTGGGCCGCGACAGCGTGCAGGGCGACGTACGCTTTGCCGATGCGCTGGCGCAGATGGGTGCGCAGATCGACATGGGCCCGAACTGGATCGAGGCGTGCGCACCCAGGACCGGCCGCCTGAAAGCGATCGATCTCGACTGCAACGCCATCCCCGACGCTGCGATGACCTTGGCGGTGGCGGCGCTGTTCGCCGACGGCATGACGACGCTGAAAAACATCGCCAGCTGGCGGGTGAAGGAGACCGACCGCATCGCGGCGATGGCGACCGAACTGCGCAAGGTCGGCGCGACGGTCGAGGAGGGCGCCGACTTCATCCGCATCACGCCTCCGCAACAGCTGATTCCCAATGCCATCATCGATACCTACGACGACCACCGCATGGCGATGTGCCTCTCGCTGGTGACGCTCGGCGGCGTGCCGGTGCGCATCAATGATCCGGCGTGCGTGAACAAGACTTTCCCGACGTATTTCAAGACTTTTGCGGGGATCGCCCAATGACGTCGCCTTCAATTGGCATCCCGGTCATCGCCATCGACGGCCCGTCAGCGTCGGGCAAGGGCACCGTGGCCGAGCGGGTTGCCGCCGTGCTCGGGTTTCATTTCCTCGACAGCGGCGCGCTCTACCGGCTGACTGCGCTGTCAGCGATGAAGCAGGGCGTGGCGCTGGACGACGAGGCGGGCGTGGCGGCATTGGCGGCCACGCTGCCGGCCACCTTCCACGACGGCGCGGTATGGCTTGCGGAGGAAAACGTCACCGAAGCGATCCGCGCCGAGGCGGTGGGCGAAGGCGCGTCAAAAGTGGCGGCCCTGCCGGCGGTGCGCGCGGCGCTGCTCGACCGCCAGCGCGCCTATCGCCAGGCCCCCGGCCTGGTGGCTGACGGCCGCGATATGGGCACGGTGGTGTTCGCCGACGCGGTGGCCAAGGTCTTCCTGACAGCCAGCGCCGAGGCGCGCGCCGAGCGGCGGCATAAGCAGTTGATCGAAAAGGGGAAGTCTGCTAATCTTACCGACCTTGTTGCTGATATGCAGGCGCGCGATGCGCGCGACACGGCCCGCGCCGTGGCGCCGCTCAAACCCGCAGCCGATGCGCTGTTGCTCGATACGACCCACATGGATATCGAATCGGCGGTGCAGGCGGTGCTGGCGCACTACAGTTTATGTAAGGCGCGCGGCAAACAAGTAAATTGATGTCCCGTGTCAGTCCTGCGCCCGCAGGCTGGCGATGTGCAACTAACCCCGTCCTCACCGACGGACTGAAGGTTTTAATGTCTACTGCTACCGCTTCTTCCGCCCCCGCTTCGATGGAAAGCTTTGCCGACCTGTTCGAGGAGTCCCTCTCGCACCAGGAAATGCGCCAGGGTGAAGTCATCACTGCCGAAATCATCGGCATCGACCACAATTTCGTGACGGTGAATGCCGGCCTCAAGTCCGAGAGCCTGATCCCTCTCGAAGAATTCAAGAACGACCAGGGCGAGATCGAAGCCAAGATCGGTGATTTCGTGTCGGTCGCCATCGAATCGATCGAAGACGGCTTTGGCGCGACCAAGCTGTCGCGCGAGCGCGCCAAGAAGCTGGCCGCGTGGCTGGATCTGGAAGCCGCGATGAACGAAGGCCGGATCGTCACCGGCATGGTGCAGGGCAAGGTCAAGGGCGGTCTGACGGTGCTGGTGGGCGGCCTGCGTGCCTTCCTGCCGGGTTCGCTGGTGGACATGCGTCCGGTCAAGGACACCACCCCGTTCGAATACAAGGAAATGGAATTCAAGGTCATCAAACTCGACCGCAAGCGCAACAACGTCGTTGTGTCGCGCCGTGCCGTGCTGGAAGAGACCATGGGTGCCGACCGCGAAGCCATGATGGAAACCCTGAAGGAAGGCTCCATCGTCAAGGGCGTGGTGAAGAACATCACCGACTACGGCGCGTTCGTGGACCTGGGCGGAATCGACGGCCTGCTGCACATCACCGACATGGCCTGGCGCCGCGTCAAGCACCCGTCCGAAGTCGTGCACGTCGGCCAGGAACTCGAAGCCAAGATTCTGCGCTACGACACCGAGAAGAACCGCGTTTCGCTCGGCATCAAGCAGCTGGGTGACGATCCGTGGGTCGGCATCGCCCGCCGCTACCCGCAGGGCACCCGCATGTTCGGCAAGGTCGCGAACCTGACCGACTACGGCGCGTTCGTCGAAATCGAGGAAGGCATCGAAGGCTTGGTGCACGTCTCCGAAATGGACTGGACCAACAAGAACGTCAGCCCCTCCAAGATCGTGCAGCTGGGCGACGAAGTCGAAGTCATGGTGCTCGACATCGACGAAGACAAGCGCCGCATCTCGCTGGGCATGAAGCAGTGCAAGTCCAACCCGTGGGAAGACTTCTCGATGAACCACAAGAAGGGCGACAAGGTCAGCGGCGCGATCAAGTCGATCACCGACTTCGGCGTGTTCATCGGCCTGCCGGGCGGCATCGACGGCCTGGTCCACCTGTCCGACCTGTCGTGGAGCGTCCCCGGTGAAGAGGCCGTGCGCAACTTCCGCAAGGGCCAGGACGTCGAGGCCGTGGTGCTGGGCATCGATCTCGAGCGCGAGCGCATTTCGCTCGGCATCAAGCAGCTCGAAGGCGACCCGCTGACCAGCTACGCGACCGGCCACGAGAAGGGCAGCATCGTCAAGGGCACCATCAAGACCGTGGAAGCCAAGGGCGCTACCGTGCAGCTGGACAGCGACATGGAAGGCTACCTGCGTGCATCCGAAGTCTCGCGCGACCGCGTCGAAGACATGCGCAGCCACTTCAAGGAAGGCGACGAAATCGAAGCCATGATCATCAACGTCGATCGCAAGAACCGTGTGATCAACCTGTCGATCAAGGCCAAGGACATGACCGAGCAGGATTCCGCGATGAAGAAATTCGCCGCCGAGTCTGCAGCGGCTGCCAGCGGTTCGACCAACCTCGGCGCGCTGCTGAAAGCCAAGCTCGACAACAAGAACGCCGAGTAATCCATGACCAAGTCCGAGCTGATTGCTCAACTCGCAGCGCGGCATTCGCAA
>JAJYXG010000124.1:0-53814 GCA_021791095.1 Pseudomonadota bacterium
AGTTGCTGGGACTGGGCTACCCGGGCGGGCCGGCGCTGTCGAAACTGGCGGCAACGGGCGACGCCAGCCGCTTCACCTTGCCCCGGCCGATGCTCAATTCGGGCGATTTCGATTTCAGCTTTTCCGGCCTCAAGACCGCGGTGCTGACGCTGGTGCGCAAAGAGGGGCTGCAGCAGGCGGCGGACATCGCGGCCGCGTTCCAGGCTGCAGCGGTGGAGGTGCTGGTGAGCAAGAGCCTGGCAGCCTGCAAGCGCAGCGGCGCAAGCCGGCTGGTGGTCGCGGGGGGGGTGGGCGCCAACACGCATTTGCGCGAGCGGCTCACGCGCGAGGCGGCGGTTCGCGGCATCACCGTGTTCTATCCGCGGCTGGAGTTCTGCACCGACAATGGTGCGATGATCGCCTTCGCGGGCGCGCAGCGGCTGGCGCACGCGAATGCGGATCTGACGTTCGCGGTCAAGCCGCGCTGGGAACTGTCGACGCTCGACGCGGTGTGATTTATTGCCGGAACATGGGGTAGGCCTCGCGCAGGGCCTTGAGCCATTTTTCGCTGCCGGTGAGTTGTGCGATCTGCTCGGGGAACAGTAAAAACCCCACCAGCACGGCCATCAGGCACACCAGAATCACCGTGCCGAAAATGCTTTCCGGGCGCAGCACGCCCCAATAGCGGCTGACCAGGAACAGCGTGTCCTTCTTGTGTTCCGACATCGACAGCCAGCGGCGCAACAGCTTGACGGCAAGGTAGGCCGCATAGCCGCCGGCCAGCGAGGCGAACACGATGCGGAAAATGGCGAACACGTCGAGCCCGCCGCCGAGATACTGGTGGTACAGCCAGGAGATGAATCCCAGCGACAGCGAGGCCAGAATCGCGATGGCGACGTTGATGAACAGCCGCCGCCGCTCGCGTGCCAGGTCGCGCTGGCGCTCGATGAAGAAGCTGTCGACTTCCTTTTTGAAATATTCGACCTTTTCCTGCACCAGCGACGAGAACTCCGCTTTGGCGTGGACGATGCGATCGTCCATCAGCGCGCCGAGCTTTTCTCCGGCGTAATCGACCAGCTCGCGCACGTCGTCCTTGGTGAACTGCCGCTGTTCGTGCAGTTCCTCGGAAATCTTGTCGAGCTTGGCGTCGATTTCCTGGCTGGCCTGCCAGATCACATCCTTCAGTTCGGTGCCGGCCTGCGACACGCCGACTTTCACCACATCGGCCAGACGTTCGCCGGCAAGATCGATCGCCTCGCGCGACACCTCAGCGAGGCTTTCCTTTGCGTGGTCGATGGTTTTGTCGAACAGGGCCATGTAGATGGGCAGGATTATTTGCGGGCGCCGATGCGGGCTTCCTGGCCGGATGCCAGCTTGATCAGGTTGCTCTTGTGACGATAGATCAGCAGCAGTGCGATCACCAGCACGGTGATGGCTGTATTGTCCCAGCCCATCAGCAGCCCGGCATAAACCGGGGCAAGCACGGCGGTGGTCAGCGCGGCCAGCGAGGAAATGCGGAACACCCCTGCCATCAGCAGCCACGTGACCAGGCACGCCAGGCCGAGCCAGGGGTTGAGCCCGATCAGCACCCCGAGCGCGGTGGCCACGCCCTTGCCGCCCTGGAAATGGAAGAACACCGGGAACAGGTGGCCGATGAACACCGCCAGCGCGCACAGCAGGGCGATGTCGTCGCCGAGCCCGAATTGCGGCGCCAGCATGCGCGCCAGCACCACCGCCACCCAGCCTTTCAGCGCGTCGCCGAGCAGCGTCAGCACGGCGGCCGCCTTGCGTCCGGTGCGCAGCACGTTGGTCGCGCCCGGGTTGCCCGAGCCAAAGCTGCGGGGGTCGGGCAGGCCCATGGCGCGGCTGACGATCACGGCGAACGACAGCGAACCCAACAGGTAGGCAACAGCAATAAACAACAGCGTGGTCATAAACAAGTCAGTAAAATGGCAGGTTTTGGTTGAGCCCCTGGGGGGCGCACGATGGATATTTTATTTTTGCGGGACTTCCGTCTCGAACTGATTATCGGCATATACGAGTGGGAACGCAAAGTGCCGCAGCCGGTTCGGCTCGATCTCGAAATCGGCCTTCCCGACAGCAAGGCCGGCGGCACCGACGACGTGGCTGACACCATCGACTACGGTGCGGTGGCCAAGCGGGTGAAGGACTACCTGCACAACGCGCCGCAGCCGATCACCCTGGTCGAGTCGGTGGCCGAGCATGTGGCGGCCATCGTGCGCGATGAATTCGGCGCGCCGTGGGTCAAGGTATCGGTCACCAAGTTTGCGATCGTGCCGGGCATCAAGGAACTTGGCATCACCATCGAGCGCGGCGCGCGTCCGTGACGCCTGAACAGATTGCCGCGACAGCGGCCATCCTGCTGGCGGCCTATTTGATTCGTGGCATTACAGGCTTTGGTTCGGGCCTGGTGGCGGTGCCCCTGCTGGCGCTGTTCATGCCGTTGCAGTTTGTCGTGCCGCTGGTTCTGCTGCTGGATTTCACTGCTTCGCTGGTGATCGGCGGCCTTCATTTCAAGCGCGTGCAATGGGGCGAGCTCGGTGTGCTGGTTCCGTTTGGCATCGTCGGCGTGATTGCGGGAACCAGCCTGCTGGTCAAGCTTCCGCCCGGGCCCATGCTGTTTGCACTATCCGCGTTTGTCTTCATATTTGCCGTGCGCAGCCTGTTCAATATCCGTGGCGACAAGCCCGCTTCGCGCGGCTGGGCGGTGCCCGCCGCACTCACCGGCGGAACGGTGGGCGCGCTGTTCGGCACCGGCGGTCCGCCGTATGTGATTTATCTGAGCCACCGCATCCGCGACAAAAGCGATCTGCGCGCGACCTTTTCGGCGCTGTTCTTCTTCGAGGGATTGACGCGCATCGTCAGTTTTCTGGTGGCCGGCCTATTGCTGACGGCTCAGGTGTGGATTGCGTATATTGTTGCGCTGCCACTGGTGCTGGGCGCGCTGTATCTGGGCGGGCACATGCATGTAAGCTTGCGCCAGGAACAGATGACGCGGCTGGTGGGCATGTTGTTGCTGGTGTCGAGCATCTCTTTGCTATTCAAGGCCTTGCGCGCATGAGCACACCCGAATCGCTGCATTTTCAATCCATTTCGTTCGCTGGCCTGGCGCCGGGCCCACGCGTCGTCGTGCTGGGCGCGGTACACGGCAATGAAACCTGCGGCACGCAGGCGATCCGCCGCGTGATCGCGGAGATCGAGTCCGGCCAACTGGGCATCGTCGCCGGCCACGTTTCTTTCGTTCCGGTCACCAACCCGCTCGCCTATGCGCGCCACCAGCGCATGGGCGACCGCAACCTCAACCGCAATCTGGTGCCGACCGAGTCTCCGGCCGAGTTCGAGGATCGCATCGCCAACTGGCTGTGCCCGCTCTTGGCGCAGCACGACGCGCTGCTTGACCTGCATTCGTTTCACACCGCCGGTCAGCCTTTCGTCATGCTGGGGCCGGAAGACAATCGCGGCACGCTGGAGCCGTTCGCCCGCGCGGCGGAGGAAACCGCGCTGGCGCTGAGTCTTGGCGTGCATCGCTTCGTCGATGGCTGGCTCGACACCTATGCTGCCGGGGTTGCGCGGCGCCTGGCGGCGGGTGCGTCGTCACGCGAGGCCGACGTGCATTACGGCGTGGGCACCACCGAGTATATGCGCGCGCAGGGCGGCATCGCGCTCACGCTCGAATGCGGCCAGCACGATGACCCCGCAGCCCCCGAGGTGGCGTATCAGGCGATCCACAACGCGCTGGCGCACCTGCGCCTGAGTGATGCTCCTGCCCCGGTCCCCGTAACCGATACCGAGGCGCTGCGCCTCTACCAGGTCGTCGACCGCGTCCATGCAGACGATGCCTTTGTGCGCGACTGGTCCAGCTTTGATCGGGTGCACGCGGGCGAACGGATCGGCACGCGCCACGATGGCTCAGAGGTACGTGCGGATGCTGATGGCTACATCGTTTTCCCCAATCCGAAAGCGCTGCCGGGGCAGGAGTGGTTCTACCTGGCACGGCGCAGCACACGGGTGTGACGCACGCCAGGCGCTCCAATTGACCGGGCGCTCGGATATGATGGTCAGGGCTGATGCGCAGCCGCTGGAGTAACCGCCTACACACGCATGGGACAGGAAATCAATCGCACCCGCTTTTCCGAAGCGGACCTCGAGCAGTTTTCCACCCGTCTGGCGGAGGAGACAGCGGCCTTGCGGTCGCTCGCCAAAGCCGGCGGATTCAGGGACGCGCGCTACGTTGCCGGCTTCGAACTCGAAGCCTGGCTGCTCGATCATGCCGGCTGCCCCAACCCGGTCAATGCACTCTATCTGCGCGCGCTGAATGATCCACTGGTGGTGCCTGAGCTGTCCCGCTTCAACGTCGAACTGAACGCGCCGCCGGTGGAAATGGGCGCGGGCGTGCTGGCGGCGATGGAGGAATCCCTGCTGACCACCTGGGATAACTGCCAGCACGTGGCGCACGGCATGGACGCGGTGCTGGCGATGATCGGCATTCTGCCGACCATCCGCGACGAGGACCTGTGCCTCGCCAACATGTCAGCTATGAACCGCTTCGACGTCCTCAATGCGCAGGTTCTGCAGCAGCGCAACGGCGCCCCCATCCGCATCGACATCGAGGGCGCGGACCCCCTGCACCTGATCCGGCCCGACGTCATGCTGGAGGCTGCGACCACCTCGTTCCAGCTGCATCTGCAGGTGCCCTTCAATCGGGCGGGCCGCTACTACAACGCCTCGCTGATCAGCTGCGCGCCGCTCCTGGCTGCAGCGGTCAATTCGCCGCTCTTGTTCGGCCATCGCCTGTGGCAGGAAACCCGGGTGCCGCTGTTCGAGCAGTCGGTGGAATTGGGGGGTTACAACGGCCTGGCCGAGGCCAGCGTGCGGCGGGTGACCTTCGGGCGCGACTATGTGGCACGCAGTCCGCTGGAACTATTCGAGGAAAATCTCGAGCACTACCCGGTGCTGTTGCCGATGCCGCAGGCCGAACCGCCGGCCCGGTTTTCGCATCTGCGCCTGCACAACGGCGCCATCTGGCGCTGGGTGCGGCCGCTGATCGGCTTCGACGCGGCCGGACAGGCACACGTGCGGCTGGAGCAGCGGGTGCTGCCGAGCGGCCCGACCGTGCTGGACATGGTCGCCAACGCGGCGCTGTATTTCGGCCTGGTGCATGCGCTGGCGCGGCAACCGCACGCCGCCGAATCCGCCCTGCCGTTCGCCGTCGCGCGCGGCAATTTCTACGCCGCCGCGCGTCATGGGTTGCAGGCTGGGCTGACCTGGCTGGATGGCCAGCGGCTTTCGGCGCATGACCTCATCCTCGACATAGGCTTGCCGCTGGCGCGCCAGGGGCTGCGCGAATTCGGCCTGCCTGACGCCGAGATCGAGCATTACCTGGGGGTGGTCGAAGCCCGGGTGCGCAGCGGCCAGACCGGATCGGCGTGGCAGCTGCAGCGGCTCGCACAGGTGGGGGGCGACGTCCACCGCATGATGGACGATTATCTCGACAACCAGCGTTCCGGCGCGCCAGTGCATGAGTGGGGATAGGTCCTCATGATGCTGACGCAATACGATGCCTTGCCGCCCGGCCTGCTGGACCTGCCTGCTGCCCGTCTGGGCGAGCTGCTGCCCGGTCCGGCGCTGATCCATCTGCCAGGGCGGCGCACGCCGCCGCTGTTCGTCTCGGTGCTGCTGCACGGCAACGAGGACACCGGCTGGCTGGCGGCGCAATCGGTACTGAAAAAATTCGCGTCGGCCGAGCTGCCGCGTGCGCTGTCGCTGTTCATCGGCAACGTCGAAGCGGCCCGCTCGGGGCTGCGCCGGCTTGACGGCCAGCCGGACTACAATCGGGTATGGCTGGGCAGCGAAGAAGCGCATCCGGCTGAGCAAGCGATGATGCAGCAGGTGGTCGACGCGATGCGAGCGTGCGGCGTGTTCGCCAGCCTCGACATCCACAACAACACCGGCCTCAATCCGCATTACGCCTGCGTCAACCGGCTGGACCCCCACTTTCTGCATCTCGCCACCCTGTTTTCGCGCATCGTGGTGTATTTCATCCGGCCGCGCGGCGTGCAGTCGGCCGCTTTTGCCGAACTGTGCCCTGCAGTCACGGTGGAATGCGGCAAGCCGGGCACGCCGGGCAGCGTCGAACATGCCGCTGCCTTCATGGAGGCCTGCCTGCATTTGTCGGAATTCCCTGCGCATCCGGTGGCGCCCCACGACGTCGACCTGTTCCATACCGTGGCTACGGTCAAGGTTCCGGAGGCGGTGAGCTTCGGCTTCGATGCGCCGGACGCGGACATCGACTTCGTGCCCGAACTCGATCACTACAATTTCCGCGAGCTGGCGCGCGGCGACCTGCTGGGGCGGGTGCGGCCGGGCAGCCCTGCGCGACTGCAAGCGCTCGATGAACGCGGCGAGGACATCGGCGAGCGGCTGTTCGACTACAGTCAGGGCGGGATCACGCTCAAAAAATCGCTGATGCCTGCCATGCTGACGCGCGATGAGCGGGTGATCCGCCAGGACTGCCTGTGCTACCTGATGGAGCGGATTCCCTACGCCGGCTGACTCAGCCGCGCGGGTGATGCTGCGCGTGCAACTGCTTCATCCGCTCGCGTGCCACGTGGGTGTAGATCTGCGTGGTCGAAATGTCGCTGTGGCCGAGCAGCATCTGCACCACGCGCAGGTCGGCGCCGTGGTTCAGGAGATGGGTGGCGAAGGCGTGGCGCAGCGTGTGCGGCGATAGGGGGCGGGTGATGCCGGCCACCTGCGCGCGCCGCTTGATCAGGTACCAGAATGCCTGCCGCGTCATGCCGTCCCCGCGCGCGGTCACGAACACCGCGTCGGAGAGGTGCTTTTCCAGCAGCAGTGGTCGCGCTTCCGCCAGATAGCGCCTGAGCCATTGCACCGCTTCCTCGCCCAGCGGCACCAGGCGGTCCTTGTTGCCCTTGCCGGTCACCCGCAGCACGCCGTCGTCGAGGTTTACTGCGGTCAGCTTCAGCCCTACCAGTTCCGACACCCTGAGGCCGGTGGCATATAGCGTTTCCAGCATCGCGCGGTCGCGCAGGCCCAGCGGGGTATGGGTGTCGGCACTGTCGAGCAGGCGCTCAACGTCGGCCTCGGTCAGCGTCTTCGGCAGCGCGCGCGGCAGCTTGGGGCTGTCGAGGTTGAGCGTGGGGTCGGCCGCGATCAGGTTCTCGCGCAGCAGGTAGCGGTAAAAGCGCTTCAGTGCCGAGGTGTAGCGCGCCGCGCTGCGCGGCTGCGCGCGGCGGGCGAAGCGCCATGCCAGATAGGCCTCGATGTCGCCGGCCACGGTGGCGCCCAGGCCATGCTGGCGTTCTTTTTCCAGCCAGGCACCGAAGGTCTTGAGATCGCGCCGGTAGGCCGCCAGCGTCAGGTCCGCCAGCCCGTCTTCCAGCCACAGGTGATCGCAGAAGCGGTCAATCAGCGCGTCGTTCATGCGCCAGCAGCCAGGTTTTCACGTCCAGCGGCGCGCCACGCGATGCATGCATGAAGCCGCCCAGCCCGTTGGCTGCCAGAACGCGGTGGCAGGGGATGAGGATGGGCAGCGGGTTCGCGCCGCAGGCCTGACCTACCGCGCGCGGCGCCGTGCCCAGTTTTTTCGCCAGCGTGCCATAGGTGGTCGGCTGCCCGGCCGGAATCGCCATCAGCGCCCGCCAGACGTGCAGCTGGAACGGCGTGCCCATCGGCACATAGAGCAGATCGAATTCATGCGCGGGGTTGCGCCAGTAGGCGTCGAGTTCGTCTGCCAGATGGCGTACGCGGGAGTCGTGTTTTCCGGAGACAGGCGTGCCGGCAGGCAGAAAATCCAGCCGGGCCAGCGCCTCGCCGGTGAAGATCGCGCCGAGGCGGCAGGGCGGAGCATCCAGAATGGCATCGTAGATGAGCATGCTTCATTTTAGCGCCTGGCAAAACAAAAACGCCCGCATGAAGCGGGCGTTTTGCGGTGCGGCAGGAAACTGCTTATTCGGCAGCTTTGGCTGCGGCCTTGCGGGCGGGCAGCTTTTCCTTGATGCGCGCGGACTTGCCGGAACGCTCGCGCAGGTAGTACAGCTTGGCGCGGCGGACATCGCCGCGGCGCTTGACCTCGACGCTGGCGACCAGCGGCGAGTAGGTCTGGAAGGTGCGCTCGACGCCTTCGCCGGCGGAAATCTTGCGCACGGTGAAGGCGGAGTTGAGACCACGGTTGCGCTTGGCGATGACGACGCCTTCATAGGCCTGCAGACGCTCGCGGTTGCCTTCTTTCACTTTCACCTGGACGACGATGGTGTCGCCGGGGGCGAAGTCGGGGAGGGTTTTGCCCAGGCGGGCGATTTCTTCCTGTTCGAGTTGCTCGATGATGTTCATGATGTTTCCTTGCATCTGGCGGGAGAGGTATACCCAGAAGGGTGGACGTCACGCCGTTTCACGTTGGCCCCGGGGTTTGTTTTAACCCCAGCGCCGCTCATTTCCGGTTTGCCTGACAAGGCAAGCCGGTAAAACTGTTTACTTCTGTCCCTGCTCCAGCAGGTCGGGCCGCAGCGCAGCGGTCAGCCGCAGGCTTTCTTCGTGCCGCCACTTGGCAATCGCCGCGTGGTTGCCGCTTTTCAGCACCTCCGGCACCGCCATGCCCTGCCACACCTCGGGCCGCGTGTAGTGCGGGCAGTCGAGCAGCCCGTGGCTGAACGAATCCTGTACGGCCGACTCGGCATCGTTGAGCGCCCCCGGCAGTTGCCGGATGATCGCATCCATCAGCGCCAGCGCCGGCAGTTCGCCGCCCGACAGCACGAAGTCGCCGAGCGAGATTTCCTCGTCGACGCGGCGCTGCAGCAGCCGCTCGTCGATGCCTTCGTAGCGCCCGCACAGCAAAACCAGTGCAGGCGTGTCTTTCAGTTCCATCACTCGCTGCTGTGTCAGCGGGCGGCCGCGGGGGGAAAAATGCACCACCCAGGGCGTCAAATTTTCGCTCGCCAGATCCTGCTGCACCGCGTTCAGCGTGCGATCCAGCGGCTCGGCCAGCATCAGCATTCCGGGGCCGCCGCCGTAGGGTCGGTCGTCCACCGTGCGGTGCGGGTCGTCGGTGAAATCGCGCGGATTCCACGCCTTGAACCGGTACAGCCCGCGGTCCAGCGCCCGCCGGGTAATGCCGTAATCCAGTACGGCATCAAACATCTCGGGGAAGAGCGTGACCGCATCGAAGCGCATCAGTAGTCTTCGCCCCAGTCCACCTCGATCGTCCCGCCTGCCACATCCACCTTGCCGACGAAAGCCGCGACGAAGGGAATCAGGTGTTCGCGCGCGCCTTTGACGACCAGCAGATCGTTCGCACCGCTTTCCATCAGGCTGTCGACCTTGCCTAACTCGACGCCCTGGTGGTTGACGACTTTCAGGCCGATCAGGTCCGACCAGTAAAACTCGTTTTCTTTCGGCGGCGGCAGATCGTTTTTCGCCACCGAGATTTCTTGCCCGCGCAGCGCATACGCCGCGTCGCGGTCGTCGATGCCCGCCAGCTTGGCGACCAGGGCCTTGCCGTGGTCCTGGATGGCCTCGACACTGTACTGCGCCTGCTGCTCGCCGCGTCCGACGCGCCAGGATTCGAAATCCATCAGCGTGCCCGGGTCTTCGCTGAAGGGCTGGATCTTGACCCAGCCCTTCACGCCGAACGGGGCGGCGATGCGCCCCATCACGACCCAGGCTTCTTTTTCAGCCAAATCAGGCAGCGGCAGCGGGCTTGTTCTGCTTGACCAGACGGGCGACGGTGTCGGACATCTGCGCACCGTTGCTCACCCAGTAGCCGATGCGATCCTGATCCAGACGCACGGCTTCGGCGCCTTCGGCGGCGACCGGGTTGTAGAAGCCGACACGCTCGATGAAGCGGCCGTCACGACGGCAGCGCGAATCGGCCACCACCACGTTGTAGAAAGGACGGTTTTTGGCGCCGCCGCGCGAAAGACGAATAACGACCATGATTTAACCCACCGGGTAAACGGAGAAAACCGCGAATTATACCCAAAATTCCCCGACTTGCCAGCGGGTAAGGCGCTACCGCATTCCCGGCATCATGCCTTTCATGCCGCGCATCATCTTGGACAGCCCGCCCTTGCCCATCATCTTCATCATCTTCTGTGCCTGCTCGAACTGATTCAGCAGCTTGTTGACGTCCTGCACCTGCACCCCGGCGCCGGCGGCAATGCGGCGCTTGCGGCTGGCCTTGATGATCTCCGGCTTGCGGCGTTCCAGCGGGGTCATGCTGTTGATGATGCCCTCCACCCGGTTGACCGCCTTGTCGTCGGCGCCGGCCGGCATCGCCATCTGCCCGGCGCCGGGGAGCTTGTCCATCAGCGCCGACAGGCCGCCCATCTTCCGCATTTGCTGGATCTGCGCCTTGAAATCCTCGAGGTCGAAGTCCTTGCCTTTCTTGACCTTGTCGGCGAGTTTCTTGGCCTCGGCCATGTCGACCGAGCTTTGCGCCTGCTCGATCAGCGAGAGCACATCGCCCATGCCGAGGATGCGCTGTGCCATGCGCTCGGGGTGGAAGGCTTCCAGTCCGGTGGGCTTCTCGCCGACGCCGATGAATTTCAGCGGCTTGCCGGTGATGTGGCGCACCGACAGCGCCGCGCCGCCGCGGGCGTCGCCGTCGAGCTTGGTCAGCACCACGCCGGTGAGCGGCAGCGCTTCGTTGAAGGCACGGGCGACGTTGATCGCGTCCTGGCCCTGCATGGCGTCTACGACAAACAGCGTTTCGACCGGCTTGACCGCGGCGTGCAGCGCCTTGATCTCGGCCATCATCGCCTCGTCGATCGCCAGCCGGCCGGCGGTGTCGACGATCAGCACGTCGTAAAACTGCTTGCGCGCATGATCCTGTGCGGCCTGGACGATCTTCAGCGGGTCGCGTTCGTCGCCGGCCTCGAAAAAGCTGACGTCGAGCTGCTTGCCGAGCTGCCGCAACTGGTCGATGGCGGCGGGGCGGTAGACGTCGGCGGAGGCGAGCAGGACCTTTTTCTTGCGGTGCTTCAGCAGCAGGGCGAGCTTGCCGCTGGTGGTGGTCTTGCCCGAACCCTGCAGGCCGGCCATCAAAATCACGGCGGGCGGGGTGGCGGCCAGATTGAGGTCGGCATTCTCGCCGCCCATCAGGCGGGTGAGTTCTTCGTGGACGATGCCGATCAGCGCCTGACCCGGCGACAGGCTGGTGAGCACTTCCTGACCCAAGGCGCGGGTCTTGACCGCTTCGATGAAGTCCTTGACCACCGGCAGGGCGACGTCGGCTTCGAGCAGGGCCAGCCGCACCTGACGCAGCGTGTCCTGCACATTGGCTTCGGTAATGCGCGCCTGCCCGCGCAGGGATTTGACGACGCCGGCGAGGCGTCCGCTGAGGTTTTCTAACATGGCTTCCTTGTTGCCGCTGTGGGCGGCATGGATAATGAGGCTCGCTGAATTCAGATTTGCATTTTAACGAATGTCTCCGCTATTGCTGGTTACTTTATGTGTGAGCGCGCTCTATGGCTGGGTTGCCTGGCGGCTGCAGCGCACGCCACCCGCCGCATCGGTGCGCTGGGTGCTGCCATTGGCCCTGCTGGCGCATGGCGCGCTGATTTACCAGTCGATGCTGGGTCAGGGCGATATCCGGCTGGGATTCGGCAATTCCCTGTCGACGATTTTATGGCTGACCGCGCTGGTTTACTGGCTGTCCAGCCAAGGCGCACCGCTGGCGCGCCTGCAGTCGTGGGTGAGCGGCCTGGCGGCGGTGTCCGTCCTGGTCATGGCGTTTTTCACCGCCACCCATGCGATCCCCAACTCGCAGGCGCTGGCCCTGCGCGCGCACCTGGTGGTGTCTTTCCTTGCCTATGGCTTGCTGGCGGTGGCAGCCCTGCATGCGGTGTTGATGACCATGCTGGAAAAACAACTCCACCGTGGTTCGCTCCTGCAGGACGGTGCGCCGCCCCTGCTGACGCTGGAAGCCATGCTGTTCAAGACCATCGGCCTGGGCTTCGCCCTGCTTACCCTGGCGGTGTTCAGCGGCGTATTCTTCTCGGAAGAGCTGTTTGGCACACCATTGCAGTTTTCCCACAAGATCGTGTTTGCCATCCTCTCCTGGCTGGTGTTCGGTGGGTTGCTGGTGGGGCGGCATTTTCGCGGCTGGCGCGGACGCATGGCGCTCTACTGGACGATCACCGGTTTCACGCTGCTGCTGCTGGCTTATCTGGGCACACAGTTCGTGATGGAAGTGGTTCTCGGTCATTGAGGTGACTCTGAGTGGATAGTATTTCCACCAGCACGCTTTTTGCCGCGCTGGTTGTCTTGCTGCTGACCTCGGCGTTCTTTTCCGCGTCCGAGACCGCGATGATGGCGATCAACCGCTATCGCCTGCGGCATGCCGCCGAGTCTGGAGTGCGCGGTGCAATGCGGGCGCAGGCGCTGCTGGACCAGACCGACAAACTGCTGGGCGTCATCCTGCTCGGCAACAATCTGGTCAATTCCGCCTCGGGCACGCTGTCTGCCGTGCTGGCCATCCGCCTGTTCGGCGCCGGCGAAATGGTGTTGTTCGTGGCGACGCTGTTGCTGACTTTCCTGATTCTGGTGTTCAGCGAAGTGACGCCCAAGGTGCTGGGTGCCTCCTTCCCGGAGCGGGTCGCCTACCCGGCAACGCTGCTCCTTACGCCGCTGCTGAAGCTGGCGTACCCGGTGGTGTGGTTCGTCAACCTCTTCGTGCAGGGCATCCTGCGCCTGCTGCGGATCAGGCAGCCCGAGCCCGGGTATGTCAACCGTCTCGGTCTGGAGGAGTTGCGTACCATTGTGCTGGAATCGTCCGGGTTGTTGCCGCGTGAGCACCACCGGATTTTGGTCAACCTGCTGGAGCTGGAGGACATCACGGTGGACGACGTGATGACCCCGCGCAACCAGATCGAGGCAATCGATATCGAGGACGACCCCGAGCGCCTGCGCCAGCAGATTTCCACGAGCCACCACACCCGACTGGTGGTGCAGCAGGGGTCACCCGATAACCTGCTTGGTGTGCTTCATGTGCGGCGGGTGCTGCACGCGCTGACAGGCGAGGAGCTCGATCCGGAAATGCTGAAGGAAAATCTCGAAGAACCTTACTTCGTCCCGGCCGGCACGCCCCTCTTTACCCAGTTGCGCAACTTCCAGAGCAGCCGTCGGCGGCTGGCGCTGGTGGTCGACGAATACGGTGAACTGCAGGGCCTGGTGACGCTGGAAGACCTGCTGGAAGAAATGGTTGGCGAGTTCACCACCCAGGCGCCATCCGACATGGGTTTTTTGCGGCGCGAGGAAGATGGCAGCTGGCTGGCCGAGGGTTCCGTGCTGCTGCGCCATCTCAATCGCAAGCTGGGCCTGTCGCTGCCGCTGGACGGACCGAAGACGCTGAATGGCCTGCTGCTGGAGCAGTTCGAGGACATTCCCGAGGCAGGGGTGAGCCTCAAGCTGGGCGATGTGCCGGTGGAAATCGTGCAGACGCAGGATCGCGCGGTGAAGATGGCACGCATCTATCCGCCGGCGCTGGATGTCCCCTCGTCTGACAACGCCTCAATTTAGTCGAAAAATCGCCGTTAAGGCCTGTGATCGCCCATCCGCCGCCTTCTGGCGGGTGGCGCGGACAATATTTTGACGCTGGACTTGTCTGGGACCGAGCTATGGCTGCTGTGACAAACACCAACAATTTAACCGGGCTGGCGCGTGCCATGGTCAACCATGGCTGGCTGTCCGAGGACGACGCCGAGGGGGTGTGGAAACGCGCGAGCCAGTCGGGCGATTCCTTTGTGACCGAGCTCATCAAGGGGCGGAGATTCAAGGCCGACCAGGTCGCTGAATTCGCCGCTGTCTCGTTCGGGTTCCCCTATCTGGACTTGAGCGCAATGGATGCCGAGAGCCTGCCGCAGGGGCTGCTCGATCCCAAGCTGGTGCAAAAACGGCGCGTTGTCGCCTTGTACCAGCGCGGCAACAAGCTCTATGTGGCGACCTCCGACCCCACCCACCTGCAGGCGCTGGACGAGGTGAAGTTCCAGACCGGCCAGGCCGTGGAACCCGTGGTGGTGGAAGACGACAAGCTCGGCAAGCTGATCGAGAAGGCGGGCGACGCGGCAGAGAGCACGATGGCCGTGTTGAATGCCGAAGACCTTGACCTGGATTTCCATGACGAGGAAAGCGCCGCGGCCGCGCAGCAGGATACCGGCGGCATCGAGATCGATGACGCGCCGGTGGTGCGCTACCTGCAGAAGATCATGCTCGACGCCATCAATCTCGGCGCATCCGACATCCACTTCGAGCCGTACGAAAAGTTTTATCGCATCCGCTACCGGCGCGACGGCGTCCTGTCCGAAGTGGCGCAGCCGCCGATGGCGATCAAGGACAAGGTCGCCTCGCGCATCAAGGTGCTGTCGCGGCTGGATATTTCGGAAAAGCGCGTACCCCAGGACGGCCGCATGAAAATGGTGCTGTCGAAGAACCGCGCCATCGATTTCCGGGTCAGCACGCTGCCCACGCTGTACGGCGAAAAAATCGTGATGCGTATTCTCGATCCCACCAGCGCCCAGCTCGGGATCGAGGCGCTGGGATACGAGCCGTGGCAGAAGGAGCTGCTGCTGAACGCGGTGCAGCGCCCCTACGGCATGGTGCTGGTGACCGGACCGACCGGTTCCGGCAAGACCGTGTCGCTCTATACCTGCCTGAACATCCTCAACAAGCCCGACGTCAACATCTCGACCGCAGAAGACCCGGCGGAAATCCAGCTGCCGGGCATCAACCAGGTCAACGTCAACGACAAGGCCGGACTGACGTTTTCCGCGGCGCTGAAATCCTTCCTGCGGCAGGATCCCGACGTCATCATGGTCGGCGAAATCCGTGACCTGGAAACCGCCGACATCGCCATCAAGGCCGCGCAGACCGGCCATATGGTGATGTCCACGCTGCACACCAACGACGCCCCAGGTACGCTGACCCGTCTGCTGAACATGGGGGTGGCACCGTTCAACGTCGCGTCCTCGGTCATCCTGATCACCGCACAGCGGCTGGCGCGGCGGCTGTGTTCGTGCAAGCAGCCCGTCGATCTCCCGCAGGAAGCCCTGCTGGCTGCGGGCTTTACCGAAGATCAGCTCGACGGCAGCTGGCAACCCTATAAGCCAGTGGGATGTGACATTTGCGGCGGCACAGGCTACAAGGGGCGGCTGGGCATCTATCAGGTGATGCCGATTACCGACGATATGACCCGCATCATCCTCAAGGGCGGCAACGAATCCGATATCGCCGATCAGGCGCGGCGCGAAGGCGTGCTCGACCTGCGCCAGGCTGGATTATTGAAAGTGAAAGCTGGGCTCACCTCGCTGGAAGAGGTCGAGGCCGTTACCAACATTTAAGGGATTTTCTCTATGGCTACAGCGGCAAAGGCAGTCAAGGACGCCACCTTCCTGTGGGAAGGCATGGACAAGCGCGGCAAGAAGGTCAAAGGCCAGATTCAGGCCGGGGGCGAGGCTGTCGTTAATTCCCTGCTGCGCAAGCAGGGCATCACTGTCACCAAGGTCAAAAAGCAGAGCACGCTTTTTAGCGGCGCCAAGCGCATCACCGACAAGGATGTGACCCTGTTTACCCGTCAGCTGGCCACCATGATGAAAGCCGGGGTGCCGTTGCTGCAATCGTTCGAAATCGTGGCGCGCGGGCATTCCAACCCGTCGATGCAGCGCCTGCTGATGGAAATCAAGGCAGACATCGAAAAGGGCAGCAGCCTCACCCAGGCATTCGGGCGCCATCCGCTGTATTTCGACGCGCTGTTCTGCAACCTGGTGGGGGCGGGCGAATCGGCCGGTATCCTGGAAGGCGTACTTGATCGCCTGGCGGTGTACAAGGAAAAAATCCTCGCCATCAAGGGCAAGATCAAGTCGGCACTGTTCTATCCTGTTTCCATCATCGTGGTGGCGTTTGTCATTACCGCCATCATCATGATTTTCGTGATTCCGGCGTTCAAGGATCTGTTCAGCAGCTTTGGTGCCGACTTGCCAGGCCCGACCCTGGTGGTGATGGGGATATCGGATGTCTTCATCGAATGGTGGTGGGCGATATTCGGGGGGATCGGTGGCGGCATCTATGCCCTGTTGCAGGCCTGGAAGCACTCGCGCAAGGTGCAGATGTTCATGGATCGCGTCATGCTGAAACTTCCGATTTTTGGGCCGGTGATCGAAAAAGCCACCATTGCACGCTGGACCCGCACCCTGGCCACGATGTTTGCCGCCGGCGTGCCGCTGGTCGAAGCGCTGGAATCGGTGGGCGGGGCATCGGGCAACCAGGTATTCGTCGAAGCTACTAACAAAATACGCGGCGAAGTATCGACTGGTACGGCGCTGACGCAGGCCATGCAGAACTCGGGCCGCTTTCCCAACATGGTGCTGCAGATGACTGCTATCGGCGAAGAATCGGGATCGCTCGACGCCATGCTGGGCAAGGTTGCCGACTTCTACGAGGCCGAGGTGGATGACGCAGTCGATGCGCTGTCCAGCCTGATGGAGCCGATGATCATGGTGGTGCTGGGGACCCTCATCGGTGGCATGGTCATCGCCATGTACCTGCCAATCTTCAAGATGGGCGCAGTCGTCGGCGGATGATGGAACTGCTCCATGCTGAACCAGCCCTCTTCACCGGGCTGGTTTTTTTATTCAGCCTGCTGGTCGGCAGCTTTCTCAACGTCGTCATCCACCGGCTCCCCAAAATGATGGAGGTCGAGTGGAATGCGCAGTGTGCAGAACTGCGCGGCGAGACCCTGCCCGATGCGCCACGCTATAACCTGTGGCTGCCGCGTTCGGCCTGCATCAAGTGTGGACATCAAATTACCGCGCTGGAAAATGTTCCGCTGCTGTCATGGCTGTGGCTGCGCGGGCGCTGCTCATCCTGCAGCGCGCCGATCAGTGCACGCTATCCCCTGGTGGAACTGCTCACCGCACTGCTGTCGGCGGCGGTCGCGTGGACGTGGGGCGTGAGCGCTGAGACGCTGGGCGCGCTGTTTCTGGTGTGGGCGCTGGTCGCGCTGGCGTTCATCGATCTCGATACCACCCTGCTGCCCGACAGCCTTACCCTGCCGCTCTTGTGGCTGGGGCTGCTGTTCAACCTGGGCGGACATTTCGCCAGTCTGCCGGACGCCGTCATCGGCGCCATGGCTGGCTACGGGGTGCTGTGGACGGTGTACTGGCTGTTCAAGCTGGCTACCGGCAAGGAGGGCATGGGCTACGGCGACTTCAAGCTGCTGGCGGCCATCGGCGCCTGGCTCGGCTGGCAGATGCTCCCCGTCACCCTGCTGCTGTCGTCGGTGGTTGGCGCGGCGGTCGGCATCGCAATGATTGTGCTGGTGAAGCATGACCGGCGCGTGCCGATTCCCTTCGGCCCCTATCTGGCTGGTGGCGGACTGGTGGCGCTGTTCTTCGGCGCTGACCTGACGCAGGCCTACCTCGCGCAATTCTGATGTTCGCAGTCGGTCTCACCGGCGGCATCGGTTCAGGCAAATCGACGGTCGCCGACCTGTTTGCCGAGCTGGGCACGCCGGTGATCGATACCGATGCCATCGCGCACCAATTGACCGAGCCCGGTGGCGAGGCGCTCGGGGAAATTCGTGCGCAATTCGGCGATGCGGTGATGCACGCGGACGGCACCCTGGATCGCGCCACCCTGCGCCGCCGCATATTTTCCGACATCGCAGCACGTCGCCAGCTCGAGGCTATCCTGCACCCGCTTATCCGGCAGGAGGTGGAGCGGAGGCTCGACACGCTGGTCGCTCCCTATGTCCTCATCGTGATTCCCCTGCTGGTGGAAACGGGCGGTTACCGGGACGTGCTGAACCGGGTTCTGGTTGTCGATTGCCCGGAAGATGCACAGATTGCGCGGGTGATGACGCGCAGCGGACTCGGCCAGGATGAAGTGACAGCCATTCTCGCGGCGCAGGCCGGGCGTGCCGAACGGCTGGCAGTTGCGGACGATGTGATCGTCAACACGGCTTCTCCCGAAGCGTTGCGCGCCCAGGTTGCAACACTGCACCGGCGTTACCTGGCGTTTTCTACTACGCCGCCGCCTTGATTTTCCACATGAATCGGCGACAATCGGCCCATTAAACCCTGCGCGTTGCGGCGTGATCCACTACGAATATCCCTTAAGCGAACGCATCCGCACCCTGTTGCGGCTGGAAGACCTGTTCGATCGTTTCGATGCCTTTGCCGCATCGCCCGATCCGTACGCCCATCATGCGGCCTTGCTGACCTTGTTCGAGATGACGGAAGTCGCGGCGCGCGCCGATCTCAAATCCGATCTGCTGCAGGAATTGGACCGGCAAAAGGCCGTGTTGTTGGCGCTGCGCGGCAATCCGCAGGTGCAGGGCGCGACCCTGGAACAGGTGCTGGCGGCGATCGAGGCGGCCCATCAGGGCATGTATCAGTTGCCTGGCAGGGTGGGTCAGCATCTGCGCGATGATGACTGGCTGATGACCGTCAAGCAGCGCGCGGCCATTCCGGGCGGAATGTGCGAATTCAATCTGCCGTCCTACCATTACTGGCTGCACCAATCGGCTGACAGCCGCATGAACCAGTTGCAACGCTGGCTGGCGCCTTTCTCATCGATACGTGCCGCGGTCGGCATCGTGCTGGGCTTGCTGCGCGACAGCGGCCAGCCCGAGTTGCAGCACGCGAAGAATGGCAGCTATCAGCGCATGCTCGAATCGCGAAATCCGCAACTGATCCGGGTTGCCCTGGGCGACGATCTGCCGTGCGTGCCCGAAATTTCGGCCAATAAATACATGCTTAACATCCGCTTTGTGCATGTGGGACCGGGGTCGATGCGTACCTGTACCGACCAGCCGATCGATTTTGACCTGACTTTCTGCAACCTGTGAAACCCGCAGCCAAGCCCCCGGTCGTCAGTTGCCCGATTTGTGGCGCGGCCGTGAAATGGACGGCGGAGAATCGCTGGAAACCATTTTGCAGCGAACGCTGCAAGCTGATTGATCTCGGGCAGTGGGCCACGGAAAAATATCGCGTTCCTGTCGCGCCCGGTCCAGAGGAAAGCGAGACGCCCGATGAAACCGAGCGTCCACAGTAGTTATTTTTTATAGGTCTTGACGCCGGATTCGGTTCCCAGCAGCAGCACATCCGCACCACGCCTTGCAAACAACCCATTCGTGACCACGCCGACGATGTGATTGATCGCCGTTTCCAGCGACACGGGATCGACGATCGACAAACCGTGCACGTCGAGGATGATGTTGCCGTTGTCGGTGGTGAATCCCTCTCTCAACCGGGGTTGTCCGCCCAGCTTGACCAATTCGCGCGCCACATAGGAACGGGCCATCGGAATCACCTCCACCGGCAGCGGAAACTTGCCCAGCACCCCGACCAGCTTGCTCTCGTCGGCGATGCAGATGAACTTCTTGCTGCATGCTGCCACGATTTTCTCGCGCGTCAGCGCACCGCCGCCACCCTTCACCATGGCGAAGTGCTCGGTGATTTCGTCGGCGCCATCGACGTAGATTTCCAACTCGCCCACGCTGTTGAGATCCAGTATCTGGATGCCATGGCTCTTCAAGCGCGCAGCAGTGGCCTCGGAACTCGCAACGGCGCCGTCGATGCGGCCCTTGACCTCGGCCAGCGCGTCGATGAAATAGTTGGCGGTCGAGCCGGTGCCTACCCCGATGATGCCGCCACGGGCATAATCCACCGCGGCACGTGCCACGGCTTGCTTCATTTCGTCCTGAGTCATGATGTTTTCGTCGATTTGGATGCAGCCGGCTAAGATAGCGGCATCGCGCCCTTTTTACAAACCTCGCCCCGCTGCCGCCATGAGCCAACCTGACGATTACCTCGAACGCATACTCACCTCGCGCGTCTACGACGTGGCGATCGAGTCGCCGCTCGATGTGGCCCACAATCTGTCGCGCCGCCTCAACAACCAGATTCTGCTCAAGCGCGAAGACCTGCAGCCGGTGTTTTCATTCAAGTGCCGCGGCGCCTACAACAGGATGGCGAAGTTGACGCATGCCCAGCTGGCGCGCGGCGTGGTGGCGGCGTCAGCCGGCAACCATGCGCAGGGGGTGGCGCTGGCGGCGCAGAAACTCGGTGTGACGGCGATCATCGTGATGCCGGCGACCACGCCGAAAATCAAGGTCGACGCGGTGGCGGCGCGCGGCGCGCAGGTGATCCTGCATGGCGACAATTACGACGAGGCTTGCGCCCACGCGACCCAGATCGCCAGGGAGTCGAGGGCCACATTCGTCCACCCCTACGACGATCCCGACGTGATCGCCGGGCAGGGCACGGTGGCGATGGAACTGTTGCGCCAGCATCCCGGCCCGATCCACTCGGTCTATATCCCGGTTGGCGGCGGCGGACTGATCGCCGGCATGGCGGCCTACATCAAGCGGCTGCGTCCGGAAATCCGCATCGTCGGCGTCGAGCCCGAAGACGCCGACGCCATGGCGCGCTCGTTGTGCAAGGGCAAGCGCATCACGCTGCCGCGCGTGGGCATTTTTGCCGACGGCGTGGCGGTGAAAACGGTCGGCAAGGAAACCTTCCGTTTGGCGCAGCTGTACGTCGACGAGATCGTTCGCGTCAACAACGACGCCATCTGCGCTGCGATCAAGGACGTGTTCGAGGACACCCGCTCGATCCTGGAGCCGGCGGGTGCGCTGTCGATTGCCGGGATGAAGGCCGCGATCGCCGGCGACAAGCTCCGGGGCAAGACGCTGGTGGCGGTTGCTTCCGGGGCCAATATGAACTTCGACCGCTTGCGCTACATCGCCGAGCGCGCGGAGTTGGGCGAAAAGCGCGAAGCGGTGCTGGCCGTCACCATTCCCGAAACGCCGGGCAGCTTCAAGAATTTCTGCAGCCTCCTGGGCGCGCGCAATATCACCGAGTTCAACTACCGCTATTCCGACCCCAAGGTGGCGCGCGTGTTTGTTGGCCTGTCGGTGCCGGGGGCGGGTGAGAGTGCGCGCGTCGTGGAGCTGCTGCAGCGCCACGGCCTCGAAGCGATCGACCTCACCGACAACGAAATGGCCAAGCTGCACGTCCGCCATCTGGTGGGTGGACGTGCGCCCGAGGCGGTCAACGAACTGCTGTACCGATTCGAATTTCCGGAACGCCCCGGTGCCCTGATGCAGTTTCTGCAGAGCATGAGCCGCGGCTGGAACATCAGCCTGTTCCACTACCGCAACCATGGCGCCGACTATGGCCGGGTGCTGGTCGGCATCCAGGTGCCGGAAAAGGAAAAGCCCGGCTTCCAGAAATTCCTGGACGGGCTGGGCTACCGCTACTGGGACGAATCCCGCAATCCGGCCTACAAGCTGTTTCTTGCCTGAATCCTATTTTTTCAGCCCGCAGGTGTTGATGCCGAGCAGGCTGTAGACCGGACAAATCCTGAGCAGCCCGGTGGCGAGCGGCAGCACGCCGATCCAGGCCCACACCGGACCATTGAAAAAAGCCACCCAGGCGATGAGGGCGAGGCCTGCAACAATGCGGATGATGCGGTCGATCGTGCCGACGTTGGCTGTCATGGGGCGCTCCTTGGAACGGGAATAAGCATTTTTCACTATAGCGCGCCTTCGGCGCACTGAGCGATGCCGCGAAGCGGCCACCCGGATGGTGGATTTCGCTCAGGCGACGGGTGCCCGCTGCATGTTACCCTCGCGCCATGCTTCGAATGATCGTGTTTTTTCTGCTGGGGGCGCTGTCCACAGCATCCGTTTGGGCGGCGCCGGGCGATGCCGCCGTGTTGCGGGCGCAACAGGCGTTTTCCGCACGCAAGCTGGCCAATCTGGAGCGTGCCGCGCGCGACGTGCCGGCCGATCATGTGCTGGCGCCCGCTGTCGAGTACTGGCGTCTGATGCTGGCGAGCCGCACCGAGGACGCGCGCATCGCCGATTTCCTGGCAAGTCATCCCGGCAGCCGCATGGCCGAAGCGCTGCGCGCCGACTGGCTGAAATCGCTCGGGGCACGCGAAGCCTGGCCGCTCTATCTGGCCGAGTACCCGCGCCTGGTCAAGCCCGATGCCGCGCATCAGTGCTATGCCTACCGCGCCGAATGGGCGCAGGGCAATCGCAGCCACCAGCGCGAGGCGGTCACCTTGTGGTTCACTGGCCGCGACATGCCCTCGGCCTGTTCGCCCCTGTTTGCCCAACTGATCGAGACCGGGCTGATCCGGGAGGAAGACGTCTGGCGCCGCCTGCGGCTGGCGCTGGAAGCGGGCAATCCCAATGTTGCCAGGGTGGTGGCCAATGCGCTGCCGGAAGCCCAGCGCCCGGCTGCGGCGCTGTTTGATCAGGCCACCCGCGATCCGGCCCGTCTGTTGAATGCCGATACCACGCTTGATTTCAACCGGCACGGTGACCGTGAAATCGCGCTCTATGCGTTCGACCAGCTGGCCAGGCGCCGCTCCGACCAGGCGGAACAGGCGCTGGCCAGGCGGGCCGCGCAATTCACTGCAGAGGAGCTGGGCACGGCCTGGGCACGGCTCGCCACTTGGGCGGCGCGCCGCCATGAAACCACGGCATTGGCCTGGTTCCAGCAGGCCGGGGCAGCGGTGGCCAGCGACTTTCAGCGCGAATGGTGGGCGCGTGCAGCATTGCGCGCAGGCGACTGGCAAGCCGTTCTGCGCGCAATCGATGGCATGGACGAGGCGACCCGTGCGCAGCCCGTTTGGCGCTACTGGCGCGCACGCGCCTTGCAGGCCGGCGGCCAGCGCGCCGCGGCCAATCCGCTGTTTCTGGCGCTGTCGCGCGAGCATCATTACTATGGCCAGCTGGCCCAGGAAGAGCTTGGTCCGGTGGTGCAGGCGCCGCCCATCAACATCAAGATGGCCGGCGATGACGTCGCGGCCATTGCGCGCCATCCCGGCATCGCGCGCGCGCAGGCCTTTTACGAACTCGGCCTGCGCAGCGAAGCCAGCCTGGAGTGGAACTGGGCGATCCAGACGCTTGCCGACCCGCAGCTGCTGGCGGCTGCCGAGCTTGCCCGCCGCATGGAATGGTATGACCGCGCCATCAACACTGCCGAGCGCACCCGCGAACTGCACGATTTCGAATTGCGCTTTCTCGCACCCTACCGCGAGTTGGCGCAGCAGGCCGCGCGCGAAAACGAGATTGACGAAGCCTGGGTGTTCGGCCTGATGCGGCAGGAAAGCCGCTTCGTCAACGTCGCCCGCTCCAGCGTCGGCGCATCCGGCCTGATGCAGATCATGCCGGCCACCGCGCGCTGGATCGCAAAACGCCTCGGCATCAAGAAGTTTCATCCGAACGAGATGCAGGATCCGGCCAAAAACATCCAGTTCGGCGCCTACTACCTGAAGCATGTGCAGACCAGCCTGGACGGATCGCCGGTGCTCGCCACCGCCGCCTACAATGCTGGCCCGAGCCGTGCCCAGCGCTGGCGCGATACCCGGCCGATGGAAGCCGCGGTCTACATCGAATCGATCCCGTTCGCCGAAACGCGCGATTACGTCAAGAAAGTGATGAGCAACGCCATGTACTACGCGGCGCGTTTCGGCCAGCCCTCGGTGCTGCTGAAGGACCGGCTGGGCATGGTGCCACCGCGCAGGGTGCCGGTCACTTCCCTCCCCGATGCAGAGGCCATGCAGCAGGCCGAGCAGGCGGACGAGTAGACCCAAGCGCAAATTTTTGCGACATCCGGGATAAAATCAGCAACGCCTTATATTCTGAATCGAACCACAACATGAAGATTGAACGCATCTGCATCCTCGGCGGATCCGGCTTTGTCGGCACCCACCTCGTCAGCCAGCTCGCCGCGCGTGGCCTCAATGTGCGCGTGCTCTCCCATCGCCGCGAAATGGCCAAGGAGCTGATCCTGCTGCCGACGGTGGAGGTGATCGAGGCCGATGTCCACGACCAGCAGGAACTCATTCGCCATTTCCGTGGCATGGATGCTGTCATCAATCTGGTCGGCATCCTGCACGAAAGCACGGTCGGCCGTGTCGATCTGCCGAGTGCCCGTCGCGGTGACTTCCAGAAGGTCCACGTCGAACTGCCGCGCAAAGTCATCCACGCCATGGGCGAAGCGGGCGTGCATCGCCTGCTGCACATGAGCGCGCTCGGCGCCCATCCGAATTCGCGCTCGGCCTACCAGCGTTCGAAGGGCATCGCCGAGGCGCTGGTGCGCGAAGCGGGGCGGCACCACATTGAACACGAAAACTGGTACCTCAACGGACCCAAGTTCATCCATGGCTATGGCCTCAACGTCACGATCTTCCGCCCCTCGGTGATCTTCGGCCGCGGCGACTCCTTCCTGTCGATGTTCGCCAGGATGCTGAAGCTGTTCCCCGTATTGCCGCTGGCCGGCGCGGGTGCGCGCTTTGCGCCGGTGCACGTCGAGGACGTCGCGCGTGCCTTCGCCGACAGCCTCGACAACCCGGCAACCTATGGCCAGACCTACGAGCTGTGTGGCCCCAAGACCTACACCCTGCAGGAACTGGTCAGCTATGTCGGCGAGGTGATCGGCAAGAAGCGCAGCATTCTGCCGTTGGGTAAATGGACCTCGTATTTCCAGGCTTGGGCGCTGGAATTCAAGCCGGGCAAAAAACTGATGACGCGCGACAATTATTACGCCATGGGCACGGACAACGTCTGTGCCGGCGGCTGGCCGTCGGTGTTTGCTTTCCAGCCGGCCTCGCTCGAGGCCATCGCACCTGAATACCTGCGCGCCGACACGCCGCGTGCGCGGTACGAGGATTACCGCGAAAACGCCCGCCGTTAACACGGCCCCGCCGCCATGAAGACCTATATCGTCGGCGGCGCGGTGCGCGACAGGCTATTGGGCCTGCCGGTGGCGGATCGCGACCATGTCGTGGTCGGTGCCACGCCCGACGATATGGTTGCGCTGGGCTATCAGCCGGTCGGCAAGGATTTTCCGGTCTTTTTGCATCCGGGCAGCCACGAGGAATACGCGCTGGCGCGTACCGAGCGCAAGTCCGGGCACGGTTACAAAGGCTTCAAGGTCTATGCTGCACCGGAGGTCACGCTGGAAGAGGACCTGCGTCGGCGCGACCTCACCATCAACGCGATGGCCGAGGACGAGACCGGCGCGCTGGTCGATCCTTACGGCGGCCAGCGCGATCTGGCCGCGCGTATTTTCCGCCATGTGAGCGAGGCGTTTGCCGAGGACCCGGTGCGGATCCTGCGCGTCGCGCGCTTCGCCGCCCGCTTCACCGACTTTGCCGTGGCGCCGGAAACCAACGCGCTGATGCGACAGATGGTGGACAATGGCGAAGTCGACGCGCTGGTGCCCGAACGGGTGTGGCAGGAAGTCGCGCGCGGCCTGATGGAAGCGCAGCCTTCGCGCATGTTCCGGGTGCTGCGCGACTGCGGCGCGCTGGCCCGCCTGTTTCCCGAAATCGACTGCCTGTTCGGCGTGCCGCAGCCGCCCGAACATCATCCCGAAGTCGACACCGGCGACCATGTCATGCTTGTCATCGACTGGGCGGCGCGGCAGGGCATGAGCCTGCCGGTGCGCTTCGCCGCGTTGACGCACGATCTCGGCAAGGGTGACACCCCGCCTGAGCTGTGGCCCAAACATCATGGCCACGAAGCCCGAAGCGCCGAACGGGTTCGCGTGCTTTGCGAGCGCATCCGCGTGCCGGCCGATTGCCGCGACCTCGCCATTGCAGTGGCGCGCGAGCATGGCCTCGTTCACCGCACGCTGGAACTTCGACCCGGCACCCTCGTTGAACTGCTGGAGCGTGTCGACGCATTCCGCCGCCCCGAGCGTTTCGAGGATTTTCTGCTGGCCTGCGAATGCGATTTCCGCGGCCGCCCCGGTTTCGAGGACACCCCCTTCCCCGAATCGGGCTATTTGCGGCAGGCGCTGCGCGCGGCACAGGCCATCGATGCCGCTGCCGTGGCGCGCAGCGTCGAGCCGGCGCACATCCGGGACGCCATCTTCCAGGCGCGCGCGGCAGCCGTGGCGGCATGGCGCGATCAGCCGCAAGGCCGCTAGGCACTTGCCTGGCCGTGCCGTCAAATTATCCGGGCTTTGGCCCGTCGGCTTGTTGATTTCGTGTCGGGCAAAGCGTGGACTTCAGTCCGCTGATGTCTATCCTTAGGTGGGTACGCACACTGATTTGCCAAAGGGGAAACGCATGAAGTCCAGCTTGCTGATTGTTCTGTTGGCCGCCGCCGTGACGCCTGTTGTGGTCGGCTGCGTGGCCGGTCCGGGGTATGGCGAGGTCGCGGTCCGCGACCCGCATTATTCGGTGAGAGTGGTGTTTACCGATCATGACCGCCGCCTGATCAATGACTATTACGCGCCACGCTACAAAAGCCTGCCTCCCGGTTTGGCCAAGAAGGACAGGCTTCCCCCCGGTCATGCATGGCGGGCGCGACCCAATCAGCCCATCCATGATGATGCACGCTTGCGCTATCTGCCCTATGAACTGGAACAACGCCTGACGCGCCTGCCTGCCGATTATGTGCGCGTCGTCATCGGCACCGATGTGGCGATCATGAATGTCCGTACCCGGGTGGTGGTGGACCTCCTGGAGGACATGACCGACTGAAGCAAAGCGGACGTCATCTGAAAGGGGCGCCGACAATGTCTCAAACAGCCGAGTCCGACGAGGATGGCGTGTACTGGACGCACTTTCCGCATCAGGCCGACATGGGCGTGCGCGGCGTCGGGCCCACCCGTGAGGCGGCCTTCGAACAGGCGGCGCTGGCGATGACTGCCGTCGTCACCGATCCGGCCCGGGTCGCGCCCAAAACGGCAGTGGCCATCTGTTGCGAGGCGCCGGACGACGAACTGCTGCTGGTCGACTGGCTCAACGCGCTGATATTGGAAATGGCAGCGCGCCACATGCTGTTCAGCCACTTTGAGGTCAGCCTGGACGGGCAGCGTCTGACCGCCACCGCCTGGGGCGAGCCGGTTGACCTCGTTCGGCACCAACCCGCGGTCGAGATCAAGGGCGCCACCTATACTGAACTCAACGTAGGCAGGACAGAATCCGGGCGATGGCAGGCCCAGTGCGTGGTGGACGTGTGAAATGAACCCAGCCCAGTTCCAGCAGGTGTCGGAGGTCGAGTGGCGCATCGCCCCGTTCGGAAAAATGCGCGTTCCGGCGGTGATCTATGCCGATGAGAGACTGATCCGCGAGATGGACGACAAGGTCTACGAACAACTCACCAACGTCGCCACCCTGCCGGGCATCGTTCAGGCGGCCTACGCCATGCCCGACGCACACTGGGGCTACGGTTTCCCGATCGGCGGGGTGGCGGCGTTCGATGCCGACGAGGGCGGCGTGGTGTCGGCTGGCGGGGTGGGATTCGACATTTCCTGCGGCGTGCGCACCCTGCACACCGGGCTGAAGGCCGCGGACATCGCTCCGCTCAAGCAGCGGCTTGCCGACCGCCTGTTCGCCCACGTCCCGGCCGGCTTGGGCAGCACCGGCCTGTTGCGCCTCAACGCCAGCGAAATGGACGCGATGCTGCGCGGCGGCGCGCGCTGGGCGGTCGAACACGGCTACGGCAGCGATGCCGACATCGAGCGCATCGAGGAACACGGCTGCATGGCCGGCGCCGAGCCGGACAAAGTTTCCGACCAGGCCAAGCGCCGCCAGCGTGACGAGATCGGCACCCTCGGGTCCGGCAACCATTACCTCGAACTGCAGGAAATCGTCGAAATCTATGACACGAAGGCGGCCGACCGCTTCCGCCTGCGCGTGGGCGAAGTGGTGGTCAGCATTCACTGTGGATCGCGTGGACTGGGCCACCAGATCGGTACCGAATTCCTCAGGCAGATGGTGATCGCTGCGCCAGGGTATGGCATCGAGTTGCCCGACCGCGAACTTGCCTGCGCACCCATCAAATCCCCGCTGGGGGAGGCCTACCTCGGCGCGATGCGCGCCGCGATCAACTGTGCCCTGGCCAACCGTCAGGTCATCACCCACCTGACCCGCCAGGTGTTCGCGGACATGTTGCCAGGAACCCACCTGACCCTGATCTATGACGTCTCCCACAACACCTGCAAGCTCGAGCCGCACACGGTCGACGGCCAGTCGCGTCGCCTGTACGTGCACCGCAAGGGCGCAACGCGCGCCTTCGGCCCCGGCCACCCGGCATTGCCCAACGATTTGCGCGACATCGGCCAGCCGGTGCTGATCGGCGGCAGCATGGGCACGGCGTCCTACATCCTGGTCGGCACTGAGGAAGGGATGACGCGCGCGTTCAGTTCCGCCTGCCATGGCGCGGGACGCGCCATGAGCCGCCACCAGGCGACGCGCCAGTGGCGCGGCCGGGCGCTGGTGGATGAGCTCGCCAGCCAGGGCATCCTGATCCGCAGCCCCTCGCTGCGCGGCGTTGCGGAAGAGGCGCCCGGCGCCTACAAGGACGTCAGCGCCGTGGTCGATGCGGCCGATCGCGCCGGGCTGGCGCGCAAGGTGGCCAAGCTGAAACCGCTGCTCTGCATCAAGGGCTGAACTGTCTCCTGCACGCTGGAACTGTATTCGGCTGTTGCCGTCGAATTAATGGAATGCGTTCAACGGAGTAACCATGCCTTACAGTGAACAAACGGTGCAGTCGGTACGGCCCTGGTCGGACAGGACCTTCAGTTTCACCCTCAGCCGCCCGCAGGATTTTGAATTCGAGAATGGCGAGTTTGTCACCATCGGGCTGAAGCGAGAAGGCAAGCTGGTGGCGCGCGCCTATTCCATCGTCTCAACCGCCGACCGCGACCATCTCGAATTCCTCAGCATTCATGTGCCGGACGGCCCGCTTACCAGCCAACTGGTTCACATCCGTCCCGGCGACAGCGTGTGGGTCAACAGCAAGACCACCGGAACGCTCACGCTCAACCATGTGCTGCCAGGGCGCACCTTGTACATGCTGGCCACCGGCACCGGGCTGGCACCGTTCATGAGCCTGATCCGCGATCCCGGACTCTATGCGCGTTTTGATAACGTTGTTCTGGTGCATTCGGTGCGTACCGTGGCCGAGCTGGCCTACCGCGAGGAGATCGAGGCGATGCATCAGCCACGTCTGCATTACGTGCCGACGGTGACGCGTGAGGCGTTCCCCACGCCCGAACGCGGCGGTGATCTGTTCCGTTCAGGTGTGCTGTCGCAGCGCCTCGGCCTGTCCGCGCCCGACCCCGAAGTGGATCGCGTCATGATCTGTGGCAATCCGGCGATGACGCGCGAACTGACGCGCTATCTCAAAGACGCAGGATGGACCCTGACCAACCATCGCGGCATCGGAAATTTCACCACCGAGGTGGCGTTCGTCGTGCATCACGAATAATCACTGCCGGCACCGTGGATGGAAAATACGCCACGGAAAACGGGCCCAGAAAACCCTGAGCCCGTAGCCGTAGCCTGCCTAGTCGTGGCCGTGACGGTGATGGTCGCGACGGTCGCTGCGGTGTTCGCGACGATCGTCGCGCCAGCCATCGCGGCGGTCATCCCAACCGTGCCCGTAATCCCGGTAGTGATGCACGTGCTTGACCCGGTAATGGTGGCGCGGCAGCACGATGACGTGGCCGGGGTGGTGGGGGGTATGTGTCCAGTAACGGGTGCCGCCGGACTCATACAGGACGCGGAAACCGTCGTGGTGGCGGGTGCCGAACGAGATGCTGAAATGCGGTTCGACCGATACCACGCGGCCGTAACCATAGTCGCTGTGGGCCAGCGCGGTACCGGAGGCGGTCACCAGCGCGGTTGCAAGCAGAAGTGTGCGTAACATGGCGTTTCTCCTTTCAGGTTCGGAACGGCTGCGCTCGGTCGAGCGTCAATCGTCCCAGTCGTTGCGGCTGCTGTGCCAGCGCGCGTCGCGCCGGCCCTCGGCCACGGAAAAATCCACATCCAGGGTCAGCCACTTGCCCGGCTTGTATGGCAAGTAGGTTTCGTATTCGCGGCCCTGGAAGCGGTAGCGCACGTCGTAGCCGGTGACCACCTGGCGGTAGTCATGGTGGGTGCGGCAGCGCTCGACCTGCTGCGGGACCGATTCGTAGCGGGTACCGTTCTGGTTCCAGCGGTCGCCCACCACCGCACCGGTCGCCGCACCGACGGCGGCTGCGGCAACCCTGCCGTCGCCCTTGCCGACGGTGGAGCCGATCAGGCCGCCGGCGATGGCGCCGAGTATCGCGCCACCCGTATTGCTGCCGTCGCGATAGCTGCGGGTTTCATAGCCGACCGTTTCGGTCCAGCATTCGCGGCGCGGTTCGTTGATCGTTTCGTAGACCGGTACGCTCGACAGGACCCTGGCGCGGGTGGTGAAACCGTCCCGGTCGCCGTGGCCGGCCTGCGCGGCGCCGCTGACGGCGAGCAGTGCGGAAATCAGGGCCGTGTTCAGGGTACGTGCATTCATCGTTACTCTCCTCGTTACTTCAAACAATCGGGTTCAACGACGGCCGCGGGGGCGGTCCTCGCCTTCAAATCGTTTCTGCTGGCGACGCTCGTAGCCGTAGCCGTAGCCTTGCGGCTCATCACGGGCCTCACGCTTGGAAGCGCGGTCATCCTTGCGCGCATCGCGCGGATCCGGGCGAACTTCGTCGGCACGGTCGCGCTTGGCCACGATGAACGCGCCATCCATGAAATCCGGTGCGGCCTGAACCGGGACGGTTAGCGCCAGTCCCAGTGCTGCCAGTCCGAACATCCCAAGTTGCCGTGCATTCATCGTCGTCTCCATTTCTGTGGTCGCCTTGTCTTGCTTCCACGCTTCGCAGTTTGGTTGAGGAAAGTAAGCGCACTGTTTCACGCAAGGGTGATTTTGTAACAGTGTGTAACCGGGTGGGTAAAGCGGGCATCAAGCCGCTGCTATAGTTGCCGCATGGAAAAAGACACCATTTATGTCACCGACGACGACCCCGGCATCCGCGAGCTGGTCGCCGAATACCTGACCAGCCAGGGCTATGCGGTCGAGACAGCGGAAGACGCGAGCTCGCTCGACCGCCTGCTGGCCAGCCGGTTGCCCGATCTGCTGGTGCTCGACTGGATGATGCCGGGCGAGGATGGCCTGTCGGTGGCGCGGCGGCTGCGCGCGCAGCCGGGCTTTCCCCCCATCATCATGCTGTCGGCCAAGGGCGAGGACATCGACCGCATCATCGGGCTGGAGGTCGGCGCCGACGATTACCTGCCCAAGCCCTTCAATCCGCGCGAACTGCTGGCGCGAATCCGCGCGGTGATGCGGCGGCAGAGCGGGGCGGCCGCGCCGGTGGCGACCGACACCACCCGGCAGCTGAACTTCGGCCCGTTCAGCATCAACCTCGATGCCCGCACGCTCAGCCGCGACGGTGCCGAAATCCCGCTGACCAGCGGCGAATACGCGCTGCTGGAAATCTTCGTCACCCATGCCAACCGCGCGCTGTCGCGCGACTGGCTGATGGACCAGCTTCGCGGCTTCGAGCGCGACCCGTTCGACCGCAGCATCGACGTGCGGGTGAATCGCCTGCGCAAGAAAATCGAGGATGACCCGGCCAATCCCGCCTACATCCGAACCCAGCGCGGGCAGGGTTACCTGTTTGTGCCGCAGGGCAAGGGGTGAAGCACATTACGCGCTCGCTGTTCGCCCGCACCGCGCTGACGCTTGCGCTGGCCTTCATCGTGTTTCAGGCGGCCGCGTTCTGGGTGGTGACCCGCACCCTGATCGTGCCAGTGGCAGAGCGCTCGGCCGACGATCTGGCCGGCCTGATTGTGCTGTCGGCGCAGACCTGGGTGGAACTGCCGCCCGAGACGCGCGCGGCGTTCGAACGCGAACTGGCGCGCCGCCACGGCCTGCGCCTGACCACGGTTGACGTCGGGGCCACGGCGGATGCACCTCAGTTCGCCTTTCGCAAACAGATCGAAGCTGCGTTGAGCCGACGACTGGGGGACGAAATAGTGTTGCGCGGTGTGCCGGATACGGAAGCGGTGTGGCTGGACATTCCCGTGGGCGGGCACGATCTGCGGGCCGGCTTTTTCCCCAACCGCTATGCCGTCAAGCCACCGCTGGCGGCCATCGCGGTGATCGTGCTGGGCGCCTTCCTCAGCCTGCTGACCGCCCTGTTTCTGGTGCGCCGGCTTACCGTGCCGCTGGCGCGCGCAGCGCGCGCCGCCAGCCAGGTGGGTGCGGGCCAGTTGCCCGAGCCCTTGCCGGAAACCGGCCCCGCGGAGCTCGCCGACCTGGCGCGCCGCTTCAACACCATGGCCGCCGAGGTGCGCGAGTTGCTGGATAACCGTACGACCCTGCTTGCAGGGATTTCGCACGACCTGCGTACGCCGATGACGCGCTTGCAGCTCAACCTGGAAATGCTGCGCGACACGCCCAGCCCGGCGCGCATCGATCGCGCGGTCGCCGACCTGGCCGACATGAACAGGCTGATTACCGGTTACCTGGAACTGGCGCGCACCACGCAGCCGGAGCAGAAAGTGCGCTTTGATCTTGCGGTGCTGCTGGAAGAGGTGGCGGCCGATACGAATCTGCCGTGGCCGGGCGCAGCCCCCTGCGAGGTCGAGGCCGGCCGCCTGGCGGTGCGGCAAATCGTCTCCAACCTGATCCAGAACGCGCAGCGCTATGGCGGTGACGCGCCAATCGAACTGGCGCTGGAATGTTCGGACAAGCAGGCACGGGTGGTCGTTCGCGACGCCGGCGCGGGCATTCCGGACGATCAGCTGGACAAGGTGTTCAGGCCGTTTTACCGGCTGGAGGCTTCGCGCTCGCAGGCGACGGGAGGAACCGGGCTGGGGCTGGCGATCGTGCGCCAGCTGGCGGAATCAAACGGCTGGAAGGTGTCGCTGAAAAATCGTGCGACGGGCGGCCTGGAGGCCGTGCTGGAGATTCGCCGCTAGGCGTCAGGCGCAGTGCGCGGGGATGCGCCGCAGCACCCTGAATTCGATGAACAGCACCGTCAGGCTGAACATCGACATGCGGCAGGTGCTGCCGCTGAAAAATCCGACCGGCGAACGGGACAGGCTGAGGCTCACGCTGGTTGCTCGACCTACTTGCATCAGGCTGCCGGCTGGCGGGCGAACAGGGAGAACTGCACGAACATCAGCGACAGGCTGGTGAGGCTCATGCGTTCGGTCTGGCCGTGAAACCAGGCAAAAGGAGAAGAGCTGAGTTCGAGAACCAGTTGGCTTTGGCCGAATTGCAGTTTCATGATGCACTCCTTGATGAGGGGGGTGCCTGACTACTTGCAACGCCTGTGCCACCCCGGCTGGTTTAGTCGTGCCGAATAAAAATTTAGATAAAACAATGTGTTGCAAATTCACGCCCGGGATGAGTGATGCGGGCGGACGATCGGATTGACGGAAAACCGTCATCTTTTGACGAAGCTGCAAACAGTCGTCACTGTGGGCAGGCCGGTTTTGAACAACAGGGTAGAATCCGGCTTTACGATTTGGGCGGAGCGTGTCCTGCGCGCCGCATCTTCTGCATGATCATCCTCAAGAATCTCAGCCTTAGGCGCAGCGCCAAGGTCCTGCTCGACAATGCGTCGGTGTCGATCAACCCCGGCGAAAAAGTCGGCCTGGTCGGCCGCAACGGCGCCGGCAAGTCCAGCCTGTTTGCGCTCATCAACGGCACCCTGCACGAGGACAAGGGCGATTTTTCGATGCCGTCGCAGTGGCGCATGGCGCAGGTGGCGCAGGACATGCCGGAAACCAGCGAATCCGCGACCGACTTCGTCATCGCGGGCGATACCGCCTTGGCTGAGGCGCAGCGCGAAGTGACCGCCGCCGAGGCCAGCGACGACGGCGAGCGCATGGCGCACGCCTACATGGCGCTGCACGACGCCGGCGCTCACGACGCGCAATCGCGTGCGCAGGCGCTGATCCTCGGCCTGGGCTTCCAGGTGCGCGAACTCAATCAACCTGTGAACAGCTTTTCCGGCGGCTGGCGCATGCGGTTGCAGCTCGCCCGCGCGCTGATGTGCCCGTCCGACCTGCTGCTGCTCGACGAACCCACCAACCACCTCGATCTGGACGCGCTGGTGTGGCTGGAAGCCTGGCTCAAGAAATACCCCGGCACCATGCTGGTGATCAGCCACGACCGCGAGTTTCTCGATGCGGTGACCAACGTCACCATCCATATCGAAAACGGCCAGCTCACCCGTTACGGCGGCAACTACAGCACCTTCGAGGACATGCGCGCCGAGCAGATGGCGCTGCAGCAGGCGGCGTTCGCCCGCCAGCAGGACAAGATCGCCCACCTGCAGGCTTTCATCAACCGCTTCAAGGCCAAGGCCAGCAAGGCCAAGCAGGCGCAAAGCCGGGTCAAGGCGCTGGACCGCATGGAAAAGCTGGCGCCGATGCTGGCGAGCGCGGACTTCACCTTCGAGTTCAAGGAGCCGCTCAATCTTCCCAACCCCATGCTGACGATCGACGACGCCAGCTTCGGCTATCCGCCGCCCGCGGATGCGCCCGCTGGCACGCCGCCGACGGTGATCGTGCAGCACGTCAGCAAATCAGTGTTCGCGGGCCAGCGCATCGGCATCCTCGGCGCCAACGGCCAGGGCAAGTCGACGCTGGTGAAAACCATCGCGCGCACCCTGCGGGTGGTCGCCGGCGCCGTCACTGAGGGCAAGGGTCTCAACATCGGCTACTTCGCGCAGCAGGAGCTCGACGTGCTGCGCCCTCTGGACACCCCGCTGGAGCACATGATTCGCCTCGCCCGCGACACGATTGCCAACGGCGGCGCCGGCCAGTTCAGCAGCCGCGAGCAGGACCTGCGCAACTTCCTCGGCACCTTCAACTTCAGCGGCGACATGGTCAAGCAGGCGGTCGGCACCATGAGCGGCGGCGAGAAGGCGCGGCTGGTGCTGTGCATGATCGTGTGGCAGCGACCGAATCTGCTGCTGCTGGACGAACCGACCAACCACCTCGACCTCGCCACCCGCGAAGCACTGGCGATGGCGCTGAACGAGTTCGAAGGCACCCTCATGCTGGTCAGCCACGACCGCGCCCTGCTGCGATCCGTGTGCGACGAGTTCTGGCTGGTCAGCCGCGGCGGCGTCGAGCCGTTCGACGGCGATCTGGACGACTACCAGCGCTACTTGCTGGAGGAGGGCAAGCGCGTGCGCGAAAGCTTGAAGGAGGCGGGCAAGCTGGCGGAAGCGCCCAAGCCGGCACCTGCGCCGGCGGTGGTCAAGCGCGCAGCGCCGTCCGGCAAGCTCAAGCCGATGAAGCAGTCGCTGGAGAAGCTCGACAAGAGTCTGGCGGCGCTGCATGCGGAGAAAGCTGCGCTTGAGGCGCGGCTGGCCGGGACTTTGTCGGTCGAGGACATCACGCAGGCGGGCAATCAACTCCAGCATGTCAACGATGAGTTGGCGCGCGAAGAGGAGAAATGGCTGGAATTGTCGGAACAGATTGAGGCGCTGGAAGCGGCTGACGCTTAGAAACCCCTGTCAACCACGTTAAAATGCGCCTTTCCCGAAAAGCCGCAAATCTGCCGTGAAACCCACCTTTCAGGACATCATCCTCACCCTGCAGCGCTACTGGGCCGAACGCGGCTGTGCGCTGCTGCAGCCCTACGACATGGAGGTCGGCGCCGGCACCTCGCATACCGCGACTTTTCTGCGCGCGCTCGGGCCCGAGCCGTGGAAGGCGGCCTACGTGCAGCCCAGCCGCCGGCCGAAGGACGGCCGCTACGGCGACAACCCCAACCGCCTGCAGCACTACTACCAGTTCCAGGTCGTGCTGAAGCCCGCGCCGGCCGACATCCTCGAGCTCTATCTCGGCTCGCTCGAGGCACTGGGTTTCGACCTGAAGAAGAACGACGTGCGCTTCGTCGAGGACGACTGGGAAAACCCCACGCTCGGCGCCTGGGGGCTGGGCTGGGAGGTGTGGCTGAACGGCATGGAAGTCACCCAGTTCACCTACTTCCAGCAGGTCGGCGGCATCGACTGCAAGCCGATCACCGGTGAGATCACCTACGGGCTGGAGCGGCTGGCCATGTACCTGCAGGGCGTGGAAAGCGTGTACGACCTCGTCTGGACCGAGGGGCTGACCTACCGCAACGTCTATCACCAGAATGAAGTCGAGCAGTCGACCTACAACTTCGAGCACAGCGACGTCGATTTCCTGCTCATCGCCTTTGCCGCGCACGAGCAGAAGGCACAGGAACTGATGGCCGCGCAGCTCGCGCTGCCGGCCTACGAGCAGGTGCTGAAAGCCGCGCACACCTTCAATCTGCTCGATGCGCGCGGCGCAATCTCGGTGACCGAGCGTGCCGCCTATATTGGCCGCATCCGCAATCTGGCGCGGGCGGTGGCGAAGAGCTATCTCGACAGCCGCGCGCGGCTGGGTTTCCCGATGGCGCCCAGGGAATGGGCCAACGAAGTGGCCGCACAACTTGAAAAAAAGGCGGCGGCATGAGCACCGACGTGATGAAGGCAGCAAATCTCCTGGTTGAATTGTTCGTCGAAGAATTGCCGCCTAAGGCGCTGAAAAAGCTGGGCGAGGCTTTTGCCGCTGCGCTCGCCGAGAGCCTGATTGGCCAGGGGCTGGCCGAGGCGAATGCAGTGGTCACCAATTTTGCCTCGCCGCGCCGACTCGGCGTGCATATCGGAAACGTGCTGGCGCGTGCGGCCGACAAGCCGGTGTCGACCAAGCTGATGCCGATGAGTGTCGGCCTCGATGCGAACGGCAAGGCCACGCCCGCGTTGCTGAAGCGTCTGGCTGCGCTGGGCGAGGACGAGTCCGCAGTCGCCAAGCTGCGCCGCGAAGGCGAGGGCAAGAACGAAGCGCTGTTCCACGACAGCATCGCGCCGGGCACGACGCTGGCCGACGGCTTGCAGCGCGCGCTCGAGGCCGCGATGGCGAAGCTGCCGATTCCGAAGGTCATGACCTATCAGCTGGATGATGGCTGGAGCACGGTCAATTTCGTGCGGCCGGTGCACGGCCTGGTCGCGCTGCATGGCGCCGACATTGTGCCGGTGTCCGTACTCGGTCTGCAGGCGGGGCGCGAGACGCAGGGCCACCGCTTCGAGGCGCGCGTGAGTTCCGTACAGATTTCAACTGCTGACAGCTACGCTGCCCAGTTGAAAGACGACGGCGCGGTGATCGCCAGCTTTGCCGGGCGGCGTGCCGAGATCGTCCGCCAGTTGCAGGTGGCTGCCGCGCCATCGGGATTGAAGCCGATTGAGGACGACGCTCTGCTGGACGAGGTCACCGCGCTGGTCGAGCGCCCCAATGTGCTGGTCGGCGAGTTTGAAAAGACTTTTCTAGACGTGCCGCAGGAATGCCTGATCCTCACGATGAAGGCGAACCAGAAATATTTCCCGCTGCTGGACGCGGCGGGCAAGCTGACCAACCGCTTCCTCATCGTTTCCAATATTTCGCCCGCCGATGCCTCCGCGGTGATCAGCGGCAACGAGCGCGTGGTGAGGCCGCGTCTGGCTGACGCCAAGTTCTTCTTCGACCAGGATCGCAAGAAGACGCTCGCTGATCGAGTTCCGGGGCTGGCGAAGGTCGTGTATCACAACAAGCTCGGCAGCCAGGGCGAACGGACTGACCGCGTGCGGTCGATAGCCAAGCGCATTGCAGATGAATGGAACAAACCGGCGTTACTTGGCAAGGTTGGCCGGGCAGCTATCTTGGCAAAAGCCGATCTGTTGACGGATATGGTGGGTGAATTCCCTGAATTGCAGGGGGTCATGGGGCGCTATTACGCTTTGCATGATGGCTTTGACGAAGACATTGCGTTTGCGATTGAGGACCACTACAAACCGCGCTTTGCGGGCGATGAATTGCCTCGAAATGAAACCGGGGTATGTCTGGCTTTAGCCGATAAGCTGGAGACACTCGCAGGTTTGTTTAGCGTCGGTGAGCGTCCGACTGGCGATAAGGATCCGTTTGCGTTGCGTCGTCATGCGATAGGCGTTCTGCGTATTCTTATGGAAAAGGCGCTGCCCCTCAATTTTCAAGACCTACTTGGAAATGCGCTGGCACCTTTTGGGAGCGCGGGAACTGATGCGTTCAATTCACTGCTGCTATTCATGATCGAGCGTCTCGCGGGACTATTGCGCGAGCAGGGCTATACAGCGAATGAGGTCGATGCGGTACTGGCGCTGAATCCGGCCTTGCTCGTCGATATCCCGAAGCGACTTCACGCCGTGCGTGCCTTCGCAGCGCTGCCCGAATCCGTATCCCTCGCTGCCGCCAATAAACGTGTTGGCAACATCCTGAAAAAAGCTGAGGGTAAGGTGGGGGCGGCTCCTGATCCTTTACTCTGCGTTGAGGACGCAGAAAAAAACTTAGTGGTTAAAGTTGCGGCTATTGAATTGGATGCCGAGGCGGCCTTTGATGCCGGTGACTACACGGCATCGCTGCAGGCGCTGGCCGCGCTCAAAGGCCCGGTGGACGCCTTCTTCGACCAGGTGATGGTCAACGCCGACGACCCCGCGCTCAAGGCCAACCGGCTGGCGCTGCTGAACCAGCTGCACCGGACGATGAACCGGGTGGCGGACTTGTCGCGGCTGGCGGCGTAATATTTCATTTATGAAGCTCATCATTCTAGACCGCGACGGCGTCATCAATTTCGACTCCGCCCAGTTCATCAAGTCACCGGACGAATGGAAGCCGATTCCCGGCAGTCTGGAAGCGATCGCGCGGCTGACGCGCGAGGGCTGGCGTGTGGTGGTGGCGACCAACCAGTCGGGGCTGGCGCGCGGCCTGTTCGAAATGGCGACCCTCAATGCCATCCACGCCAAGATGCACAAGGCGGTGGCGCAGGCGGGCGGGCGCATCGAGGCGGTGTTCTATTGCCCGCATGCGGCCGACATGGAGTGTGGCTGCCGCAAGCCCAAGCCCGGTCTGTTCGATGAGATCGCCGCGCGCTACGGGCGCGATTTGCATGACGTGCCTGCCGTGGGTGATTCGCTGCGCGATCTCAAGGCGGCAGCCAGCGTGGGTGCAAAGCCGGTGCTGGTCAGGACCGGCAAGGGTGAAAAAACGCTGGCAGCGGGTGGCCTGCCGGAGGACACCCCGGTGTTTGCCGATTTGAGCGAGGCCGTCGACTACCTGCTCAAGGCGGCGGCATGAACCTGATCCGCTCGCTGATTTTCGCGGTCCTGCAGACCGCGCTGACGATCTTCTTCAGCGTGGTCGCGCTGTGCAGCTTCCCGTTCTCGGCGCATGCGCGCTACCGTCTGATCACCGGCTACAACCACACCGTGATCTGGCTGGCGCGCTGGGTGCTCGGCATCCGCTATGTGGTGGAGGGGCAGGAACACCTGCCGAACCGGCCCGCGATCATTCTCGCCAAGCACCAGTCGGCCTGGGAAACGGTGGCATTCCTGTTCCTGTTCCCGCCGGTTTCGCCGGTGATCAAGCAGGAACTGCTCAACGTGCCGGTTTTTGGCTGGGCATTCCGCATGCTCTCGCCCATCGCCATCGACCGCGGTGCCGGGCGCGAGGCGCTCAAGCAGATCGTCAAACAGGGCAAGGAAAAACTGGCGCAGGGATTCTGGGTGCTGGTGTTCCCTGAAGGCACGCGCGTTGCGCCCGGCGAAAAAGGCCGCTATGGCATCGGCGGCAGCTGGCTGGCGGCGGAAGCCGGGGCGCCCATCGTTCCGGTGGCGCACAACGCCGGCGAGGTGTGGCCGAAAAATGCCTTCATCAAGCGTCCCGGCACTGTCACCGTGCGCATCGGTCCGGTGATCGACAGCACCGGCAAGAGCGCGGCCGAACTCACCCGCGCGGTCGAGGCCTGGATCGAAACCGAAATGACGAGGCTGCCCCCTGCTGCCGCACACCAATAGCGGCGTCCTGCAGATCGGCGATGCTGCCGTCCCGTATCAGCTGCGACGCTCGCGCCGTCGGCGCACCCTCGGCCTGACGGTCACCCCCTGCGAAGTGCGCATCCATGCGCCGAGTTGGACCCCGCGTGCCGAAATCGAATCCTACGTGCGCCAGCAGCACGACTGGCTGCGCCGCGCCTGGGACCGCATGCAGGCACGTGCACCCCAGCCCGATCCGGCCTCACTGGCGGAGGTGCGCTATCTCGGCCGCACCCTCACGCTCGACATCCGCCCTTCCCTGTTCAGCGAGGTGCGACGCCATGGCGACAGGCTGCACGTCCACGCCCCGCACAATGCCGATACCAGCGCGCTGATCCGCAGCTGGCTGCAGGACCGTGCCGAACGCCTGCTGGCCTGGCGGCTCGCACGCATCGCACAGCGGCTCGGTCGCGCGCCCACCCGCTTCGCGCTCTCCGACGCGCAGACGCAATGGGGCAGCTGCACCCGGCGCGGTCATGTGCGGCTCAACTGGCGGCTGGTGCAGGCGCCGCTCACACTGATCGACTACGTCGCCGCGCACGAACTCGCCCATCTCGTCCACCTCGACCACTCCCCACGCTTCTGGGCGCAGGTCGCCGAATTGTGCCCCGATGCACTTGCGCGACGCACCGAGTTGCGCACAATGAGCCATTCCTTGTTTCGGGTGTAAACATCATGCGCATTCTTCATACCATGCTGCGGGTAGGCAATCTCGACCGTTCGATCGATTTCTACACCAACGTTCTCGGCATGAAACTGCTGCGCCGCAAGGATTACCCCGGCGGCAAGTTCACTCTCGCCTTCGTCGGCTACGACACCGAAGACCGCGCGGCGGCGCTCGAGCTGACCTACAACTGGGGCGTGGACAAATACGAAGTTGGCAGCGGCTACGGCCACATCGCAATCGAGGTCGACGATGCCTATGCCGCGTGCGACGCCGCCGCGGCCAAAGGCTGCAAGATCCTGCGTCCGGCCGGGCCGATGTCGCACGGCACGACGGTGATCGCGTTCATCGAGGACCCGGACGGCTACCCGATCGAGTTCATCCAGAAGGGAACCGCGGGCTGGGTGAAGGAATGGGCGGAGTGAAGACCCTCCGCCCGCGCCGCTGCTATTAACTGATCGCCTTGGTGATCAGCGGCACCAGGGGCTCCGGCAGCTTGAGCTTGCCGGACAGGGCAAAGGCCTGGGCGTTCTTCGACATCTTCTTCCACGTCTTGCGGATGATTTCCAGCCACTTCGCCTCGTCGTAGTCGGGCTTGGTCTGGGCAAAAGCCAGCATGTAGTGCTCGATGAAGACCAGGCTGGCGACATCCTCCAGCATCTGCGTTTCCGGATTGCTCTTGATGCCGCGCTTGCCCACCGCCTTCTTCACGCGCTCGATCATCGCGTCGTCATACCCGGCCTGTCGCATCAGCTTACTCGCAGTGTCTGCGTGAAACGTGTAAAGCCCGGTGCGCCACGCGTGATAGCCCTCCTTGGTCATCGGATACTGGCTGCGCGGCACCTTCCAGCGCTGGATGTGCTGGGCGCGCACCGCAAGCTGCGCGGCTTCGGAGGCGTCCGGTGCAAAGCGGCCGATCATGTCCGACATGCGCCGGCCGTAAAGCAGCTCCTTCGGCTGGCCTTCTTCGAGATTGGAGTCTTCCGCGTTGGCGGCATCGAACAGTGCCAATGCCCGACTGAAACGTTCCTGATTTTCGATCATCTATCCATTCCTTGGCCGAGGGCCGGTATTCAGCGGATGCGGGATTGTCGCCAGATTCGGGGCCGCAAGTAAATCCCGCTGTCGGCGTGCATTGACGGAAGCAGGGTTGAACCGGGGTGGGCACCGGAACTTGTGCATCCAAACCGGGGCCTCACGACAGCATTAAGCACCTTCCCGCAGCGTTCAAACGGAAGAAACAACATGATCGACCTTTTCTCACCTGCGCGCTTTGGCGCCATCGACCTTGCCAACCGCGTGGTGATGTCTTCCCTGACGCGCAACCGGGCCGGGGCCGGCAACGTGCCGACGCCGCTGGTCGCCGACTACTATCGCCAGCGCGCGTCGGCGGGACTGATCCTGACCGAGGCAACGCCGATCTGTGCCGAAGGCCACGGCTATCCGCGCACGCCCGGCATTCACACGCCCGAGCAGATTGCCGGCTGGAAGCGGGTGACCGAAGCGGTGCATGGCGCCGGCGGCAGGATCGCGCTGCAACTGTGGCATGTGGGGCGGATTTCGCATCCTGGCTTGCAGCCGGGCGGCGTGCTGCCGGTCGCGCCTTCGGCGATCCGCCCGGCCGGCCAGGTGTTCACCGGTCAGGGCATGCAGGATTACGTGACGCCGCGCGCGCTCGATCTGTCGGAAATTCCCGGTCTTGTCGCGAGCTATGCCCAGGCCGCGCGCAATGCGATGGCGGCGGGTTTCGACGGCGTGGAAATCCATGCCGGCAACGGCTACCTGCTGGACCAGTTCCTGCGGTCATCGACCAACCACCGCACCGATGCCTACGGCGGCAGCAAGGAAAACCGCGCGCGCCTGCTGCTGGAGGTGATGGAGGCGGTGTGCGCTGCCATTGGCAACGAGCGCGTCGGCCTGCGGCTGTCGCCGGTGACGACGTTCAACGATATCCGCGACGAGCATCCGCAGGAGACATTCGATTACGTGGTCACCCGGCTGAATCCGCTGAAGCTGGCCTTCCTCGACGTGCTGCAGGGAACCGGCGGCGCGCCGCCGGAACAGTGGGTGCCGTTCGATTACGGCCGGATGCGCGCGTTGTATGCGGGCAATCTCATCCGCAACAACGGCTACGACTTCGACACGGCGCAGCAGGCGGTGACCTCCGGCGCGGCCGATGCGATCGCATTCGGCCGGCTGCTCTTGGCCAACCCCGATCTGGTCGAGCGATTCCGTCGCGGTGCGCCGCTCAATCCGCCCGATTTCGCGACGTTCTACACGGGCGAAGCGCAGGGCTATACCGACTACCCCTTCCTGGCGGATTGAGGCTTATCCCTGCGGAGCGCTCAAGCGGGCGAGGTGTCGGGTGATGGCCTCATAGTCGGCGACGGCGAGTGCTTCCGCACGCTTGCCGGCGTCGATGCCGAGCGCGGTGAAATCCTCGGGCTTCATCAGGCTGCCGAGGGTGTTCTTCAGGGTCTTGCGGCGCTGCGAAAATGCGGCGGCGACCACCCGCGCGAACAGCGCCTCGTCGAGCGCGACGATCTCGGAAGGCGTCTTGGGAATCAGCCGCACCACCGCCGAATCGACCTTGGGCGGCGGGTTGAAGGCGGTGGGCGGCACGTCGAGCAGCCATTCCAGATGAAAGCGGCGCTGCAGCATGATCGACAGCCGCCCGTAATCGGGTGTGGACGGCTCGGCGACCATGCGTTCGACGACTTCCTTCTGCAGCATGAAGGTCATGTCGCGGATGTGCGCGGCAAACTCCATCAGATGAAACAGCAGCGGCGTGGAAATGTTGTAGGGCAGGTTGCCAATGATGCGCAGGTCGTGGCCCAGTGCGCCGAAATCGAATTTCAGCGCATCGCAGCTGTGCACGGTGAGGCGCTCGGCCGGCCAGGACCGTTGCAGGCGCGTGACGATGTCGCGGTCTAGTTCGACGGCGTGCAGATGCGGCAGCCGCTCGAGCAGGGGCTTGGTGAGTGCGCCGAGCCCGGGACCGATTTCGATGACGGTTTCGCCTGCCTGCGGGTGAACGGCGTTGACGATGGCATGGATGATGCCGTCGTCGATCAGGAAATTCTGGCCGAAGCGCTTGCGGGGCGTATGCATGCTAGCGGCCAGCGCCCTGCTCCTGCTTCGCCGCCATCTTCATCGCCACGTCGATTGCCGTCAGCAGGCTGCCCACTTCCGCGCGCCCGGTTCCGGCGAGGTCGAGCGCGGTGCCGTGGTCGACCGAGGTGCGGATGAAGGGGAGGCCCAGCGTGATGTTCACGCCGGCGCCGAAGCTGGCGTACTTGAGCACGGGCAGGCCCTGATCGTGATACATCGCCAGCACGGCGTCACAGGGATCGTGGCGGATGCGCGAGAAAAGGGTGTCGGCGGGCAGCGGGCCGACCAGGTCCATGCCCTCGCCGCGCAGCCGGTCGAGCGCGGGTTCGATGATGTCGATCTCCTCGTGCCCCAGGTGGCCGGATTCGCCGGCGTGCGGGTTGAGGCCGGCCACCAGGATGCGCGGCCGAATGACGCCGAATTTGCCTTGCAGGTCGGCATGGAGGATGCGGATCACTTCATCGAGCAGCGCGGGCGTGATGGCGTCGGCCACCTCGCGCAGCGGCAGGTGGGTGGTGGCGAGCGCGACGCGCAGGCCGCCGCCGGCGAGCATCATCACGACCCGCTTCGTGCCGCTGTGGTCGGCCAGGTATTCGGTGTGGCCGGTGAAGGGAAAACCGGCATCGTTGATGATGCCCTTGTGCACCGGGGCGGTGACCATGGCGTGGTACGACCCGTTCAGGCAGCCCTTCAACGCGGCGTCGAGCAGGGCCAGCACATGGGCGCTGTTGCCGGCATCGAGCGTGCCCGCAGTGACCGGGGCGGCGACCGGAATGTGGCGCACATGCAGCGCGCCGGCGCGGTGCACGGGAATGGCGTCGGACGTGATGAAATCGACCGCGATGCCGAGCCGGTCGGCACGGTCGCGCAGCACGTCGACATCGCCGAGCACCGACAGGTGGCATGGCAGCGCCTGTTGCGACAGCGCGATGCAGAGGTCGGGGCCGATGCCGGCGGGTTCTCCGGCGGTCAGGGCGAGGACGGGCGCAGTCACGGCTTCACTCACCCAACAGGGGTATCAATCGATCGGACGCAGCTCGACGTAGGCCGAATCGCGAATCTGCCGCACCCAGTCCTGGAAGGCCTCTTCGGCCTTGCGCTCGCGGATGGCCTGGCGCGCCAGCAGTTTCTGCCGTTCCTGGGTGACGTCCTGATCGCGGCGTTCCAGCACCTGGATCAGGTGCCAGCCGAAAGGCGACTGGATGGGCGCGCTGACCTCGCCCGGCTGCAGGGCGTTCATCGCCTTCTCGAAGTCGGGCACGGTATCGCCGGGGTTGATCCAGCCGAGGTCGCCGCCCTTTGAGGCGCTGGCATCCTCGGAATGCAGGCGTGCCAACTCGTCGAACTTCACGCCGTTGTCGACGCGCTCCTTCAGTTGCAGTAGGCGGTTGCGGGCGTCGGACTCCGAGGTGAGCTCGTTGGTCTTGATGAGGATGTGGCGCGCATGCGTCTGGGTGACGCTGAGAGTTGCATCGAGCCCGCGCTTGTCGACGAGCTTGAGGATGTGGAAACCGTTGCTGCTTCTCAGCACGGGGCTGACATGGCCGGGCTGCAGCGGCTTCAAGGCGTCGGAAAACAGCGCCGGCATCTTGCCGCTGGCGCGCCAGCCGAAGGCACCGCCCTGCAGGGCGTTGGGGGCATCGGAGTGGCTGGCCGACAGCTGGGCGAAATCGGCGCCCGCAGCGAGCTGGGCGAGGATGTCCTCGGCACGCGCGCGGCGCGCCTGGATCTGCTCGGGCGAGGCGCTTTCCGGTACGGTGACGAGGATGTGGGCGAAGTTGTATTCCGTCTCCACGCCCTGCTGCACCTGCGTTTGCAGATAGCCTTCGATCTCGGCATCGCTGACCGAGATGCGGTTGTCGACATCGCGCTCGCGGGCGCGGGCAATGAGGAGTTCGTTGCGGATGGTGGCGCGCATGCTGTCGATCGTTTGGCCGGTTTTCTCCAGTGCCTCCGCGAGGCCGGCCATATCGAGCTTGTTTTGTGCGGCAATGCGTTGCAGCGCGCGTTCGATCTGCGCCGGGTCGACCCGAACGCCGGTGGTGCGTGCATGCTGCTGCAGTGCCAGTTCGGTGACCATGCGTTCGAGCAGCTGTTTTTCCAGCGCCTCGCGTGGCGGCAGCGGGGTGTTCTGGCGCGACAGATTCTGCACCACTTCCTGATAACGCTTGGCGAGTTCCTGGCGCGTAATGATTTCGTCGTTGACGATGGCGACGATGTGATCGAGCGGCTGTACGGCGGCGTGCACCGGCAACAGGGTCGATGCGGCGATCAGCAGCGCCAGTGCCCACTGCGGGCGGCGCCATTCAGAGCGTTCAAAAAATTTCATTGCTTGGCCTGTATCCGGGAACACTTTGTTTCAAAACGTCGAGCGGGTTGGAACCAAGGCGTCCCATCCCGTTCAACTCCAGCTGGAAGAACAACGCATCGGTGGACTGATTTTCCTTGGTGGCAAGGCGCTGGAACACGCCGCGTATCACCCAGCAGCCGCCATTGTATTCAAGCCCCGCCAGACCTTCGACCAGTTTGTTGTCCTGGATCGAGTAGTTGTAGCGGAACATGCCGTACCAGCGCTTGCCGAGCGGCCACTGCGCGGACAGGTCGATCTGCTCGCTGGTTTGGTCAATGAAACGGTAGCCTAAGTTCACCGCGCGGCCGGGGCCGGGGCGGTAGGATGCACCGAGATTCTGGCGGATGGTGGCGCCGTTCTGGGTGTCGAACTGCCAGGCGGTATCGATGCGCCAGTCGCGTGTGATCTGTCCGCTGACGGCGAGGAGCAGGTCGGTGGCATCGGTGGTGCGTGGCTCAACACCGGGCAGGGTGACCTGCTGGGTACTGAAATAATAGCGCTGGCCGAGCGTGACCTGCAGGCGTTCCAGACCGCTAGCAGCTTCGATGAAGCGGCTGGTGACCGCAAGCGTCAGCTGGTTCGCGTCGTTGATGCGATCGCCGCCGATGAACTGGTTTTCGGTGAACATCTGCGCATAGCTGAAATCCAGCAGGGCGGTGTCGAATACCGGAATCGCATCCTGGTCGCGGTAGGGCGCGAACACGTAATAGGCGCGTGGCTCGAGCGTTTGCTCGTAGTCGCGGCCGGCAAAGCGGAACGGACGATCCATATAGACGCCGCTGTCGAGACTGAAGATGGGCAGGTTGCGCGTGATGCGCTGCTCGGCCACGCTGTCGTCCAGCGCGTAATAGCTGCTGTGCCAGCCGATTTGCGGGGTCAGAAAGCCGAACGAGCTGGTGAGCGGCAGGCGCAGCGTGGGGTAGGCCAGCACGCGGGTGCCTTCGGTCTGGGTGGGATGGGCAAAGCGGGTGGCCTCGCTTTCCAGCCGGAATTCCAGTCCGTAGCCCAGACTTCGCGCCACCCCCAGCCGGGCATGCGGCAATCGCGCGTAGGGCTCGGCAATCGGGGCGGCGGTGGAATCCTGCAGTGTCTGGAAGCTTTGCGCCCGCAGTTCGGCATTCCAGTGGGCGTGCTGCGTGCTCACCCAGGCTTCGCGATTGAGATGGCTGATCGACGTGATGGAAATCAGGTTGGACAGGTCGCGGAAGTAATCGTCGTCGGACACCCGGCTGTACAGCATGCCGGCGTAGGTGTTCGCGTTCAGGCGATAGGTGTTGTTGAGTGAGACGCTCCAGCGTGAACGGTCGACCTCGTTGTCGTTGGGCAGGTATTCGAGACGGTTTTCGCCGCGCAGGTCGTTCAGCAGGTAGCGAAACTCGCCACCCAGCTGTATCCCGCGCTTGGACAGCAGGCGGGGATACAGCGTGGCGTCGTAATTGGGTGCGAGGTTGAGATAGTAGGGCACCAGGATGTCGAGACCGCTGCGCTCGGTGGTGCCAATGGTGGGCGCCAGAACCCCGGTTTTGCGTGCATTGTCGAGCGGGAAATTCATCCACGGCGTATACAGGATGGGTACGCCGAGAAAGTGCAGCGACGCATTGTGCGCAGTGCCCACGTTCCGGGTCTTGTCGATGTCGAGGTCGCGCACCTTGAGGAACCAGTCGTCGTTGTCGACCGGGCAGGTTGTGTAAGTGGCGTCCTGCAGCGTGTAGTTGTTTTTGTCGATGAAATCGATGCGACTTGCATCGCCGCGCCCCGGCTGCGCCGTGAACTGATAAACCGGTTGGGTGAGTTCGCCGCTGTAATCGTTGAGGTTGAGCTTGAGCGAATCGCCCTCGACCAGCAGCGCGGGCTGTTCCAGCCTTACCTGACCACGTGCCTGCACTTCGTTCAGCGTGGTGTCGTAGAGCATCCAGTCAGCGAAGAAATTCTGTCCGGCCTGCCGGGCTTCCACCCGGCCACTGGCTTCGATGATTCCGGGCGCGTTCGATTCGATGCGGTCGGCCGTCAGGAACAGCGGCCCTTCCTTGCCGGCCACGGCAGAGCCTTTCAGCTCGATGTCCTTTTTCAGCGCGAACCCGTCCGCGGCCGCCGAATGGACGGTCAGAAGCAGCGCTACGAGCGTAAAGCCGGGCAAGATGGACAAGCGATGTAAAATCCGGAAGTTCGTTATTCGGAGCAGTGTGGCAGTGGAACGTTTGCAAGCATTACAGGACTGGGCCGCCCGACAGCTGGGGGGCGAGTCGCTCGACATCGCCCCGGCGTCGGCGGACGCCAGCTTTCGCCGTTATTTTCGCGTCACTGCCAAAGGCCGCGATTATATCGTGATGGACGCGCCGCCGGCGCACGAGGATTGCCGACCGTTTATTGCCGTCGCCCGGCTGTTTGGCGATGCCGGCGTGCATGTGCCAAAAGTGCTGGCGCAGGATCTGGAGCAGGGCTTTCTGCTGCTGACCGATCTGGGCAATACCACTTATCTGTCTGCGCTCACCGAAGCCACGTCAAATCAAGCCCTTGCGCGCGAGCTCTACCTGGCGTCGAACGACGCGCTGATCCGCATCCAGCAGGCGAGCCGGCCCGGCGTGCTGCCGGACTACGACCGTGCGCTGCTGACCCGCGAGCTGATGCTGTTCCCCGAGTGGTACGTGGCGAAGCATCTCGGCGTCGCGATGAAGGACGAGCAGAAGGCCATCCTCGATACCGTGTTCGAACGCATCCTGGCCAACAACCTGGCGCAGCCGCAGGTGTACGTGCACCGCGACTGGCATTCACGCAATTTGATGGTCTCCGACCCCAACCCCGGCATTCTCGACTTCCAGGACGCGGTGTATGGCCCCATCACCTACGACCTCGCCTCGATCTACCGCGACGCCTACATCCAGTGGGACGAGGAGCAGCAGCTCGACTGGGTGATCCGCTACTGGGAAAAGGCGCGCGCCGTCCGCTTGCCGGTGCGCGAGGATTTCGGCGCGTTCTGGCGCGACTTCGAATGGATGGGCGCACAGCGCCACATCAAGGTGCTCGGCATTTTCGCCCGTCTGTATCACCGCGATGGCAAGGACGGGTATCTCAAGGACATGCCGCTGGTGATGCACTACCTGCGCAAGGTGTGCGAGCGCTACGATGAGCTGAAGCCGCTGCTGTTCCTGCTCGACGCGCTGCAGGACAGGCAGCCGCAGGCGGGGTATACGTTTTGATCCGGGCCACGGCGATGATTCTTGCCGCCGGGCGTGGCGAGCGCATGCGCCCGCTTACCGATCGCACGCCGAAACCCCTGCTTCCGGTTGGCGGAAAACCGCTCATCGTCTGGCATATCGAGCGCCTGCGCGCGGCGGGCTTCAGCCATATCGTCATCAACCATGCCCATCTCGGGCAGCAGATCGAGGACGCGTTGGGGAACGGCGCCGCCTTCGGCGTGTCGATCGAGTATTCGCGCGAGATCAGCGCGCTGGAAACCGCGGGCGGCATCGCCACCGCACTGCCGCTGATTGAAGAGGATGTATTCCCTGTGGTGAACGGCGACATCTACTGCGAATTCGATTTCGGCCAGCTGGCCGAGCCGTTTGCACGCCTCGCCGCCGGGCACGACCAGGCGCACCTGGTGCTGGTCGACAATCCGTCGCACCATCCGAATGGGGATTTCGTGCTCGATGGCGGCCGGGTGACGAACGCCGATATTCCGCTCACGCCGCATCCGGCACGCTTCACCTTTGCCGGCATCGGCGTCTATCACCGGGCGCTGTTCGCCCATACCCCGGCAGGCGAGAAGGCCCCGCTCGCACCACTCCTGCGGCTGGCGATCGACGCGGGACGGGTCAGCGGCGAACATTTTGGCGGGCGTTGGGTCGATGTGGGGACACCGGCACGCCTCGCCGCCCTGGACGAGGAACTGAGACAGCACCATGCAGCCTGATTCCGCAATTTATCTTGCCCGCCGTCAGCGGGTCCTCGAGCAGATGGGCGAAGGCGTGATGGTCATCGCCACCGCCCCGGAGGTGCCGCGCAACCGGGACACCCACTATCCCTACCGCCACGACAGCTATTTCTACTGGCTGACCGGCTTCAACGAGCCGGAAGCGGTGGTGGTGCTGGTGGGCGGGGCGGAGCCGCGCCACATCCTGTTCTGCCGTGAGCGCAACGAAGAGCGGGAGATCTGGGACGGCTTCCGCTATGGCCCGGCGGCGGCCCGCGAGACCTTCGCCTTCGACGAAGCCTTCTCCTTCGACACGCTCGATGCGGAGCTGCCCAGGCTGCTGGAGAATCAGCCGACGCTCGCCTACATCATCGGCCGCGACATGGCCTGGGACACGCAGATGATGGGCTGGCTCAACACGGTGCGGGGCAAGGCGCGCAGCGGCGTGCATGCGCCGAACAAATTGGTGGACGCGCGTATCTGGCTGGACGAGATGCGCCTCGTCAAGGACGGTCACGAACTGGCGCTGATGCGCCGCGCTGCCGAGATCTCCACCGGCGCGCATCGCGCCGCCATGCGCGCGACCCGGCCGGGCGGCCACGAATACGAAATCGAGGCCGAGCTGCTGTCCGCCTTCCGCCGCGGCGGCGCCGAGGCGCCGGCGTATACCTCCATCGTCGCCAGCGGCGCCAACGCCTGCGTGCTGCACTACGTCTTCAACAACAAGCCGCTCAAGGACGGCGAGCTGCTGCTGATCGACGCCGCGGCCGAATTCGGCAGCTATGCCGCCGACATCACCCGCACCTTTCCGGTGAACGGCCGCTTTTCGGCGGCGCAGAAAGACGCCTACGAACTGGTGCTGGCCGCGCAGACAGAGGCCATCGCCGCGGTGCGCCCGGGCAGCCACTGGAACGCCCCGCACGAAGCGGCGGTGCGCGTGCTGACGCAGGGCATGGTCGATCTCGGTTTGCTCCACGGCGAGGTCGACGGCCTGATCGAATCGAATGCCTACAGCCGCTTCTACATGCACCGCACCGGCCACTGGCTGGGCATGGACGTGCACGATGCCGGCGAATACAAGCTGCACGGCGAATGGCGGCCGCTGGTGCCCGGGATGACCCTGACGGTCGAGCCCGGTCTGTACATTCGTCCGGCGGACGACGTGCCCAAGGCCTTGTGGAACATCGGCATCCGCATCGAGGACGATGTGGCGGTAACCGAAAGCGGATGCGAAGTACTGACCACGCCGCCGAAAACGGTGGCGGAGATCGAGGCATGGATGCAGGGGTAAACGATATCCTGATCGTCGGCGCCGGCCCCGTCGGCGCGGTGTGCGCGCTGGCGCTGCAGCAGCAGGGCGTCAATGCCCGCGTGTTCGAAGCGCAGCCAGCCGACGCCCGTGCCGACACCCGCACCCTGGCGCTGTCGCACGGCGCGCGGCTGATCCTCGATCGCCTCGGCGTGTGGAGCAGGCTTGAAGACGTCACTCCGATCACCCGCATTCATGTTTCGCAGCGCGGCGCGCTCGGCGTGGCGCGGCTGGCCGCGGAAGATGTCGCGGTGCCGGCATTGGGCTACGTGCTGCCTTATGCCGTGCTGACCGCAGCGCTGAAACAGGCTTTGGCCGAATCGCGCATCGATGTCGAATACGGCGTGGCGATGGCGCGCATCGAGTCCGGCTCTGCGAGCGCCACCTTGCACACGGCGGATGGCCGTGCGCTGACCGCGCCGCTGGTGGTGGTGGCAGACGGCGGTCGCGGCGAAACCGCCCCACCCCCCAGATTCGAACGCGACTACGACCAGATGGCCGTGGTGTGCGAGGTGCAGACTGAACTACCGCACGGCAACCAGGCGTTCGAGCGCTTCACCCCGGAAGGCCCCGCCGCCCTGCTGCCGAAAGACGACCGCTACGCCCCACAAGGGGACTCCGACTTTCTACGCGCTGAAGCGCGTGAAAGATCGTATGCGCTGGTATGGACTGCCAGCAGCGCGGACGCCCAGCGTATTGCGGCGTTGCCGGACGACGAATTTCTCGCTGCGCTGTATCGTCATTTCGGCGGGCGCCAGGGGCTTTTCCTGCAGGCCAGCCCGCGCAAGACCTTCCCGCTGAAACTCGCCTGGACCGGCAGCGAGGCCGCCGACCGCGTGGTGCGCATCGGCAATGCCGCGCAGACGCTGCACCCGGTGGCAGGCCAGGGCTTCAACATCGGCCTGCGCGATGCCTGGGAACTGGCCGCATTGTGCGGGGACACGCCGGCGGGCGAGATCGGCAGCGCTGCCATGCTGGCCGCCTACGCGCGCGGACGGCGGGCCGACGTGCTGGGCGGCGTCGGCTTCACCGACTTTCTGGTGCGCGTGTTCTCCAACGACATCCCTCCGCTGCGCCACGCCCGCGGGCTCGGGCTGATGGCGCTGGAGGTGCTGCCGCCGCTGAAACGCTTTGTCGCGCGGCGGATGATTTTCGGGGCGCGCGGATGAAGCCGGAACGCTTTCAGGTGGTCATCGTCGGCGCCGGACTGGTCGGCGCTGCCGCTGCACTGGCGCTCGGCCGGCAGGGCCTCAGGGTCGCGCTGATCGAGCGCCACCCGCCCCAGGCGCCGGACGACGTCTGGGATACCCGTATCTACGCCATCAGTCCGGCGCCCCAGCGTTTCCTCGAACGCATCGGCGCCTGGCAGCGCCTCGACGTCGGCCGCATCCAGCCGGTGTATCGCATGGACGTGGCGGGCGACACCCAAGGCGCCGTGCGGCTCGACGCCTATGCGTCAGGCGTGTCGCATCTGGCGACCATCCTCGAGAGCGGGCGTCTGCAATATGCACTGTGGCAGGCAATCGAAGCCGACGGCAACGTGGCGCTGCATTGTCCGGCGGCGATCGAATCCATCGTCAGGGAAGAATCGTTGACGCGGATCGCACTCGCCGACGGCACGACGCTGGAGACCGAACTCGTCGTCGGCGCCGACGGCGCCGCCTCGCGCATCCGCGAATGGGCCGGACTTGCTTCGACGTTGACGCCCTACGGCCAGAGCGGCGTGGTCGCCAATTTCGCATGCGAGCGCCCGCACCGCGGCACCGCCTTCCAGTGGTTCTTCGACAGCGACATCCTCGCCTGGCTGCCCTTGCCGGGGCATACGACTCCACACGGGCTTCAGCCCGTAGCGGATTGGAGCCCCCCCGAGGGGCATCGAGATCCCCCGACAGGGGGGAACCGCATGTCGATGGTCTGGTCAACCGGTACGGCGCATGCCGACGAACTGGTCGCACTGGATGCGGCGGCGCTGACCGACAAGGTGCGGGCGGCGGGCCGCGACCGGCTGGGCGCATTGCGCCTGCTGACCCCCGCGGCCGCGTTCCCGTTGCGGCTGATCCGGGTGGAGGCTGCCGTGGCGCCGGGCGTCGCGCTGGTCGGCGACGCCGCGCACGGCGTGCATCCGTTGGCGGGGCAGGGCGTGAACCTCGGCTTCGGCGACGCCGAGGCGCTGGTCGAGGTGCTGGCCCAGCATCGCCGCACGCATTGCGGCGACCTGCGGGTGCTCCAGGCCTATGCCCGCCAGCGCGCCGAGCCGGTGCAGCGTATGCAGGCTGTCACACATGGCCTGCACCATCTGTTTGCAGACAGCCGTGCAGCGTGGCTGCGCAATGCCGGGATGCGGGTCGTCGACCATCTGCCGCCGCTGAAAGCGGCGCTGGTGCGCGAAGCCATGTCCTGATCTTTTCTGAAATTTTTTCTGGAGTTCCCATGAAGTTTGCACGTCGTTTTTCCGGCCTTGCGCTGGCCGCTACCCTGATGTTCGTCGCGGCCGCGCAGGCCAATGAGTCCGTTATCCGCAAGGCACTGGTGCAGCAATTCCCGGGCGCCAACATCGCCTCGGTGACGAAAACGCCTTATAGCGGCCTGTTCGAGGTCTATCTGGACGGTCAGCTGATCTATGTCGACGCCAAGGCGCAATACGTTTTTGCCGGCGACGTGATCGACCTGAAAAACCGGACCAACCTCACCCAGGCGCGGCTGAACCGGTTGCAAGCGGTGAAGTGGGATACGCTGCCGCTCAACAACGCGCTGAAG
>JAJYXG010000097.1:0-53808 GCA_021791095.1 Pseudomonadota bacterium
GCCGTCGCGGTAAACCACTTAAACGAAAAGGGGAAAACGTCCGGACTGCGCCATCTGTTTTCCCCAGAATACTGGAGCGGGAAAGGAGGTTCGAACTCCCGACCTCAACCTTGGCAAGGTTGCGCTCTACCAGCTGAGCTATTCCCGCGTTGAAGGCTGCGCATTATGGAGATTTCGTCTTTTTCTGTCAACACCTCACGGCGAAGATTTTTGCAGGGCGCGCGCTGCCATCACGAGGTAATACGCCATCGACACCAGGGTGAGCAGCGCGGCCACCCAGATCAGCAGCGTACCGATGGTCGCGATGGGCAGGCTGGCGAAGGGGGCGAAGTACAGCAGCAACACGATGGCGATCATCTGCGCCGTGGTTTTCAGCTTGCCGACGAAGGATACCGCGACGCTGGCCGACTTGCCTGCCTTGGCCATCCACTCGCGCAGGGCAGAAATGGTGATTTCGCGGCCGATGATGATGAGTCCGATGAGCGGTGCCACACGATCCAGATCGATCAGGACGATCAGGGCGGCGGCGACCATCAGCTTGTCGGCCACCGGGTCGAGAAAGGCGCCGAAGGCCGAGGTCTGGCCGAGGGCACGTGCCAGATAGCCGTCGAGCCAGTCGGTCAGCGCCGCGACCCCGAAAAACGCTGCCGCCAGCAGATTGGCCTCGGATGGCGTGACCCAGCCGTCGGGCAGGTAGAACACGCCTGCCATCAGCGGAATGAACAGGATGCGCAGCCAGGTGAGCAGATTGGGGAGGTTGAGCGGCATTTAATGGAGGGCGCTGTAGATGGTTTCCGCCAATTCTCGGCTGATACCGTTGACGCTGGCAAGCGCGTCGACGCCGGCGTTGCGCACGCCCTGCAGGCCGCCGAAGTGTTCGAGCAGCTGTTTGCGGCGTTTGGGACCGATGCCGGCGATGTCTTCCAGGGTCGATTGCACGCGCGCCTTGCCGCGTTTGGCACGGTGGCCGGTGATGGCGAAGCGGTGCGCCTCGTCGCGTACCTGCTGGATCAGGTGGAAGCCGGGATGGTCCTTGGCGAGCTTCAATTCGCGGCCATCGGCGAAGATCAGGGTTTCCAGGCCGGGCTTGCGCGCCTCGCCCTTGGCGACGCCGAGCAGCAAAACCTCACCTAAGCCAAGCTCGGCCATCGCCTCGACCGCGCTCGAAATCTGCCCCTTGCCACCGTCGATCAAGAGCAGGTCGGGCAGCACGCCGTTTTCCTCGACGCTCTTGTGGAAGCGCTTGGTGAGCGCGGCGCGCATCGCCGCGTAGTCGTCGCCGGGGGTGATGCCGGCGATGTTGTAGCGGCGGTAGTCGGATTTCTTCAGGTCGTCGCCTTCGTAGACCACGCAGGAGGCGACGGTCGCCTCGCCCATGGTGTGGGAGATGTCGAAGCATTCGATGCGCTTGAGTCCCGGCAGGTCGAGCGTGTCGGCGAGCGCGGCGAGCCGCTGCGACTGGTTGGCGCGCTCGGTGCTGCGGCGCTCGGCCGACAGCCGCGCGTTGGCCTGTGCCATGGCGATCCAGACACGGCGTTCGCCGGTGACGCGGTGCAACAGGCTGACCTTCTTGCCAGCCTGCTCGGTAAGCAGCGTCTCCAGTGCATCAGTCTCGATCGCTTCGCTCACCAGGATGCGCGCCGGGATCGGGTGGTCGAGGTAGTGCTGGGCGATGAAGGCTTCCAGCGCCTCGGCCAGGGTTGCGCCTTCGCCGTGCTGGGGGAAGAAGCTGCGGTCGCCGAGGTGCCGCCCGCCGCGGATCATGGTGAGGTTGACCGCGATCACGCCGCCGGCTTCGGCCACCGCGACCACGTCGGCGTCGGCTTCGCTAGAGGGGGTGTCGACGAACTGCTTCTCGCGCACCGTCGCCAGCATGCGCAGGCGATCGCGCAGGAAGGCGGCGGTCTCGAAATCCAGCGCCTCGGCGGCGGCATTCATCTGCGCGGTGAGGTGTTCGGTCAGCGCGGTGGCCTCGCCGTGCAGCAGTTGCGCGGCCGCATCGACATCGCGCGCATAGGTTTCCGGCGTGATGCGCTTGACGCACGGTGCGGTGCAGCGCTTGATCTGGTGCAGCAGGCAGGGACGCGAGCGGTTGGCAAAAACGGTGTCCTCGCAGGTGCGCAGCTGGAACACCTTCTGCAAGAGCTGGATGCTCTCGCGAACCGCATAGGAATTGGGGTAGGGGCCGAACGCCTGGTCGCTTTTCCTGGGCGTGCCGCGGAAGTAGGCGAGGCGCGGAAAGCGGTGCCCGGTCAGCAGCAGATAGGGGTAGGACTTGTCGTCGCGGAACAGGATGTTGAAGCGCGGCTTCAGTCCCTTGATCAGGTTGTTTTCCAGCAGCAGCGCCTCGGCCTCGGTGCGCGTCACCGTGGTGTCGATGTGGTCGACGCTTCTCAGCATCAGCCGGATGCGCGGGCTCTGATCGGTTTTCTGGAAATAGCTGCAGACGCGCTTCTTGAGGTCCTTCGCCTTGCCGACATACAGCACCGCGCCGGCCACATCGACCATGCGGTAGACGCCGGGAAGCGTGGGCAGCGAGGCGAGAAAGTCCTTGTCGACGGCCAAGGCTCAGTCTTCGTCGAGCAGCTTGCCGGCGATCGCCCAGTTCTGGTCCGGCAGTTCCTCGAATGCGATGTAGGTGTACGACGCCGGCTTGCCCGCGTGGCGCTCCAGCGCGGCGGTGATTTCCTCGGCGACTTTCTGCTTCTGCTCGCGGGTCAGCGTGCCGGCGAGCTTGATGGTGACGACGGGCATGGTCACTCCTTGCGTTGAATCTGTGTAAACACCGCCGCGAACATTTCCGGGGTGAGGCGGCGCGTCTGGGTATTGTAGCGGGAGCAGTGGTAGCTGCTGACCAGGCGCCGGCCGTCGGGCAGGCGGTAGTCGCTGGCGTGGGCGAAGGGGTAGTCCTTGAGCTTGAGGCCCTGCGCGCGCAGGACGGCCTGATGCGCGATCTGGCCCAGCGCCAGGATGCTGGCATGTGCCGGCAGGGCATCCAGTTCGGCGGCCAGATAGCGGTTGCATTCGCGGATCTCGCCCGGTTCCGGCTTGTTGGCCGGCGGCAGGCATTTGACCGCGTTGGTGATGCGGCAGCCGGTGAGCACAAGGCCATCGCCGACCGACACGGACGCCGGCGCGCTGGCGTAGCCAAACTTGTGCAAGGTTTCGTACAGCAGCACGCCGGCGTAGTCCCCGGTGAAGGGCCGCCCGCTGCGGTTGGCGCCGTGCATGCCGGGCGCGAGGCCGACGATCAGCAGATCGGGCGCAGGGTCGCCGAAGGCGGGCACCGGGCGGGCGTGATAATCGGGATGGCGGACGCGCACCTCGTCCAGAAAGGTGGCGAGGCGCGGGCAGGCGCGGCAGTCGAGGTCGAAGTGCATCGGAAAAAATAAAAACGCCCCACAGCGGGGGCGTTCATTGTACGCGTGACGCATTTAGCTTTCGATCGGCCCGGCGGCAGTCTGCATGTAGTTCTGCTCGCCCATGCGCTTGACCAGATCGAGCTGGGTTTCGAGGTAGTCGATGTGCTCTTCGGTGTCGGACTGGATGCCGACCAGGATCTCGCGCGAGACATAGTCCTTGACCGTCTCGCAATGTGCGATGGCCTCTATGTACAAGGTACGGCCGCCGAGTTCCAGCTTGAGGTCGCAGTTCAGGCACTCGACCACGTTCTCGCCGATCATCAGCTTGTTGAGATCCTGCAGATTGGGCAGGCCTTCCAGAAAGAGGATGCGCTCGATCAGCTTGTCGGCGTGTTTCATTTCCTCGATCGATTCCTCGTATTCGTGCTTGCCCAGCGCAGTCAGCCCCCAGTTCTTGTACATGCGGGCATGCAGGAAATACTGGTTGATGGCCGTGAGTTCCACCGTCAGGGCCTTGTTCAGATACTGGATGACTTTCTTGTCGCCTTTCATGCTGCTCTCCTGGTCGTTGAGGAAACCCGCGAGCGTGCCGGTGGCTGGACGACTGATTGGCTAAAGGGCGATGCGGGATTACCCGCCATTCTAGGAAGCTCGGCGTACAAAGCAAGCGCCGTGTGGCGTTCGGGAGCGGTATTGCGAAAGGAAGCGGTCGGTCAGGCCGCCATCAGTCCGGTGCAGGCCGCTTCGCAGCGCACCTCGTCGACCGCCTCGCGCAGGACGTCCCTGGCGCAGCGGGCGCACTTGCCGCACTGGGTGGCGACCCCCGACTGACGGCTCAGCTCGCGCATCGTGCAGATGCCTTCCGACCGCACGAGTCGACGGATGTCCGAGTCGGTGACGCTATGGCAAAGGCAGACGTACATGGCGGCTACTCCACTACTGAGTCAAGGCCTATTCTATACAAATGAGAATCGTTGTCAATATCAATAACCATCAGGCAGGGTCAGGTTGCCAGTGCACGAAGTGCTCGCGGAACAGGAATCCCTGCACCCAATCGAATCCGGCTGCGCGGGCGAACGCCAGGTCGTCCGGCGTTTCGATGCCCTCCAGCACGGTGCGCACTTCCATGGCGCGGCACAGCCCCAGAAACCATTGCAGGGCATCGATGCGACGGGGCGTGCGCCTGGCCAGCCAGGAGCGGTCGAACTTCACTTCCGTCGATTCGCTCAGGGTGTCGTAGCTCACCACGGTGCCGGCCACGCCCATGTCGTCGAGTGCCACGCCGAACCCCGCGCCCTTGAGCACGCTGATCATTTCCTGCGAGCGCTGCAAGTCCTGAATCGAAAGGTTCTCGGTGACCTCGACGGTGAGCTGCTGGCTGGGGGACTGCTTCCGGTGGCGGCGGAACAGGTCCACGAACAGGTTGTGCCGGACCCCTTCGCCGACGTGGAAGCTGTCGGGGTCCAGGTTGACGAACAGGTGGGGCGCCTCGGGCGCATGCGCGAGCTGAAGCCGCTTCGTCTCGAACTCCACGTGGAGCAGCAGCAAGGGGTTCTCGTGCAGCGCCTCGAACATCAGGTTCGGCGGCACCGCTTCGCCGTCGGCGCGATAGAAGCGCGCCAGGGCTTCGTAGCCGACGATGGCCTCCGAGCGCAGGTCCACCAGGGGCTGGTATTCCACGCCGAAGCGGCGGCAGATGGCGATGTCGAGCACTTCATGGGGATGGGGCAGCGCATGCCGGGAGCAGTGAACCGCGCCGGAGAGGTCGGCCAATCTCTTCGTTTGATCGATTTGCATCATTTTTTCTGCCGCGATGGGGCTGGAAAGGCGTGCGCTGAGGCGGTACTCACGCCGGGTCGGGGAGGTATTGATCCTAAACGAAATATCCTGGGGAGCGCGATCGGCGCCATGCCGCAAGCCGTTTCGGAATAAGCGGCTTGTTATTGATGGGAAACCCAGGTGGTTGAGTTTCCCATCAATAAAAGCGGTTCGAATCGTGTTTGTTCCGAGTGCCCCGATTGCGCGCCGCGCAATCGGGTTTCGGTCACGCCGGGCTGCTGCCCGGCGATGCGGGGGTCGGCTCAGAACTGATAGCCGACGCCCAGGTTGAAGCCGCTCTGGTTCTTGCCGTCGTCGTTGTCCTGTTTCTGGTAATCGGCCTTGATCACCACGTCAGGGTGCGGCCAGTAATTCACGCCGGCGTCGATCTGCTTCTTCTTGCTGCCGGCGGCGTCGCCTGCCTTGTTGTCCCACTCGTTGTAGCGGGCGAACACGCCCCACTGCGCGGACAGCCTGAGCGAAGGCTCGATGTACCAGCCCAGCTGCTTGTCGGCGCCGATCGACGCCGGGCCGCTGCCGTCCAGATCCCACTGCGCGTACAGCGCCTTGAGGCCGAACGGGCCCTTGCTCACGACGCCATGCAATTCGTAGAGATTGGCGCTGCCGGCGCTGGCGTCGAGGCCCTGGGTGATGTCGCTCTGGTGCTGGATGGTGCCGCCGAGCTCGACGCCGGGCAGGCCGGTCCATTTCAGGCGGGCGGTATAGGCGAGGTTGTCGGCCCGGGCCTCGCTGGTTTTCTGGCGCCCGTCGCGCGGCTTGTAGCTCTTCGCCGCAGTGGTGGCCAGACCCTCGTGGATGGCGAGGTCGTAGCCGAAGCCCGCGCCCAGTTGCCCGGAGAGCGCCGCGCCGCCCGCCCACCAGGTGGCGGGAATGATGTCCTTCTCGATCGGGTTGCGCTCCACGCCGTAGAAGGTCGGCGGCTCGTGCGTCTCGTTGAGGAGGCCGACCGGGAGCAGGAACAGGCCGGCGCGGGCGCGATGGTCGGCGTTGAGGTCGAATTCGACGTAGGCCTGTTCGAGCTCGATCTCACCCTTCTTGCCTTCGCCGGCGATGCTGTGCTCGACCTCCACTTCCGAGAAGAAGCGGGTGCGTTCGTTGAAGGTGTGGCCGAAGAACAGCACGAAGCGGTGCAGGTCGAACTCGTCCTTGTCGGTCGCGCCGCCTTCGCCGTCGAGGTTGTTGTAGTGCAGCTCGCCGTAGCCGCCGATGCGGGTGTTTTCCGCCCACGACGCTGCGCCGGTGGATGCGGCTTTTTCCACCTGCTCGCTGGTCGCGGCGACCTGTTGCTCGGTGCGCTTGAGCTGGCCCTTGAGCGCCTGATTTTCGGCTTCGAGCAGGTTGAGGCGGGCTTCCATCGCCTGCAGGCGCGTCTCCATGCCGGTGTCGGCGAGCGCCGGCGGATTCAGGGTCGACAGGACGGCCGCGGCGAGCGCGGTGCGGATCAATGGGTACTTCATGGTGATTCCCTTTCGTTCGTTTGAAAAAGGGCTGGCTGGGGCGGACGCCCGTGGCTGGCAGGTTGAAAATCAGGCGCCGTGCGCGGCTTGCCTCCGGGGCGGCGCGCGCGGCGCGCGGCGGCGGCCGAGGCGGACGTGGAGCAGCCCGGCCAGCGGCAGCGCGAGCCCGGCGACCCAGTGCGCGAGCGGCAGCCAGGCTTCGTTGGCTTCGGAGGCGAAGTAGTACAGTGAGTAGCCGGTGGCGGCGAGCCACAGCAGGCAGGCCTTCATGGCCAGGCCGGAGCGGCGGTTCCTGTCGAGCTGCCAGGCGCGGCGGGCGTGGACGGGCAGCACCGTGCCGACGGTCACCAGCGCGGCGAAGCCTGCGAGACCGTGCAGGCGCAGCCACCAGGCTTCCAGCGGATGGGCGGCGTCGCCAAATTCGCCCGCCACGCGCAGGAAGTAATGAAACAGCAGCCACAGCGCCCCCGACCCCCACAGGGCGAGGAAGACCGCGTACAGCGTGCGTTTGTGGCGGGCGCCCAGACGGATGGGCTGGGGATGGCGCGTCATGCGGCAATCGCCTCCGGACCGGTCAGGGCCAGGTCGTGCCAGCCGCCGGGGGCGGACGCGCGCGCTCGGCAGTGGCCGGGCGTGTCCGAGTCGGCGTCGAGCACGACGGCGTGGGCGCCGAAATGCCGCAGTGCGGAAAGCGCGGCCTCGGGGTCGGCGTACACCACCTTGGTGAGCGCGTCGGCGACGGCGCAGCGCCCGGCCAGCACGCTCACGCTGCGTCCGCCGGCGCAGGGCCGGCGGGTGGCGGCGTCGATCAGCGGAGACACTGCGCGGCCGTCCATCAGACGACCGGCGTAATAGGTGGCCGAGGTGGCGACGGCGCCGTCGCTCAACCGGCACAGCGGCAGCAGGCGGGTCGCCGCGTGCGGGTGGCGGACGTGGATTGCTTCCTCGGCGGCGCCGAACAGCCGCAGGTCGCCGCCGGCGTTGACCCGGCCGGCGTCCATACCGGCGTCCCGCAGCGCGCGGATCGCGCAGTCCACCGCGTAGCCCTTGGCGATGCCGCCGAGGTCGAGATGCAGCGTTCGGGCCAACCGCACGCGGTCGCCAGGCAGGAGCTCGATGTGCTGCCAGTTGGCCTCCGGCGCCGGCTGCGCGAACCCTGCGTGACGCGGCAGGTAGCCGTGCCGCACCAGTTCCGGCGCGATGCTGATGTCGAAGCGCCCGTCGCTCGCCTCGGCCACGTCGCGGGCGAGCGCGAGCACGGCCCAGGTGTGCGGATGCACCGTGACGCAGCCCGCGCCTGCGCGGTTGAGGCGCGACACGTCGGAGGCGGGATCGTGGTAGCTCATCAGCTCGTGGATCGCCTGCACCGCCGCGAAGGCCTGGTCGATGGCTGCGTCGACCGCCTGCGCCGACGCGCCGTGGGCGCCGATTTCCACCAGCGTGCCGAGGAGCGGGCGCGCGCGTTTAATGGCGTGGCCGCCCGGTGCGGAAGGGGCGCGGACGGCACGGCTCATTTCAGCGCGGCGGCGTGCAGCGCGAGGATGCGCCGCACCCCCTCGCTGAGGTGCTTGCACGACAGCGTGGCGCCGCTGATGTTCTGGATGTCATTGTCCAGCCTGAGCGGCGCGCCGTGCGTCTTGCCGTTGAACTGCGCGCGCCAGTTGGGGTTGCGCACCTCGCGGCCATGGGTTTCGCGGTAGTCCAGGATTTCCACGCCGCGCACCGCGCCGGCGGCGTCGAGCGCGACGGCATAGGTGATGAACTCGTGCTTGCCGTACACCTCGTCCTGCGCCACCCAGCCGAGGTGCGTGCCGTTTTCGGACACTTTCCAGACCGGCTGCCGGGCATAGCGCATGCGCACGCCGGCGGCTTTTTCGACAAAGGTTTTCTGCTCGCCCGTGAGCAGCAGCGGCACGGCCGTGAAGCTGTCGGCCTGCGGGAAGAACAGCTTCTGCGCCTGACCGATGTCGAGGTACTGCACCGCAAAGGCCGGCGCCGCGACGAAGGAGGCGAGCGCCGGGGCGATCAGCCAGGCAGGGGGGTGTTGCATGGCCGCGTCCTCAGAAGTTGTAGCCGAGCTTGAAGCGCAGCTCGTGCCTGGTTTTCTCGATCAGGTGCAGCTTGTCGTCGGCCTGGTTGATGTACTGCTCCTTGCCGCCGGCCAGCTGCTCGAACCAGGTCAGCGTGGCCCACCATTTCTCGCCGCCGTAATGGATCGAGGGGCCGGCGAACCAGCTCCAGCGCTCCTGTCCGACTTCGGTTTCGAATTCGGTCGCGTACAGGGTTTCGGCGCCGATCGACCAGTTGGGCGCGAAACGGTAGGAGGCGCCCGCACCGAGCTTGAACTCGATCTCCATCTCCGGCTCGGTCGGCCACTCGAAGCTGGCCGCCGGATCGCCGGTCAGCGCCTGCATGGCGGCGTCTGCACTCGCCTGGGTGGCGGCGTCGAGCGGGGCGCGCTTGGCGTAGGTGGCTTCGATGCCGGTGTTGGCGACCAGGGTGAGCTGGTCGTCCAGCAGCAGTTTCTGCAGCTGCAGCGAGAAATCGGCCTTGGTGGTGTCCTTGTCCTTGCCGGAATGGGGATCGAGCCAGTTCTGCTTCAGCGTGAAGGTGCCCGACAGGCCCACTGCGTCCTTGGCCGCGGAGAGGAAGTTGTACTTGAGCCTGGCCTCGACGCCCGAGGGCTTGAGGCCGTAGCGCTCGGCGCCCGGCAGATAGCCGTCGATCACCAGCCCGTCGGTGTCGATGGACTGCCCCTTCAGGGCGAGGGTGGCGGTGAGGCGGTGGGTCACGCCGTATTCGTATTCCACTTCGGTGTCGTAGGCGGTGTATTCGCCCTGGTCCTTGTCCCAGCGCCGGGTGACGAAGAGATACGCCTCGCTCGCGCCCTGCGGCAGCGTTTCAGCGCCGGACACGTAGCCCAGCAGATTTTCGTCGGCCTGCGCGGGCAGGGCGAGCAATGCGGCGGCGAGCGCAGCCAGGCTCGCGGTGGGTTTGACAGCCATGGTGTTTCCTTTCAGTTTGACTGGATATTTCGATCAAGCTGGCTGGCGACACGCTGGCTGGCGAGAGATGGGTTGAAAAAGCCGCACTGTGCGGGGACGCGCGCGGGGATGAAACATGCGGGGCGGGTCATCGCCGGGTCACCCACACGTGGCGCGCCACGCTGTCTTCTAGCGCGAGTTCGACCTCGTCGACCATCACGATGGTCATCGGGCGCTGCTGCAGCATGACTAGCGGGCGGTTGGGCGCGAGGCCGTAGGCCACCAGCTGTTCGCGCTGGGTGGGGTCGATTCTGTCGTCGAGGGCGTCGACGCGCGCCTGGGCACCGGGCAGCAGAAAGCCGAGCGGCACGCGGGAGGCGTGGTCGATGCTCATGCACCTGCCCCCCACACCGCGCGCAACAGATGGTTCAGCACGCCGCCGACCAGGAAGGCGAAGGGAATGATGAGCGCCAGCATGGCAGCGGCGATTTTGAGGCCCTGTTCCTTCACGATCATCATCACGCTGGCGATGCACGGCACGAATAGGGTAATGGTGACCATGCCGACCACCGCCTGGATGGGCGACAACTGGTGGCTCAGCGCAAACAGGCCGGTGGCGCCGAAATCGCGTCGCAGGAAACCCATCACGAAGGCGGCGCTGGCCTCCTTCGGCAGCCCCAGCCAGCCCGACACCAGCGGTTCGCCGGCGCGGATGATGGCCGGTAGCGCACCGAACTGGTCCAGCAGGAACATGATGAGGGTGCCGAGCAGGAACAGCGGGATGACCTCGATCAGATACCACTTCAGGCGCCCGATGGTTTTCTTGGCGACGTTGCCCAGCAGCGGCAGCCGGATGGGCGGCATTTCGGTCACCAGCGGGATGCGCCGGCCGGGAATCAGCCTGGCGGCCAGAAAGCCCGCCAGCATCAGCACGGCAAACATCGATACCACCCAGATCAACAGCGCCGAGAACGAAATGCCACCCAGAAGGCCGAGCACCACCCCCAGCTGCGCCGAGCAGGGAATCGCCAGCGCCATGAGAAAAATGGTGATGAGGCGCTCGCGCGGGCTGTGCAGGATGCGCGTGGTGAGTGTGGCCATGGTCACGCAGCCGAGCCCCAGCACCATCGGCAGCACCGCGCGGCCGTTCAGGCCGATGAGTTTGAACAGGCGGTTGGCCAGCACCGACAGCCGTGCGAAGTAGCCGGAGTCTTCCAGCAGGCCGAAGGCGATGAAGAAGGTGGTGACGATGGGCAGGATCAGCGCCAGCGCGTAGGTCATGCCCATGGTCCACAGGCCGTACTGCCCGACCAGCAGGTCGGCCAGCCAGGACAGGCCGACGTGGCCCTGCACGAACTGCGTGATCGCGGGGTTAAGGTGTTCGCCGAACAGGGTTTCCTCCATCAGCCCCACCAGGGTGCCGGCGCCGAACACGCCGACGAACTCGTACACGGCGAACAGCACGCCGAGCAGGATCGGCCATGCCCACACGCGGTGGATGACCCATTGTCCGATGCGGTGCGCCAGCAGCGGGCTGGACTGCGCGGTGCGCGCGGTGACGCGCGCGGCCAGGGTGCCGGCGGCTTCGCCGCGTTCGTGCGCCAGCGCGGCGGGGGTGACGCCCGCGGCGAGGGCGATGCCGCGCGCCGCGGCGAATTCGGCGCTGGCCTCGCCCGCCGCCTGCTGCAGCCATGCCTCGACTTCGCTGTCCTGCCCCAGATACAGGATCGCCAGCCCTCGCGCGGTCAGCCGCGGATGCGGCGCGTGGGTTGCGATGCGCTGGACCAGATCGGCAATCGCCGTCTCCGCCGCGGCGTCGTAGCGCAGCAGCGGCTGCGGCGTACTGGCATCGGCAAGACGGTGCGTCAGCTGGGCGACGCCCTCGCCGCCGGTGGCCACGGTGGGGACGACCGGGATGCCGAGCGCGTCGGACAGCGCCTCGGCGTCGACTGTCACGCCGCGCGCGCCGGCCTCGTCGTGCATGTTGAGCGCGAGCACCGCGGGCACGCCGAGTTCGGCCAGGAGCGTCGTGAGCGTCAGCGTGCGGCGCAGGTTCTTGGCGTCGCCCACCTGCACCACGGCGCGCAGCGGCTCGTGCAGCAGCGCGCGCATGGTGGCGCGTTCGTCGTCGCTGCGCGCGGGAAGCGTCAATACCCCGGGGGTGTCGACGAGGTCGATCGTGGCATCGAAACGCGCCGTCGCGCGCGCCACCTCGACTGTGGTTCCGGGGTAGTTGGAGACGTTGACGTAGGCCCCGGTGAGCCGATGGAACAGCACGGATTTGCCGACATTGGGGTTGCCGACGAGGGCGATGGCGGAAGCGTTCATGTGGGCTGGCGCAGGCTGGCGGGTGTAGGGGCGGGCGTCATCAAAAGGCAGTGAACGATTTCGCGTAGCGGCGGGGCGCTTGCCGTTGCGTCGTCGGCTCCTGCGTCATCGATGCCGTCGGCGCATCGTGCTCCAGTTCGTCGACCAGGTTCAGGCAGGCCTCGCGTTCGGCGGGGCTGAGCGCGGCATCCCGTGCCGCACGGGCGAGCAGCAGCGAGGCGGTGATCCGGTTGCGAGTGCATGGATGACGCAGCATGACCAGCGCGGCAACGAGTAGCGAGGCGGGATGCATGGTTTTCCTTTCGTGGAAGGCAGCTCGACTGTGCAAAATGGCTCGGCGGTTACTTGGTCAGGATCAGCTTGCCGTTCCGGGTGATCCGCAAGCGGTAGGTTTCGCTGTTGAGGCCGATCAGGATCTCCTGGCTGCCATGGAATAAATGGTCCGCGGGAATGACGCCCGGCGGGCAGGCCCGCTGTCCGGACTCGGCTGGAAAACGGCTGGAGGAGGGCGGCTGCGTTTGCATGGCTTCGGCGGCGGGTTCGGGTTGAGCGGGCTTCATGTACGCTGTTTTGTATTAAGTGTTACGAATAATAACGATTCTCATTTGATTATGTCAAGCGGGCGATGGGAATTGTTTGCGGCAGGGCGGGTGGAACTGGAGAACCGACAGAACGGGCGTGGGGCGTGGCGGGTGCCAGATCAGCGCGGCGTACGGCAGCGCGTCATCGCGATGGGCAGCGTCAGACGGGGAGACCGCCGTGTCTCATGCTTGCGAACCGTCGGCGCGAGGGGGCCAGTCGCCGCGCCGCAGCGGTTGCGCGGCCAGCACCTCGGGCTGCAGGGTGATGTGGTGGATGCCGTGCTGCGCGTCCATCGTCCGGCGCGCGGCGGCGAGGGTGGCGGGCCACTCGGCCAGGTCGCGCAGTTCGATATGCGCCGACAGCGCGAGGCTGCCCGAAGAGAGGGTCCAGACGTGCAGGTCGTGCACGCGCAGCACGCCGGGCAGGGCGGCCAGGTCGTGGCCGACGGCATCGAGCCGGATGTGGAGCGGCACGCCTTCCATCAGCACGTGCATGACCTCGCGCAACAATCTCAGCGCCGAAACGCCGATGAGCGCAGCGACAAACAGCGATAGTAGCGGGTCGATCGGCGTCCAGCCGGTAGCGACGATGACGATGCCGGCGATGATCGCTGCCACCGAGCCGAGCGCGTCGCCCAGCACATGCAGCAGGGCAGCGCGGCTGTTCAGCGTCTGCTCGCCACGGTGCAGGATCCAGGCGACAACCAGGTTGACGACAAGGCCGATGACCGCCACGCTGATGACGGTGCCGCCGGCAATGTCGCGCGGGGTGCCGATGCGCCCGATCGCCTCGTGAACGATGAAACCGATCAGCACCAGCATCAGCAGGCTATTGAACAGCGCGGCCAGCACCTCGGCCCGTGCCAGGCCGTAGGAGTGCAGCAGGCTGGGCGGGCGCCGCGCCAGCCAGGCGGCCGCAGCCGCCAGCCCCAGCGCCGACGAATCGGTGAGCATGTGGGCAGCGTCGGACAGCAGCGCAAGCGAGCCCGACCACCAGCCCGCCAGCGCCTCGACCCCGGCGAAGGACAGCGTCAGCAGCAGGGCAACAAGCAGGGTGCCGTTGTGACCCGCGTGAGCGTGAACGTGGTGTTCTTCCGCACCGTGCGCGTGGTCGTGTTTATGAACGTGCACAGTAGTCCGTCGGGTCGATCTGCAGGTTGAGGTCGGCCGTGTTCACGCCCAGACCGGCGATGTGGTGCAGTGCATTGGCATAACGTACCGATTCACGCAGCGCAGTCATCGCCGGCGGATGCGGATGGCCGTGCATGCGGGCCAGCCGTGCGCGGGCAGGGGCCGGCCAATCCACCTTCAGGTTGGCCAATACGTCATCGGCCAGGTCGGGACGATTGCATACAAGCGCGATGTCGCAACCGGCGTTGAGCGCTGCGGTCACCCGCTCGACCACGCCACCGGCTACACCCGCCGCCTCCATGCACAGGTCGTCGCTGAAGATCGCACCGTCGAAGCCCAGTTGATGGCGCAACAGTTTTTGCAGCCAGATGCGTGAAAAGCCGGCAGGCTGGTCATCGACTTCGGGATAGATCACATGCGCCGGCATGATCGCTGCGAGCCCGGCCTCGATCATCAGCCGGAACGGCACCAGGTCGGCAATGGCGATGTCGGCCAGGGTGCGGGTATCGACCGGGATGTCCACGTGCGAATCCGCCACCACAAAGCCGTGGCCGGGAAAATGCTTGCCGCAGGCGGCCATGCCGGCATCCTTCATGCCCAGCATCACGGCCTGACCAAGCTGAAAAACGGCGTGGGGATCGGCATGGAAGGCGCGGTCGCCGATGACCGATGAGGCGCCGTAATCCAAATCGAGCACCGGCGAAAAGCTGAAGTCGACGCCGTGCGCGCGCAGTTCGCTCGCCAGCACAAAGCCGGTTTCGCGAGCGAGGTGTTTCGCCTGCTGCGGGTGCGCGTTCCAGATTTCGCCGAAGGCGCGCATCGGCGGCAGGCGGGTGAAGCCTTCGCGAAAGCGCTGGACCCGGCCGCCCTCCTGGTCGACGCCGATCAACAGCGGCGCCGACTTGAGCGCGCGGATCTCCGTGGTCAATGCGGCCAGCTGCGCCGGATCGCGGTAGTTGCGCGAGAACAGGATCACCCCGCCGACCAGCGGATGCGAAAGGCGGCGGCGGTCGTCGTCGGTGAGTTCGGTGCCCGCAACGTCGAGCATCAAGGGGCCAAGCGTCATGTTGCCTCCAGAATCACATAAGCCAGGATCAGTTCGCCCTCGTCCGACAAGGACACATGGTGCGCGGTCACCCCGCGTGCCGCCAGCCAGTCGTCGAGTTCGGGCGCGCATTGCAGGAAGGGCTTGCCCCGGGGATCACGAAGCACGGCGATGTTGCGCAGCGTCACCGGTGCGCGCAGCCCGGTTCCCGCCGCCTTGGCGAAGGCCTCCTTGGCAGCGAAACATTTGGCCAGAAAGCGTGCAGGATCGCGGCTGGCGTAATAGCCTGCGTGCTCGGCGGGAGCGAGGATGCGGTCGGCATAATGCTCGCCAAAGCGCGCGAGGCCGCTGCGAATCCGCTCGGCGTCTAGCAGGTCGGTGCCGATACCGTGGATCATGGCGACACCTTCACCGGCAGGCCGGCCGCGCGGATTTTTTCGGCGAAGGCCTCGAGCCATTCGGCGGGCAGGGCAGACAGGCGGCTGGCCTGCGGCTGCATCGAAGGCCGCGCCAGACCATACAGCAGCACGCCCTGCACCGGGATGGATTCCTGCCGGATACGACCCACCGCGGCCAGGTAGGCTGCCTGCTCCACATCCGATGGCGGTACGCCATCGAGCGCGAACACGCAGGTTTGCAGCCAGGTTGGGCACAGGCGTGCGGTCGCAGCCAGCCGCTCGAACTGCTTGTCGGGCGAAATGCGGGTCTGGTTGATGGTGCGCATGCCGTTGGCAGTTGCGCTGTCGAACTTGAACCAGGCCTCGCCGTTCAAGGCCGCCATTTTTTTGATGCCGTCCTGCACCCGCGGCCGGTCGGTGAGGCTGCCGTTGGTGATCAGCACCAGTTTGATCTTGCCGGGCAGGCCGAAATCCATCATCACCCGGCCGATCAGTTCGATGACCTGCGGAAAGGCCTTGGCGCTGGTCGGCTCGCCGTTGCCAGACAGCGCGATGTCGTTCAGCCGGCGGGCACCCTCGGGCACGCGCGTTTGCATGAAGTCGCCGTGGAGGATGTCGGAGAGCATCGCGCGCAGCTCGGCTTCCAGTTGCGCCAGATCGATCTCGGGCGCCGTGCCGCGCGTCAGCTCAGGCACCTGGCAATACACGCACGCCCAGTTGCAGGCGTTGTTCGGATTGAGATTGATCCCCACCGAGACGCCGCCTGCACGCCGCGAGACGACGGGATAGACATAGGTCATTCCCGCGCTGTCGCGGTCATGGTCGACGGGGGTGAGGGGGGCGGTCCTGAGCATGGCGAGATTTTCGCATCAACGACCGACAATAAGAACGGCCCCGTTCATGGGGCCGTCTGGCGTCTGGCGGAAGCGGTGAGATTCGAACTCACGGATGGCTTGCACCATCGCCGGTTTTCAAGACCGGTGCCTTAAACCGCTCGGCCACGCTTCCAGTGTTTGTGGGGGCGCGCTCGCCGGTTTTAGTTCCGGCCGCCGCTCGCGCGGCTTAACTTGCCAAGGCAAGTTAGCCTGCACTAGCCGACTGCTGCGCAGTGCGGCCAAGACCGGTGCCTTAAACCGCTCGGCCACGCTTCCACGGCGCGCATTGTAGCGGGTTCACCCCGGTTTGTGAGGGCAGCGAGGCGGCGACCCGCCGACGGGAAGGATTGACGCCTCTTCAACAGCGGATGTCGGGTTTTCGTTACCCACGACGCGGCATGGCCGCAAGCGGAGGCAGCTAACCTGAGCAAAACCAATGCGTTGAAATGGGTATTCTGCCTGACACAGTTGGCACAAATGGTGCTGGTGAGCAGTCATCCGCAACAAGCTGACGCCAGTCATGACCGATTTTTTTGATATGTTGAGCACGATCGCCCGCCGCAGAAAAGCCGTAGGGGGGTCGCCGTTTGCTTCAGTGAAAGCCACTGAAAAATGGCTGAAAACCTTGCCTGTGGACTCGGATTACGACGCGCATCATGCGCTGGTCGAAGGGCTGGAGCGTTTCAACGCGGAAAACGAAGTGGCTACGCTCAGCCGCATGAAATCGCTGATCAAGCTGGAAGAAGCCGGCATGCCGTTGCAACTGCGCATCGTCGAGCAATATGTGCGTAACCAGGCCTCGTTCCGCCTGGCGCGCCAGGCGCTGTGGCGCGAATCGTGGATGTTCTGGTCGCTGTTGGCGGATGCCTGGCTGGGGATGCTGAAGCAGGCTTACCGCACGCCGGCGAGTGCGGAACTCAAGCCCCTTGCCGCGGACATAGCCACTCGTGCGCTGCGCTACGCCGGCCTGGTCATGCGCTGGGACTATCACCAGGCGCGCACTCCGGCGGCGTCGGCCTGGCGCCGTGTGCACAAACTCTATCGCCTGGTCGAGCGCGATGGGTTTGCCAGGCAGGAGGTACTGCTCAATGCACGTCCTACTCACTGCGCGCGCGAATACACACTGGTGGTGCTGATGGGGCTGGTGCATCCGCTGGGCTACCGCACCCAGGAAATCGAGTCCATCGCGCAGCTTATTGAGGGCTACGAGCCTTTGCCGCTGCCTGAGACCTTGCCGAAGCGCAAGGTCCACACCCACATGGTCGACCTGTCGCTGAGCGAAGGCGCCTGCGTGCTGGAAGACGAGTGGGTACAGGGGCGTCGCCTGCGCTACTTCGCCCTGCGCCCCCTCATCGACCATCTGAAATCGCTTGACCAAACCTCGGCTGCCGAGGGGAATAACGGCCTGACCCATCAGGTGGCCAGCCTGATCGAGCGCGGCGGCATTCGCCGTAACCGGCAACGCACGCATCGCTTCGGCCGGGTGTGGGTGGCGGCAGGAATGGGCAACATCCTGACCGCACTGGCTCATCAGGACGCGTCCAAGGGTCGGCCGGCTCTGGAGCCGTGGATGTTGCGTGACGAGAGCACTGAAGGCATGGGGTTTGCCCTGACCGAGGCAACAGCGCTGCCGCATGGACGCCTGGTGGCGGTGAGCTGGGATCCGTCGGAGAACGTCTGGCAATTGCTGGCGATCCGCTGGAACCGGGAGGAAGACGGCCAGCATCTGGTGGGCACGCAACGCCTGTCACGCCACCCCAAGCGGGTGGAAGTCTATTTCGAGGCGGACGTCGCAGGCGGCACGCAGGAGAAGACCTGGGCCGTGTTCATGCCCATGATGCATGTCGATCAAGGGGTCAGCAACCTGTTGATCCCCCAGACGCATTACCGCCTGGGTGCGGCGATGATGCTGCGCGACGGCGATACGGTTTATCGCTTGCGGCTGGGCGAGGTGCAGGAAAGCCACGAAGGCTGGCTGCGCGTGGGCATGGATGTGGTGGGGCGGGAGCAGTTCGCCGTCGCCGCCTGAGGCCGCGCTGGATCGAAATTCAGCGCGTGCGGATATCGCCGAAGTGAAAGTCGAATGAGCCGGCGCGGCGGTCGCTGAAATACTGTTCCAGCGTGGCGCGCACGGTGCGGAACGCGATGTCGTCCCAGGGAATCTCGGCTTCGGTGAACAGCTTCGCTTCCAGCGATTCGATGCCGGGCTGGAAATCCAGGTCGAGCAGCCGGGCGCGGAACATGAAGTACACCTGATTGATGTGCGGCAGGTTGAACAGGGTATACAGCCCGCCGACCTCGATGCGCGCCCCGGCTTCTTCCCAGGTTTCGCGCGCCGCGCCTTCCAGCGTGGTCTCGCCGTTTTCCATGAAGCCGGCGGGTAGCGTCCACAGACCGTACTTGGGCTCGATGGCGCGGCGGCACAGCAGCACCTTGTCTTCCCATTCCGGGATGCAGCCGACCACCATCTTGGGGTTCTGGTAATGGATGGTGCCGCAGTCGGGGCACACGTGGCGAGGCAGGTGGTCGCCGTCGGGCACGCGCAGCACCACGGCGCTGCCACATTCACTGCAAAAATTCATGCTGCATCCATTTCGTTTCCTGTGGATGCACGGTAACAAAATCCCCCCACCTCGAGCAAGGGCGAAGCTGGAATGCGAGTCCACCAGCGATTATCATTCAAGACCCTACTGTTGTTCTGATCGACCATGCGCCCTTCCCACATCGAAACCATCCTCGACCGCGAATTTGAAAGTGCCGCCGACGGCCACCACACGCCGGTGATGCTGTGGGGCCCGCCCGGCGTGGGCAAGTCGCAGATCGTCGCCAAGATTGCGCAGCAGCACGGCGTGCCGCTGATCGACATCCGCCTGTCGCAGATGGAGCCGACCGACCTGCGCGGCATTCCCTTTCGCAACGGCCAGCTGGTCGAATGGTCGGTTCCCGCGGTGCTGCCGGATGCCGAGCGCCATGGCCCGGCGGGCATTCTGTTCCTCGACGAGATCACCTCGGCGCCGCCGACCGTGTCGGCTGCGGCCTACCAGCTGATCCTCGACCGCCGCCTGGGCGAATACAGGGTGCCCGACGGCTGGGTGATCTTCGCCGCCGGCAACCGCCAGGGTGACCGCGGCGTGACCTACGCGATGCCGGCACCGCTGGCCAACCGCTTCACCCACTACGAAGTCGAGGTGAATCTGGACGACTGGGTGGACTGGGCGCACAGCGAGGACATCGACCCGCGCGTGATCGCCTTCCTGCGCTTCCGCCCCGATCTCCTGTTCAGCTTCGACCCGGCGCACACGCCGATCGCCTTTCCCAGCCCGCGCTCGTGGGAGTATGCCCATCGCGCGCTGCAGAAATTCGACAAGACCGAACTGCTGGCCGATGCGCTGATGGCCTGCGTCGGCCAGTCGGCCGGGCTGGAACTGAAAACCTTCGTCGACAACATGGCGCAGATGCCGGACATCGACGCCATCATTGCCGGTGAGGCCGCCGAGGTGCCCGACGGCATCGACCTGCAGTACGGCGTCGCCGCCGCACTGGTCCGCAAAGCCCTGCAGGCCGCCGACAGCGGCAACGCCACGGCGGTGTACGGCAACATTCTCAAGTATGCGCAGCGCTTTCCGCAGCGCGAAATGGGCGTGATGCTGGTGTCCGACCTGCACCGCGCGGTGGGCCGCCCACTGTTCGCCGTGCCGGCGTTTGCCGAATGGGCCAACAGCATCACCGATCTCGTTCTGTATGAGCACTGAGCAGCCCGACGCCCTGCAACCCATTCTGACCAAGCTGGCTGCCGCGCGCACCCGGCTCATCATGGAGCGCCCCTTCCTCGGCGCGCTGGTGATGCACCTTCCCTTGAAGCCCGGCGGCGACTGGTGCACCACCACAGGCACTGACGCACAGGCTTTCTACTTCAATCCCACGTTCATCGAGAACCTGAATCTTGCGCAGACGCAGTTCGTGCTGGCGCACGAGGCGATGCACTGCGCGATGGGCCACCCCCATCGCCGCCAGCACCGCGTCAAGCGGCGCTGGGACGTGGCGTGCGACCACGCGGTCAACCTCATCCTGATCGAGGAAGGGCTGAAGCCGCCGCTGCACGGCATTCTCGCCGACCAGAACTTCATGACCCTGTCGGCGGAGGAGATCTATCCGCTGATCCCCGAGGACACCCCGGAAGAGTCGTTCGACCAGCACCTGTTCGACAATGACAACGAGTCGGGCGCGAGCCCTGATGACAACCAGCGCCAGGACAATCCCGACGCCGGCGAATCGGGCGGCCAGGGCAGGGAAGGCCAGAGCGAAGCCGAGGAGAAGGAGGGCAGCGGCAGCCAGGCGTCGCAGAAGCCGAACGAGCTGTCGCCTTCCGAACGCGAGGAGCTCGCCGAGCAATGGAAGAACCGGCTCGCCGCTGCCGCACAGGCCGCGCGCCAGGCCGGCAAGCTGTCGCAGTCGATGATGCGCTGGGTCGATGGTCTGCTGGCGCCCAGCCTGCCGTGGCGCGCGTTGCTGGCGCGCTTCTTTGCGGTCAACCAGCGCGACGACTATTCCTGGCGGCGACCCTCGCGGCGCGAAGGCGACGCGCTGCTGCCGCGGCTGTCGAGCGAGGGGCTGGAAGTCATCGCCGCGGTCGATACCAGCGGCTCGATCAGCGACGACGAACTGCGCGAATTCGTCACCGAACTCGATGCGCTGAAAGGCCAGGTGCGCGCCAGGATCACGCTGCTGGCATGCGACAACCATGTCGCCAAAGCCGCGCCGTGGGAATTCGAGCCGTGGGACACCATGCAGCTGCCGACCGACATCGAAGGGGGCGGCGGCACCGATTTTCGCCCGGTGTTCGACTGGGTCGAACACGAAAACCGCAGCCCCAACATGCTGGTGTATTTCACCGACGCCGAGGGCGACTTCCCCAAAACGCCGCCGAATTACCCGGTGATCTGGCTGGTCAAGGGCAAGGGCGCCGTGCCCTGGGGCGAGCGGGTGCAACTCAATTGAGCCAAGCGGACCAGCTCAGCCCGGCGCACGCTCCGCCCAGCCGGGTGCGCAGTTTCCTGTTCGAGCAGCTCGACATCCGCGGCGCCTGGGTGCAGCTCGGCTCCCCCTGGCGCGAGATGATCGCAGGGCGCGACTATCCCGAACCCGCCCTCGAGCTCCTCGGACAGCTGGCGGTGGTCACCACGCTGATCACCGCCAACCTCAAGCAGCCGGGGCGGCTGACTTTTCAGCTGCGCGGCGAAGGCGCGGTGTCGCTGCTGGTGATGGATTGCGACGAGCAGCTGCGTTTGCGCGGCATGGCGCGCGCCGATTCCGACCTCTCCTCCGGCAGCCTGCCGGCCTTGCTGGGCGAAGGCGCGCTGACCCTGACGCTCGACGCTCCCGGGATGCGCCAGCCCTATCAGAGCCATGTTCCGCTGCAGGGCGAGACCCTGGCTGCCGTATTCGAACATTATCTGGTGCAGTCCGAGCAGACGCCGACCCGCCTGTGGTTGGCTGCCAACCATGAGGTTGCAGCCGGTCTTTTCCTGCAGGCGCTGCCGGGTGCCGCCGAACGAGATGCCGACGGCTGGAACCGGCTGCAGATCCTGGCTGACACCGTGCGGGCGGACGAACTGCTCAGTCTTGGCGCGATCAAGTTGATCGAGCGCCTGTTTCCAGAAGAAGACGTACGCGTATACGATCCGCGCCCAGTCAGCTATCACTGCCCGTATGATCCGGAGAAAATCCATGCCATGCTGCGCAGCGTGGGCCAGACGGAATGCGAGGCCATCATCGCCGAACAGGGCGAAATCCGGGTGCACGACGAGATCTGCAACCACGAATACGTGCTGGATGCGGCCGCGGTGGCGGCGCTCTTTGCCCCGACGGGCACAAGCAAGTGAAAGGGTATGCGATGCGAACAGGATGGATGCTGTTGGGCTTGCTGGCGATAACGACGGGGACCCATGCCGATGATGGACGCTATGAAGCGTTGCCTTTGGCGGGCGCAGAGGGCGGCAAGGGCGGCGGGCGGGCGTTCATCCTCGATACCCGTGAAGGCCACGTCTGGATCTGGAGCGAGAACGAACTCATCACCGCGCCGGATGGCCGCCGCCGCTATGGCTCGGGCTTCATCTATCAGGGCAGGCTGCGCCCCGGCAGCCAGCCCGGCGAGATGATCGAGTTGCAGGGAAGGTAATCTTTTCCCGCCACCTTGAATTAATAATGGGCTGGATCGTGGCGTGCCCTGAAAAACTGTCCTGCCGGGCAGACTGGATGACTGATCTCCCTGGACGCGAAAGGACTTCAAGCTCACGGGCGGTCATTTTCCTGTTGGAATCCGGAAGTTTGTTCATCTAATCAGAGTCTTGAGCGGCCCTCACTGGTGCTGAAACGCCTTGTTGGAAGCATTGCTAGCTCCCGCGCTGAAGCTATCGGACCCCCGCCGCATGCCTGACTTTGTTGCAATTTAACAACGCATTTTTTCTGTAATGGAAGAAAATCAATAGACTGTGGTTTTCTTTTACCGATTTGCTAGAATCCGCGCGTCGGCTGGATCACAAGTCCCGGACCGATCTCTGGTGTGGGTTTTAATATTCGTAAGTAAAAGGGAAATCAAATGAAATACTCCGCTCTCCTGGCCGCTCTGCTGGCTATCTCCATGACCGCTTGTGGCCAAAAAGAAGAAGCTGCTGCTCCTGCTGAGGCACCTGCTGCCGAAGCTCCGGCTCCGGAAGCTGCTGCTCCGATGGAAGCTGCTCCCGCTGAAGCTGCTCCCGCTGAAGCTGCTCCTGCTGAAGCTGCTCCCGCTGAAGCTGCTCCGGCTGACGCTGCTGCTCCCGCACCTGCTGCCCAGTAATTCCGGGTTCAGGAATGAAAAACCGGCCTTCGGGCCGGTTTTTTTTTCGCCTGCGATTTGTGCCCGGAAGGGGGCTATTGCTTCAGGAACGCATCCAGCCGCGCAACCGCCTCGATCAGCCGTGGAAGCGGCTGGGTGTAGGCCGCGCGCAGATAGCGTTGGGGCAGGTGCTGGCCAAAGTCGAGGCCTGGGGTCAGCGCGATCCCGGCCTGTTCCAGCAGGGCCTGCGCAAACTGGAAGCTGTCGTCGGTATGCGCGCTGCAGTCGGCATAAATATAGAAAGCGCCCTGGGGCTGGGTGGGAATGATGAAGCCGCGCTCACGCAACGCGGGCAGCAAAAAATCGCGGCGCTCGCGAAGTTCCGCCTTGCGGGCATCGAGTTCGGCGAGGGTGGCGGGCGCAAATGCCGCCAGCGCTGCATGCTGCGCCGGGGTCGGGGCCGCCAGGAACAGGTTCTGCGCCAGCCGCTCCACGTCGGCCATCGCCCAGGCCGGGGCAAGCAGCCAGCCCAGCCGCCAGCCGGTCATCAGGAAATACTTCGAGAAGCTGTTGATGACGAATACATCGTCCCAGCGCGCGGCGCTGTGCTCGCCGCCGTCGTAGGTGAGCGCCAGATAGATCTCGTCGACGATCAGGGCCACGCCATGCGCGGCGCACCAGTCATGGATGCGCGCCAGTTCGTCCGCTGCGATCGCGGTGCCGGTGGGGTTGGACGGGCTGGCGATCAGCACGGCGCGGGTGGCCGGGCCAGCATGGCGCTCGATCAGGTCGAGCGTGAGTTGGAAGCCGCTGGACTCATCGACCGGCACGGTGACGGCACGGGCCTCGCAGAAGCGTGCGAAGTGGCGGTTGCAGGGATAGCCGGGATCGGCCATCAGGACCTCGTCGCCAGGACCGGCCAGCAGGCCCAGCGCCAGCAGCAGCGCGCCTGACGCGCCGGGGGTTACGATGATGCGAGCGGGATCGGCCGCAACCTGCCAGCGCGCGGCGTAAAAGTCGGCAATGGCTTCGCGCAGGACGGGCAGGCCGAGCGCGCCGGTGTAATGGGTGTGGCCGGCGCGCAGCGCGACGACGCCGGCCTCGACGATGGGGGCGGGGGTGGCAAAGTCCGGCTCGCCGATCTCGAGATGAATGATGTCGCGCCCGATAGCCTGCAGGGCCTGGGCGCGCGCCAGGATGTCCATCACATGAAACGGCGCGATGCTCGTCATGCGGGCTGCCGTATGCGGCCGGATCGGGCTCATGCCGAGCCTCCCAGGCGTTGCAGCGGATGCTGGCGATAGAACTGCTGCAACTGATGGTAAACCGCGGGGTATTCGGCGTGCAGCAGGCCGGGTGTCTCGAAGAACACCTCGGTCAACACGGCAAAAAACTCGGCCGGGTCATAACTGGCATAGGGGTCGATCGCGGTGTCCTCGCCGGCATCGACGCGTTTGCAGAAATTTTCATACGCATTGCTGAAATCATTCGCCCAGGCGGCGGCGTTCATGCCGCGATGCAGCGGGGGAAAGCCGTTGGCGTCGCCGTTCAGCATGTCGAGCTTGTGCGCGAATTCGTGCAGCACCACGTTGACGCCGTCGGCCTGGCCGCTGCTGGCGACATCGGCCAGCGACAGCACCAAAGGGCCACCGTGCCAGGATTCGCCCGCCAGGATGTCGCGAGAATGATGCACCACGCCGGCCTCGTCCATTTCCTCGCGGTGACGCAGGAACTCGTCAGGATAGAGAATGATCTCGTTCCAGCCGCGGTAGCTGTCTTCGGTGAGATTGAGCGTCAGCAGACAGGCTTGCAGCGCAATATGCAGTTGCATGGGGTCGTCCACCTCGGCGCCGCCAGCCGCCGAAAAGGATTTGCCGTGAAGCAGCAGGGTGGCGGCTTCGCGCAGGCGTTGCATCTCGTCGGCTGTCAGCCCGTGCAGGATAGGCAGGCGTCCGACAGCGCGTTCGAATGCATCAAGCGGAACCAGATGGCGGCTGAGGATGCGCGCGCGCCGCCAGTGTGAAAACCAGCCCATGCCCACGCTCAGTCGTCGCTGTCGAGCAGACGCGTGGTGGGGGTGTCCGGATGCTCGAGCTCGACCCGCTCGATCTGCTGGAAGCGGCGACTGATCTTGTCGCTGGAAATGCGAACCTCGCTCACATCCTTGTTGGCCTGCTCGATGTGGCTGGCGAGCTTTTTCATGCGTTCGTCGAAACGCGCAAAGTCCTTTGCCAGCTTGGAAAGTTCGTCCTTGATCACGTGCGCCATGCGTCGCGTTTCGGAATCGCGGATCACTGCCCGCGCGGTGTTCAGCACCGCCATCAGCGTGGTCGGCGAGGTGAGCCACACACGCTGCTTCTGGGCGTGCTCGACCAGATCCGGGTGGTAGGCGTGGATCTCGGCGAATACCGCCTCGGCCGGCAGGAACATCACCGCGCCGTCGGACGTCTCGCCCTCGACGATGTACTTGGCGGCGATGTCGTCGACATGCTTCTTGACGTCGGCCTTGAACTGCCGCTTGGCCGCGTCGCGCTCGGCGACCGGCAGACTGTCGTCGAACATGCGGCTGTAGTTTTCCAGCGGGAACTTGGAATCGACGCACACCGTGCCGGTCGGCTCAGGCAGGATCAGGGCGCAGTCGGCGCGGGCACCGCCCTTCAGCGTGTGCTGAAAGGCGTAGGCGTCGGGCGGCAGGCTGTTCCGCACCAGCGCTTCCAGCTGGACTTCGCCGAAGGCGCCACGCGAGCGCTTGTCGCCGAGGATTTCCTGCAAGGACACGACGTTGCTCGCAAGGCCTTCGATCTTTTTCTGCGCCTCGTCGATCACCGCCAGCCGCGACATCACCGAGGTGAAGGTCTCGTTGGTCTTCTTGAAGCCCTCGTCGAGGCGCTCGGCGACCTTGCCGGAGATTTCGTTCAGCCGCCCGTCGACCGTCTGCGACAGTTGCTGCACCCGCTCGTTGAAGTGCGCGGTCATGCCTTTCAGCGTGTCCTGCAGCAGGCTCTGCTCGGCGCGTCCCTGCTCGATCAGCTTTTCCAGCATCGCGGTCTGGAATTGAGCGAACTGGCCGGTGACGGTTTCACGCGTTTCTGCCAGCCGTTCGGTCTGTGCAATCTGTAGTGCGGAAAGCTGGGCCTGCATGCGGTCGGACTGTGTCGATAGACCCGTGTGCAGGTCGGTCAGCACGGCGCGGTGGCGAGCCTCCATGTCCTGCGTCAGCAGCGCGGGCAGCCCGGTTTGCTCCCGGCGCAGCGCATGGATGCGGAGCAGCAGCAAGACATTGATGGCAATAAGGACGGCAAGGCCGAGGAGGAGGCCGATTTCGACAGGGCGCATGGCGGTGATTTTACCCGTCAAGGCATAAAAAAACCCGGCGCAAGGCCGGGTTTTGATTTATGCCGCTGCGCGGTTGGCGCGCTTGCGATCGTGTTCCTGCAGGTGACGCTTGCGGATGCGGATCGACTTCGGCGTGATTTCCACCAGTTCGTCGTCGTCGATGAATTCCACCGCAGACTCCAGCGTCAGCTTGATCGGGGTGGTCAGGCGCACCGCCTCGTCGGTACCGGAGGCCCGCACGTTGGTGAGCTGCTTGCCCTTGATCGGGTTGACCACCAGGTCGTTGTCGCGGCTGTGGATGCCGATGACCATGCCTTCGTACAGCTTGTCGCCGGGCGAAACGAACATGCGGCCGCGGTCTTCCAGTTTCCACAGCGCGTAGGCCACGGCCTCGCCGTTGTCCTGCGACACCAGCACGCCGTTGTGGCGGCCGGGCAGATCGGCCTTGACCGGACCGTAGTCGTCGAACACGTGGCTCATCAGGCCGGTGCCGCGCGTCATGGTCATGAAGTCGGACTGGAAGCCGATCAGGCCGCGCGCCGGAATGTGGTATTCCAGGCGGGTGCGGCCGCGGCCGTCGGATTCCATGTTGGTCAGTTCGCCGCGCCGGCGGCCGATCTCTTCCATCACGCCGCCCTGGTGTTCGTCTTCCAGGTCGATGGTCAGGTTTTCATATGGCTCGCACTTCTCGCCGTTGATGTCCTTGTATACCACGCGCGGCTTGGCCACGGCCATCTCGAAGCCTTCGCGGCGCATGTTTTCCAGCAGGATGGTGAGGTGCAGTTCGCCGCGGCCGGAGACGCGGAACACGTCGGCGTCGCCGGTGTCGTCCACGCGCAGCGCGACGTTGGTCAGCAGTTCCTTGTTCAGGCGGTCGCGGATCTGGCGGCTGGTGACGAACTTGCCTTCGGTGCCGGCGAGCGGCGAGGTGTTGACCATGAAATCCATGGTCAGCGTCGGTTCGTCCACGCCGAGTACGGGCAGGCCGACGGGATTGTCCTTGTCGCAGATGGTGACGCCGATGCCGATGTCGTCGAGACCCGAGATGATGATGATGTCGCCGGCTTCGGCCTCATCCACCGCCACGCGATCCAGGCCGCGGAAGCCGAGCACCTGGTTGATGCGGCCGGTGGCAACCTGCTCTTCGTGGTTCATCACCACCACTGACATCCCCGGCTTGATGCGGCCGTTGAGCACGCGGCCGACGCCAAGACGGCCGGTGTAGGTCGAGTAATCGAGCGCGGCGATCTGCAGTTGCAGCGGCGCCTCGGGCGAGCCGGGCGGGGTGGGCACGTGGGTGATGACCGTGTCGAACAGCGGCTTCATGTCGGCCGCAGCGCCGCCTTGTGACGGCGCGTCCTTCAGGTCCATGCAGGCCCAGCCGTTGAGGCCGGACGCGTAGATGATGGGAAAGTCGAGCTGGTCGTCGGTGGCGCCGAGCTTGTCGAACAGGTCGAAGGTCTGATCAACCACCCAATCCGGGCGGGCACCGGGACGGTCCACCTTGTTGATGACGACAATCGGACGCAGACCCAGCGCCAGCGCCTTCTTGGTGACGAAGCGCGTCTGCGGCATCGGGCCTTCGACGGCGTCGACCAGCAGCACCACGCCGTCGACCATGCCGAGCACGCGCTCGACTTCGCCGCCGAAGTCGGCGTGGCCGGGGGTGTCGACGATGTTGATGTGGTAGTCGCCGTAGGTGATCGCGGTGTTCTTCGCCAGAATGGTGATGCCGCGTTCCTTTTCCAGGTCGTTGGAGTCCATCACCCGTTCGTCAACCGCCTGGTTGTCGCGGAAGGTGCCGGACTGCTTGAGAAGCTGGTCGACCAGCGTGGTTTTGCCATGGTCGACGTGCGCGATGATGGCGATGTTGCGGAGCTTGCGGGACATGATGGGTGCCGGATTGCGGGAAACCCGGCATTATAACAGGGTTTTCTGACTATTTATTGTGCAAGCGGATGCGCGGCCAAGCGGGCGTCTATGCTGTCGATGAGCTTCTGGTAACGGGGGCCGCCGACAGGACCGAAGCGGCGATCGAACTCGGCCTGCGACATGAATTCCGGCAGGTCGCGAAAATCCGGCAGCAGGTCCGCATCGCGGCGGGCTGAGGCCAGGTGCTGCTGCATCTGCGCGGCCGCCTCGCCGGTCGCGCGTTCGCCCAGTTTGACCCCGGCGCGGTTGGCGGCCAGGTCGGTGAAGCTGAAGCCCGAGCCCTTGCTGGCGTCCTCTTCTTCCTTGATCAGGCCGATGGCGTTCGCCAGCCGGCTGCCGCCGTTGACGGTGAGCGCGGCCGAAATCATGAAATGTTCGGCAAAGTCGCGTCGCCCGTGCAGGGACAGCAGCACTCGCGGCGCACGACGGATCGACTTGCTGTCGCCTTCCAGCAGCCTGGGCAGACTGATGCCGGACAGATAGGCCGCGAGCGCGGTGAACGCTGCACGGTTTTCTTCGGCCACGTCGTCGTCGCTGGCTTGCGCATGTTCAAACAGCGGTGCGAGGATGCTTACCAGCGGGATGGTGCTGCCGTGAGGATGTTGTTTGATGAGGGTATCCAGCTTCTCGGCGTAGGCTAGCATGCGCGCCTGGTCTTCGGGCGCAATGAGCAGCTCGGCGCTTTTGCGTTCGAGTTGGGTCAGCAGTTCAGGATGCCAGCGGTAATCCAGCGTGGCCAGGTTTTCGTCAAAATTCACCAGGGAAAACGCATCGGCCAGCGAAGCATAGGTTTCGTCCCGGCGCAGCCAGCGATGCGCGAGGCGTGCGATTCCGTCAGCCAGCGCGCCCGGCAGCGGCAGGCTGCCGAGTTGCAGGCTCTGGATGCGGATACCGCCTGGCACATCTGCCACTTCGGCAGTGAGGTTGAGATAACGGCCAAACGGGCTGGCTGGCACGGCCATGGTGGCGGTGATAGTGGCCAGGCCGGGCGTGAGCTCGGCGGCGACTCCGTTGACCTGGCGCAGCTCGACTGCGTAATTGAGCAGGCGGTTGAGTTCCGCTTCGTCGAGCTGGATGGTTTGAATCACGTCGGGCGTCTGACGGCGCGGGTCGTGTTTCTGGAACAGCGATTTGACCCAGGCCAGATCAGTACGGCGAAATTCGGAGGGGGGCTCGATTGCGGGAGAGTCGTCCAGCATCAGCCACGGCAGCACGGCAAACCCTGCCAGCACGGTGAACAGCATGCTCCAAGCGATAAGCCGCTTCATTTCATTCCGGCTGGTTGCGCATGAAATCGGCGGTCTTGAAGAAGGCCGCGGTGAGTTCCTGCTGCATGGCTGCATCCACGCCCACGTCCTGCATGGCGCGGATCATGCAGCCCATCCACTGGTCGCGCTCGGCAACGCCTACGGCAAACGGCATGTGGCGGCGGCGCAAAAACGGATGGCCGAAGCGGTCAGTGTATTCCGGCGGGCCGCCGGTCCAGCCGCTCAAGAACCAGAACAATTTGTTGCGCGATTCGGTGAGGTCCGCCGGGTGCAGCATGCGGATGCCGTAGTAATCGGGGTCTTCGTCCATCAGGTCGTAAAAGCGGTCGACTAATCGGCGTATGACTTCGCTGCCGCCCAGGCGTTCGTAATGGGTCTGCATCGCTCAGGCCTCGACCGGTTTGACAGCGGCCGCCGCAGTTTTGGCACGTTTGCGCGCCGCATCCGTGTCGGCGGCGGTGGTGAGCGCCACCCCCATGCGGCGGCGGACGAAGGCCTGCGGCTTGCCGAACAGACGCAGGTCGACGCCGGGCATGGCAAGTGCTTCGGCCACGCCGTCGAAAGCGATGCCGGTTGCGTCCATGCCGCCGTAAATGACCGCCGATGCTCCGGGCTCGCGCAAGGCAACGTCGACCGGCAGGCCGAGGATGGCGTGCGCATGCAGCTCGAATTCGTTCTGCCGCTGCGTCGCCATCGTCACCATGCCGGTGTCGTGCGGGCGCGGGCTGACTTCGGAGAACCACACGGTATCGCCCTTGACGAACAGCTCCACGCCGAAAATCCCGCGTCCGCCGAGATTGCCGGTGACGGTGGCGGCGATGTCCTGGGCACGCTGCAATGCCATGGCAGACATCGCCTGCGGCTGCCACGATTCGACGTAATCGCCCTTTACCTGAACGTGGCCGATGGGCTCGCAGAAATGCGTCTCGACCTGTCCCGACGCACCGAGCGCACGCACGGTCAACAGCGTGATTTCGTAGTCGAAGTCGATCACGCCCTCGACGATGACGCGGCCCTTGTTGACTCGTCCGCCTGCCGAGGCGTAATCCCAGGCCGACCCCAGCTGGCTGGCATCGTCGATTTTCGACTGGCCCTTGCCGGACGACGACATCACCGGCTTCACGATCACCGGGTAGCCCAGCCTCTCCGCGGCGGCGGTCATTTCGGCGAGACTGTCGGCAAATACATAGGGCGAGGTCGGGAGATTCAGCGTCTCGGCCGCGAGGCGACGGATGCCCTCGCGGTTCATGGTGAGGTTGGCGGCGCGCGCGGTGGGGATGACCTCGGCCAGCCCGGCGGCCTCGATCTCCAGCAGGGTTTCGGTGGCGATGGCCTCGATCTCCGGCACCACGAGGTGAGGTTTTTCCGCCTCGATCAGCGCGCGCAAGGCCTTGCCGTCGCTCATGTCGATGACGTGCGCGCGGTGCGCCACCTGCTGGCCGGGCGCGTTTGCGTAGCGATCGACGGCGATGACTTCGACACCCAGGCGCTGCAGCGCAATGACGACTTCCTTGCCGAGTTCGCCCGCGCCCAGCAGCATGACGCGGGTGGCTGAAGGAGAGAGTGGGGTGCCGAGGCGCATAGACAATCCTGAAAGCAAAACCGGAATTTTACAGTGGCTTACAGATGTTCCTCGATCGGAAGCGCTTGCAGCACTCGCAGCAGGCCACGCTGGATAAGGGTGGTTTCGGGTTCCTTATCGAAAATGCGCTCGCGGCCCTGGTAGGTGTCGTGCCACTGCAGGCGTTTCTCGATCGCCTTGTCGGTGGTTTCGATGACGAGTCGTGGCTGGTAGCTTCGTTCGGGAAGCTTGGCGTCTTCTGCAATGGCAGTGACCTGGCGGGAAAGCTCGGGCGAATGGATGACCAGCCCCATTTCGGTGTTGAGCAGCGCCGAGTGCGGGTCGAAGTTGAAACTGCCGATGAACACGTGCTCGTCGTCGAACACGAAGGTTTTGGCGTGCAGGCTGGCGCGCGACGAGCCGCTGCCGAGGTCGCGCAGGCGTCCGCCTGTCGGTTCGGCGACCGGCTTCAGTTCGTACAGATTGACCCCGGCTTCCAGCAGCGGGATGCGGTAGTTGGCGTAGCCGGCGTGCACCACCGGGACGTCGCTGGCGGCATAGGCATTGGTCAGCACGTCGACCTGCACGCCCTGGCTGCGCCAGTACTCGAAGTAGGCCATGCCCGTGGCGCCGGGCACGAAATAGGGCGACACGATGAGCGCGCGTCGGGTGGGGTTGATCCATAGCCCGGCGAGTTGGCCAATCAGCAGTTTGGACGACGATTTGCTGCGTTTCAGCACCTTGTCCGGCGGGTCGACGATGAGATCGGCGCGCGCGATGTGCCAGGGAAGTTGCCCTGTCAGCAGTTTGGGAATGGGGTCGGCTGCAGTCAGCGCGCGGCCGTATTCGCTATCGAGGTGCTGCGCGCGGAACGCCTGCAGAAACCGGATGGCGCGCTGCAGCCGGATGTCGCTGGCATCGACAGGCAGGGCCGAGGCGGGCACCGCGGCAACGCTGTTCCAGTATTGATCGAACGACTGCGACAGGGCATCGGCGATGGCGCCGGCTGCGACGACGTCAAGATCGACGAAGGCGAGATCGTGATGGGCGTTGAAATACTCGTCTCCAATGTTGCGGCCACCGGTGATGCCCAGCTGGTTGTCGGCGATGAAAACCTTGTTGTGCATGCGGCGGTTGAGGCGGACGTGTTCGCGCAGCGCCTGCCAGCCTTTCACGAACGGATTGGTGCTGCGGGTGTGGAAAGGATTGAACAGCCGCACCTGGATGTTGGGGTGGGCATTCAGGGTGGCGAGCCGAAGCTCCTTGTCGGCGGTGTCGATGTCGTCGACCAGCAGGCGCACGCGCACCCCGCGTTCGGCGGCGGCCAGCAGCGCAGCGGCGACCAGCTTGCCGGTGGTGTCGTTGTGGAACAGGTAATACTGCACGTCGAGCGTGCGGGTGGCGCGCTGCGCCAGCGCGAGCCGGGCAGCAAGCGCGGCATGACCGCCGTGGAGCAGATGGAAACCGGATTCGCCGGGTGGGATGTGTTTCGCCAACTGTGCTTTCAGCAGGCTGTCGGCATGATTGGAGGTGGCATGCGAGGGAGGGCGCTCGGTGTCGAGCCGGAGCGTAGGCGCGCAGCCGGCGAGCGCCAGCAGGGCGGCGAGGACGAGGCTGGCGAGCGGATCAGGCGATATTCTCATCGAGCCGATGCCATGCGAAGTGGGGGCCGGGATCGGTCTTGCGGCCCGGTGCGATGTCACTGTGGCCTACCACGGCGCGGATCGGATAAGCCTGTTTCAGCAGGTTCACCAGCGGGGCCAGGGTCGCATACTGGGCTTCGGCGAAAGGCAGGTCGTCGGTGCCTTCGAGTTCGATACCGATGGAAAAATCGTTGCAGCATTCGTGTTCCTGCCAGTTCGACACCCCGGCGTGCCAGGCGCGCAGCGTGCACGGCACGAACTGGATCAAGGTGCCGTCGCGGCGGATAAAGAAATGGGCCGACACCTTCAGGCCGCGGATACCCTGGTAATACGGATGCGCATCCCAGTCGAGCCGATTGGTGAACAGGTCGATGACGGCATCGCCGTCGAAAACGCCCGGCGGCAGCGATATGTTGTGGATGACGATGAGTTCGATCGCCCTCCCTTCCGGGCGTGCGTCACAGTTGGGCGAGGGCAGCTGGCGGGCGGTGGAGAGCCAGCCGAAGACATCGAGAACGTCGGAATGGGGCGCGAAAATGGGCATGGCGCAAGCTTACTCGACCACTGCCATGTCTGGAAACATCGGCGCCCAGGCCTTAGACTGCCGACTTTTATTGATTCCGCTCCCGTCATGACGCTGCTTGAAGCGCAACAACTGCTGGACGATGCCGAATGTGTTGCGTCTGCCGACGCGGTACAGGGTGTGATCGATCGTTTGGCCGATGACATTACCTATGCGTTATCCGGCGAATTCCCGCTGGTGCTGGCAGTGATGGGTGGCGCGGTGGTGTTTGCTGGCCAACTGCTTACGCGACTTGGCTTCCCCCTGGAGTTCGATTATCTGCACGTGACGCGCTATCGCGGCTCCACCCAGGGGGGCGAGATGGAGTGGCGGGTGCTGCCGGGACAAAACGTGGTGGGCCGCACCGTGCTGGTGCTGGACGACATTCTGGATGAGGGGGAGACCCTGGCGGCAATCCGCGACAAGCTCCTGCACATGGGGGCGACGCGGGTATGGTCGGCCGTGTTGACCAACAAGGACAACGGCCTCGCCAAACCGATCCGGGCCGATTTTGTGGGCCTGGACGTGCCCAATCGCTATGTGTTCGGCTGCGGCATGGACGCTTACGGACTGTGGCGCAACCTGCCCGCCATTTACGCTTTGAAGGACAAATAACATGCTAGGCATCATCGGCGGCACCGGGCTGACCCAGCTCGCCAATCTGGAAATCACCCACCGTCAGGTGGCGCGCACGCCCTACGGCGAACCTTCGGGCGCGCTGACCTTCGGCCGCATCTGCGGACAGGAGGTGGTCTTTCTGGCGCGACACGGCTACGGCCATACCATTCCGCCGCATGAGGTGAACTACCGTGCCAATCTGTGGGCTCTCAAGGACCATGGCGTCGATCGCGTGGTGTCGGTGGCCACGGTCGGCGGCATTCATCCCGACCTGATCCCCGGCACGCTGGTCATTCCCGACCAGATCATCGATTACACGCACGGCCGTGCGGCGACGTATTTTGTCGAAAGCAACAAGCCGGTCATCCATCTCGATTTCACCTTCCCCTATTGCGCTGCCATGCGCGCCGCGCTGCTGCAGGCCGCGACGAGGGCCGGTATCATCCTGCGCGACGGGGGCGTGTATGGGGCGGCGCAGGGGCCACGCCTGGAAACGGCGGCCGAAATCAACCGCATGGAGCGCGACGGCGCCGACATGGTGGGGATGACCGGCATGCCCGAAGCCTATCTGGCGCGCGAACTGAACCTCTGTTATGCAGCGGTGGGTGCGGTGGTGAACTATGCCGCTGGACGCGGCTTGTCTGCCGACGGCATCCAGATGGAAGAGATCATGCCCGTGCTGGGTGAAGTCATGCTGCAGGTGCGGCATTTGCTGGAACAGCTGGTGACCAATGACGCCGCCGGCCTGTGCAACTTCTGAATACGCGATGAAGCTATACCGCGTCTTGCAGTCACAGGGGTTTGGCTCGCGCAAGGTCAGCATGGCGCGCATCCGGGCGGGCGAGGTCACGGTCAATGGCGTGGTCTGCGATGACCCCGAAGCCGAGGTCGCCCCGGAGCGGCTGGAACTGACGCTCGACGGGATCACCTGGCCTTATCGCGAGAAAGCCTATGTGCTGATGCACAAGCCGTCCAGCTACGAATGCTCGCACCATCCCAGCCATCACCCCAGCGTGTTTTCCCTGTTGCCGCCGCCGCTGCTGCAGCGCGGCGTGCAATGCGTGGGACGGCTCGATCAGGACACCACCGGACTGCTGCTGTTTTCCGATGATGGCCAGTTCATCCACCGGATGATCTCGCCGAAAAAACGCGTGGCCAAGGTATACCGTGCCGTCTGTGCCGATCCGGTGAGCGACGCCATGCTGGACGCGCTGCGCAGCGGCGTGCAACTCAACGACGAACCGGCGCCGATTGCCGCCCTGGCGTGCGAAAAGGTCGACGGCCATACACTGCGGTTGACGCTGGCCGAGGGCAAATACCACCAGGTCAAGCGAATGATCGGCGCGACCGGCAACCGGGTCGAAGTGCTGCACCGCGAAGCCATCGGCAGCTATGTCTTGCCTGAAACGCTGCTGCCTGGCAGCTGGCGCTGGCTGGAAGCCGACGATCTCAAACAACTGGAGCAGCCATGGCCATCCGCGATGTCCTGAAAATGGGTGATCCGCGCCTGCTGGAACCGGCGCGCCCGGTTGAGGATTTTGCCTCGATCGAGCTTGCGCAACTGATCGTTGACATGCACGACACCATGCGGTCGCTCAACGGCGCCGGCCTGGCAGCGCCGCAAATAGGCGTCGGCCTGCAGGTGGTGATCTACGAAGTCAACGCCAATCCGCGGTATCCGGACGTCGAAACCGTGCCTTTCACGGTGCTGATCAACCCTGTACTGACGCCCCTGTCCGACGCCATGGAGGAGGGCTGGGAGGGCTGCCTGTCGGTGCCGGGCATGCGCGGGCTGGTGCCACGCCACGCCGCCTTGCGCTATCAGGGATTCGACGCCACGGGCCAGCCGATCGACCGCAGCGTGAGCGGCTTTCATGCACGCGTGGTGCAGCACGAAGTCGACCACCTGCACGGCATTCTGTATCCGATGCGAATCCGCGATCTGCGTTACTTCGGGTTCACCGACACCCTGTTTCCCGGGCAAAACCTGCAGGACGACTGACGGGCATCATTTTTGGACCCTGGACAGCCTAAAGTTGTCCTTGTCCTCGCCGCTAAGCTTGTTACGTAACCGTGGGCGAGGTGCCCCGGCACAAGCAGCAAGGACAATAATGATTTCAGAAGAAAAGATCCAGCAGACCCCGCGCCGCGTCAATCATGAAGCTGTGATGATGGGCGAGGCGGCCCAGCTTGACGACATCGCCGCACAGCTGATGGCAGTGCAGCGGCACTGGAACGAACCCACCCGCGAATTTCATCTGGCAACTGCGCTCAAGGCCAGCCGCAGCGCCTGGCATGCCATTCAGGCCGCGCTGGCTGAAGGTGCGCTGGCGCTGCCGCCGGATGTGCAGCACAACGTCCTGATTCTGTCGGTATATGCCGACAGCAAAATCAATGCGTGCGAAGCCGACCCCAGCGCCGAGGTATTGGGCAGCCTCATTGCCCTCACCCGTACCCTGGCGGGGAGCCTGAAGGAATGGCGGGTGGCGGCATGAGTCACCCGGCGAGGGCCCCGCGCAGCGGGATCGACGGCCAGACGAATGCCGCCCAAGGCCGAAATGGAAAGGGCAGGTCCGGCTCGACTTGTAATGAGGCCGAGCGCATGAGTCACCCGGCGAGGGCCCCGCGCAGCGGTTTGCCGATTGCTGCAGCAGGGGTCGGCACAGTGGTGCGCCCGGGCCGCGTTCGCAACCGGACCAAAACCGAGCCGGATGAAAAGGTCAAAAAGCCGGCCGACGGCGTGCGCAAAAAAACGCCACCTGCCCGCAAGGCCCCCGCTCGCGGGCGTTACGTCGACGAATACGCGGGCCCGGCCTGCTAGACGCCCAGCGCTTCAGCTATCTCGGCTTCCAGCGCCTCGCGTCCCGCAGGCGTCTGTAAGGCCTCCCCCCCGATCAGAAAGGTGTCCTCGACCCGCTCGCCGAGTGTGTCGATCTTGGCGGCGTAGACGTTCACGTCGTGCCGCATCAGTGTTTCGGCCACCGCAAACAGCAGACCGCCGCGATCTGCACAGGTAATCGACAGCATGTGGCCGCGCCCCTGCGCGTCGGCCTCCAGCCTCACCGTGGTCGGGTAGGGATGGTGGCGCTGATGGCGTGACAGGCGTCCGCGTGGAACGGGCTGAATCGGTCGCGCCGGATCGAGATCGCGCACCAGTTCGTGTTCCACGAAGCTCAGAAAGTCGCGGTAATGAATGCCGCGATTGGCCAGATCCATCACCTGGAAGCTGTCAAGCGCATAGCCATGCTGCGTGGTGTGGATCTTGGCTTCGAGGATGGTGTACTGGATGCGGGCGAAGAAGCCGCAGATACGGGCAAAGATATCGGGCCGATCTGGCGTGTAGACCATCACCTGGATGCCTTCGCCGGCTGGCGAAAGGCGCGCCCGCACGACGGCATCGGGGCTGTCGGCGCGGCGCCACAGCATGCGCGCCTGCCAGGCCATGTCGCGGGCGTCGAAGCGGACGAAATAACGCGTGTCGAGATGTTTCCACAGCGCATCGGCGGCGTCGCTGGGCAGGCCATAGAGGGCGAGGTTGACGCGCGCTTCCGCCTGCTTGCCGGCTATGTCGGCCACCGCTTCGTCGCCGCCCGCCATCCGGGCCTGCACGGCGTGATAGAGGTCTTCCAGCAGCTTGCCTTTCCAGGCGTTCCAGACCTTGGGGCTGGTGCCGCGGATGTCGGCGACGGTCAGCAGATACAGCGCCGCCAGCCGGCGCGGGTCGACAATTTTGGCGGCAAAGGCTGCGATCACGTCGGGGTCGCTGATGTCCTCCTTTTGCGCAGTGCGCGACATCGCCAGATGCATCTCCACCAGCCATGCGACCAGCCCGCTGTCCGCTTTGTCGAGGCCATGCTGGCGACAGAAGCGCCTCGCATCGAGCGCACCCAGTTCGGAGTGGTCGCCGCCGCGGCCCTTGGCAATGTCGTGGAACAGCGCGGCCAGATACAGCAGCTCGGGTTTGTCGAAGGCGGCGATCAGCCGGCTGGCGAGCGGAAACTCGTGCGCCAGTTCCGGCACGGTGAAGCGCCGCATGTTGCGCAGCACGGTGAGGATGTGCTCGTCCACCGTGTAGACGTGGAACAGGTCGTGCTGCATCTGACCGACCACGCGGCCGAACGCCGGAATGTAGCGTGCCAGCAGCCCATAGCGGTGCATGGCGCGCATCGCCCGGGTAATCCCGACCGGCTGACGCAGCAGCGTCATGAACAGGGCGCGGTGCGCCGGGTTGGCGCGAAAGGCGGCGTCGATGCGGGTACTGCCGCGCCACAGCGTGCGCAGGGTGGCGGGCTCGAATCCGGCGAGAGAGGGGTGCTGGGCGTAAATGATGAAAGCGCGCAGCAGGGCGTCGGGTTTGCGCTCGAACAGATCGGGTTCGCGGGCCTCGAGCAGCCGGGCGCGCACCTGAAAATCCGCATCGATCGGCTGGGGCGGGGCGGTCACCGGAAATAGCCGCACGCGCAGCGACTGGATGAGGATGTCGTTGGCACGCTGGATCAGCTTGGCGGCGCGGTAGTATCCCTGCATCAGGCGTTCGCCCGCGCGCTTGTTGGTCGTAGGGGCGAGTCCCAGACGCTCGGCCAGCTCGGTCTGGTAATCGAAGGCCAGGCGGTCCTCGCGCCGCCTGGCCAGCAAATGTAGATGAATGCGCAGCGCCGACAGGGTGCGTTCCTCGCGCGCGATGCGCCGCGCCTCGGCCGGGGTGAGCAGCCCAGCACGTGCAATGCCGTTCCAGCTGTCCCGGATGCCACAGGCCTGCGCCAGCCAGTGGATGGTGTGCAGATCACGCAAGCCCCCCGGGCTGTCCTTCAGGTTGGGCTCCAGCTTGTAGGCGCTGTCGTCGAAGCGGGCGTGGCGAGTCTGCTGTTCGGCCAGCTTGCCGTCGAAAAAATGCTGGGCGTCGAAGCGTGCCTGGAAACGGCGCTGGAATTCGTCGAACACGGCGCGGCCGCCCCACACAAAACGCGCTTCCAGCAGGTTGGTTTCCACCGTGATGTCGGCGTCGGACTCGGCGATGCAGGTTTCGATGGTGCGCACGCTGTGGCCGATTTCCAGCCCGACATCCCAGCATGCCTGAACCCAGTTTTCCAGTATTGCCTGCTGTTCGGCGGTGGGGGCGTGCGACAGCAACAACAGCACGTCGACATCCGAACCAGGGAACAGTTCGCCGCGTCCGTAGCCGCCGACTGCGGCAAGGCAGAAGCTGGAGGGCAGCGCGAGCCGGACACTGATGTCCGTGATCACGCCGTCGACCAGTGCGGCGTGCCGGGCCAGGTAGCGGGGGGCGGAGGGTGTTTCAAGATAGGCCGCAGCGAGTGCCGCGCGGCCGGATTTGAGCCGCTCGCGAAGATCGGCGAACGGCGGATTGCTCACGCGGCGTGGCGGATGCGGTCGGGAACCGCCGGGCTGCCGGCCGACACGGTCAGCACTTCGTAACCGCTGTCGGTGACCAGGATCGTATGCTCCCACTGCGCCGACAGGCTGCGGTCCTTGGTGACGATGGTCCAGCCGTCGTTCATCTGACGGATGTCGCGGCGGCCGGCGTTGATCATCGGTTCGATGGTGAAGGTCATGCCCGGCTCCAGCACCAGGCCGGTGCCGGCCTTGCCGTAGTGCAGCACCTGCGGGTCCTCGTGGAAATTGAGGCCGATGCCGTGGCCACAGAATTCGCGAACCACGCTGTAGCCGTGGTTCTCGGCGAAGCGCTGGATGGCGTGGCCGATGTCACCCAGGCGAGCGCCGGGTTTGACGTGGTCGATGCCGACCCACATCGCTTCGTAGGTCACGTGGATCAGGCGTTTGGCCTGGATCGACGCCTCGCCCGCCACGAACATGCGGCTGGTGTCGCCGTGCCAGCCGTCCTTGATCACCGTGATGTCGAGGTTCACGATGTCGCCGTTCTTCAGCACCTTGTCGCCCGGCACGCCGTGGCACACCTGGTTGTTGACCGAGGTGCAGATCGACTTGGGGTAGGGGGTGTGGCCGTTTGGCGCGTAGTTCAGCGGCGCCGGGACCGTGCCCTGCACGTTCACCATGTAGTCGTGGCACAGCCGGTCGAGTTCGCCGGTGGTGACACCGGGTTTGACGAAGGGGGTGATGTAGTCGAGCACTTCCGAGGCCAGGCGGCCGGCGATGCGCATGCCCTCGATTTCGGCACCGGTTTTGATGGTGACAGTCATGTAATGGGTAGGGAGACTTAAAGCGGCATTCTAGCGCGCCCGCCCGTACCTGATAAAACCACGGGCAGGCCATGGACAATGAAAACGGGGAACGCCATGGCGTTCCCCGTTCTCATGAGCGGCTGAGCCGGAAGCTCAGTGATGGCGCTTACCGGCCTGCAGATGAACTCCTCTCACTGCGAACCTGTTCACGGTTTTCGTGGCGGAATTCGTAGCGGTTTTCATTGCGCTGGGCTCCGCCAGCATGGGAGCCGTCGCGTTTCTGGACACGATTCTGCACGCGTTCCTGATTGCGCGCCGGGTCAGCCTGGGTGGTGCCGGGGCCGGCCATGTTGCCCATGCCGCCGCCACCTCTGGCATAGGCTGCGCCACTGGCAAGACCGGTAGCAAGCAGGACGAGGGAAAGAACTTTCAGCGATTTCGATTTCATAGTTGTGCTCCTTAGTGAACAGGAATTACCGACCTTGACGTCTGGCGCCGCCGCCAGGACTTTGACCCGCACCCGCACCCGCACCCGCACCCGCACCCGCACCCGCACCCGCACCCCCGATTCCCTGGTGGCGGTGTTCGTAGCCGGCACCGTAGGGAAGGTAGGCCGGTGCTTGCGGGCTGCTTTGAGCTGGTTTGGGCGCGCGCAGGTTGCGCTCGACCGTCTCGTCGACCTGTTGATGGTCAGGTGTCTGCAACACGTCACGTGGCAGCGACAGGTTGAGGGGGAGGCCTTGCGCAGACTTCGTGCCCGCCGTCGCCCAGCCCGGTAAGGTCAAGGCCAGCATGGAGGGCAGGAGAATCAGGTTGAGGCGTGTCATGGGCGTGTTTGCGTTCGGGTTTCAGTCGTAGCCGGAATACGACATGAGAGCATTCTGCAGCGGCGGTGTTGACTCGGTATGTCCGATGGATGGCGCTGCGTGTCAGTCTGTGTCTGTTTGTGACGGGCCGGCTGAACGGCCTCGAACTGGGGTAGGATAAACAGCCGTCAGACAGTCCCGGGTTCGGCTGGATCGGTGCAGGATTGATCCGGCCAGATGGGTAAATGTTTCAGCATTCCAGCGAAGACTCTAACTCCGTGGTTTGCCGGATCGATCAAGCAGCCTGATAAAACCGGGAGTGTGAATCCCGTGAACCGACCCCCACCCTCGCATGATGCAATCCTACAAATCCGATTCGCCAACCGATACAAGAGGTCTGTCGTGACGGATACGGCTTTGGCACGCATTCTGGTGGTGGATGACGACCCGGGCATGCGCACTCTGCTGGGGGCTTATCTGGGCGACAGCGGATTTGCAGTGGAAACGGCGGTGGATGGCGCCGAGATGTGGCAGACGCTGGAGCGCGGCATGCCGGATGCCATCGTGCTCGACCTGATGATGCCCGGCGAGGATGGACTGTCGCTGGCGCGCCGCCTGCGCAGCCAGTCGAATGTGCCCATCCTCATGCTGTCGGCGCGCGGTGAGGAAGTCGACCGCGTGGTCGGGCTGGAAATGGGCGCCGACGACTACCTCGCCAAGCCGTTCAGTCCGCGTGAACTGCTGGCCCGCCTGCGGGCACTGCTGCGGCGTAGCCAGGGGCAGCGGGAACCCGAGCCGCAGACTTCGCACCCTGCATTCGGTCCGTATCAACTGGATGTTGCCAGCCACCGGCTGACCAAGGGCGGCGCCGAGGTGAAGCTGTCGACCGCCGAATTCGCCCTGCTGCGCATTTTTGTCGAACATCCCTTGCGGGTGATGTCGCGCGATACCCTGATCGACATGCTGAAAGGCTACGAACGCGATCCGTTCGACCGTAGCGTCGATACCCGCGTCACCCGGCTGCGCCGCAAGATCGAGCCCGATTCCAGCGAACCGGTTTACATCCGCACCGTGCGTGGCGAAGGCTACCTGTTCAATCCGCGCGGCGAAGAGGCGTGAGACTGTCGTCGCGCCTGAGCCTGACGCAGCAGAATGCCCTGTTGCTGGTGGTGTTCTTCCTGGCCTTTGAGCTGCTGGTGGCCGGCGCCGTCACCTATTTTCTGATGCTGCCGATGGCGCGCCGTTCGGCAGCCGATCTCGCCGGCCTGATGACGTTGTCGGCGCAGACCTGGGGCGAACTGCCGCCAGTCACACGCCCTGCGTTTGAAATCGAGCTGGCGCATTCACACGGTCTGGCGCTGCGCGCCGAGCCGCCACAGGACCCCCAGCCTCCTTCGTGGCGGGAGCCCTATCTGCACTTTCTGGTGGCGTCACTGAGTGCGCGAACGGGCGAGCCGGTGACGACTTCCCGCGAGGAAATCCAGGGGGATCAATGGTTCTGGGTGTCGTTGCCGGCAGGCGGCAGGCGTCTCTCGGTGGGATTTTCGCATAGTCGCATCGGCCCGCGCCCGATTCATGCCCTGCTTGCCTCGCTGACCGGCGGCGCACTGCTGACCCTGCTCGCAGCCTGGTGGCTGGCGCGCCGCGCCACCCGTCCGCTGCAGCGGCTGCAGGAGGCGGTGACCTCGCTGGGGCGCGGGCAGACACCGGAGCGCCTGCCCGAAACCGGGCCGCGCGAGATCGCGGCACTGAGTCGCCGCTTCAACGAGATGGCGAAGCAGGTGGACGACCTGCTGGCCGCCCGCACGGTACTGCTGGCCGGGGTGTCGCACGACTTGCGCACCCCGCTGGCAAGGCTGCGGCTGGCGGTGGAAATGCTGGTGCGCAAGCCGAGCCCGGAGTTGGCGGCGCAGGTGGAGGCCGACATCGAAGCAATGGACCGCCTGATCGCCGACGTGCTGACACTGGCGCGGGGCTTCGGCCATGAAGCGCCCCAGCGGGTGATGCTCCCCGGTCTGCTGGCTGATCTGGTGCGAACCACCCCCGGCGCGGCTGAGCGGGTGCAGATCGAGGCGGTCGATGTTGAACTGGATGTGCCTGTCGGTGCCTTGCGCCGCATTCTGGCCAATCTGCTGGAAAACGCTCTGCGCTATGGCGGCGGTCATCCGGTGACCTTGCGAACCGAGATCGCAGACGGCGTGTGCCGCATCGGCGTCCTCGACCGCGGCCCGGGGATTCCGGCAGCGGAGCTTGAAGCCGTATTCCGCCCGTTCTATCGGCTGGAAGCCTCGCGCAGCGTCAGCACCGGCGGTTCCGGGCTGGGGCTGGCGATCGTGCGCCAACTGGCGGCGGCGCAGGGTTGGGAGGTCAGTCTGCAGGCGCGGTCCGGTGGCGGGTTGGCCGTGTGGCTGCAGATTGCCCTGCCGGCGGTCGGCTGAGGTCGTGCCTTGAAATAAACGCCCGTTCGAATTAGAATCGCGGGCTGTCCGAAATGGTTCGGACAAATTCGCACACCTGTCATTAAAGGGTGGCGGCGCGTTCAGACATTCACGCGCGGCTGCTGACGGGTGGAGGCTCAACCCTTTAGGAGATTTTCATGTCTGTCACCATGCGTCAAATGCTGGAAGCCGGTGTCCACTTCGGCCACCAGACCCGCTTCTGGAACCCCAAGATGGCCCCGTTCATTTTCGGTCATCGCAACAAGATTCATATCGTCAATCTGGAAAAGTCGCTGCCGCTGTTCCAGGATGCGCAGAAATTCGTCCGTCAGCTGGCCGCCAACAAGGGCAACGTGCTGTTCGTCGGCACCAAGCGTGCCGCGCGTGACATCGTGCGCGAAGAAGCGCAGCGCGCCGGCATGCCCTACGTTGACCAACGCTGGCTGGGCGGCATGCTGACCAACTTCAAGACGGTCAAGCAGTCGATCAAGCGCCTGAACGACCTGGAGGCCTCGCTGGCCGAACCGGGTCGCCTGTCGAAGAAGGAAATCCTCACCGTGCAGCGTGAAGTCGACAAGCTCAACCGCAGCCTGGGCGGCATCCGCGAAATGGGCGGCCTGCCTGATGCGATTTTCATCATCGACGTCGGTTACCAAAAGGGTGCCGTGGTCGAGGCCAAGAAACTGGGCATTCCGGTGATCGGCGTGGTCGACACCAACAACAGCCCGGAAGGCGTGGATTACGTGATCCCCGGCAACGATGACTCCGCCCGCGCAATTCGTCTTTACGCCCGCGGCATGGCCGATGCGGCGCTGGAAGGCCGTGCCCAGGTCATCAGCGAAATCGTCGGCGGCGAAGAGTTCGTCGAGGTGGAAGAAGAAGCCGCGCCCGCAGCCGAATAAGCGCGACGCACCCATATCGCCGGGACGGGATTCCGGCGAGCGTATTTTGAGGAGGGGCGTCTGCCCCTCTTTCTGTATTGAAACTGGATAGGAGTACGAAATGGCAGAAATCACTGCAGGCATGGTCAAGGAACTGCGCGAAAAAACCGATGCGCCGATGATGGATTGCAAGAAGGCGCTGTCGGAAGCTGGCGGCGACATGCAGAAAGCGGAAGAAATCCTGCGCGTTCGCTTCGGCAACAAGGCCGCCAAGAGCGCCGGCCGTGTGGCGGCCGAAGGCGTGGTGACGATCGCGATCAGCGCCGACGGCAAGTCGGCTGCCATGGTGGAAGTCAACTGCGAAACCGATTTCGTGGCGAAGAACGACGATTTCATGGCGCTCTCCAGCGCGCTCGCCGAGATGGTGCTGAACCAGAACCCGGCCGACGTTGCCGCGCTGTCCGCGCTTCCCTACAAGGGCAGCACAGTGGAAGCCTTCCGCACCGAACTGGTCGGCAAAATCGGCGAGAACATGTCGGTGCGCCGTTTCGCGCGCCTGGATGGCCAGGGCACGTTCGCGAGCTACATCCACGGCGGCAAGATCGGCGTGCTGGTCGACGTGACCGGCGACGAAGCGCTGGCGCGCGACATCGCGATGCACATCGCGGCGTCCAAGCCGAAGTCGCTGGATGCGTCCGGCGTGCCGCAGGAGCTCCTTGATACGGAACGCCGCGTCGCGATCGAGAAGGCCAAGGAAGCCGGCAAGCCGGAAGCCATGCTGGAAAAGATCGCCGAAGGCACGGTGCAGAAATTCCTCAAGGAAGTCACCCTGCTGTCGCAGCCTTTCGTCAAGGATGACAAGCAGACCGTCGAACAGGTGCTGAAGTCGAAGAACTCGCAGTGCCACGGCTTCGTGATGTACGTGGTGGGCGAGGGCATCGAAAAGAAAGTGACTGACTTCGCCGCCGAAGTTGCGGCAGCTGCTCAGGTCTGATCGGGCATGGCGCCAGTCCGTCGCATCCTGCTGAAATTGTCCGGTGAGGCCCTGATGGGGCCCGACAGCTTCGGCTATCACGCTGAAACCCTGGCCGGTTTCGTCGGCCAGATCCGTGAGGTGGTGGCGTTGGGCGTGCAGGTCGGCATTGTGGTCGGCGGCGGCAATTTGTTCCGCGGCGCCACGGGCGCGCTGTCCGGAATGAACCGCGCTACCGCCGATTCGATGGGCATGCTGGCCACGGTGATGAACGCGCTGGCGCTGAAGGACGCCCTGCAGCAGGCAGGCGTCGAGGCGCGGGTGCAGACTGCGGTCCACATCGCCCACCTCGGCGAGGATTTCGAGCGTGATGCCGCGGTGCACGAGCTGGAGGCTGGCCGCGTGGTGATTTTTGGCGGCGGCACCGGCAATCCCTTCTTTACAACGGACACCGCAGCAGCGTTGCGCGCGGCCGAGATTGGCGCCGACCTGTTGTTGAAAGCGACCAAGGTCGACGGCGTCTACACCGCCGACCCGAAGAAGGACGCGAATGCGCGGCGCTACGAAACGCTGAGTTTCGACGAGGCGATCGCCGGCAATCTGGGGGTTCTCGACACCGCCGCCTTTGCCCTGTGTCGTGAACAGAAACTGACCCTGGTCGTATTCAATGCCTTCAAGCCCGGCGCACTAAAGCGCGTGGTGATGGGCGAGAACGAAGGCACCCGGGTGCATCAATAATAAGGAGTTGACATGGCTGAAACCACCATCGCCGAGATCAAGCAATCCGCCGAACAGAAAATGGGCAAGACGCTGGAAGCGTTGAAGAACGATCTGGCCAAGGTGCGCACCGGGCGCGCCCACACCGGCATCCTCGATCACGTCATGGTCGATTACTACGGCAACCCGACGCCGGTGCCGCAGGTGGCCAACGTCTCGCTGGTCGATTCGCGCACGCTGGGCGTGCAGCCGTATGAAAAGAACATGGTCGGCAAGATCGAGAAAGCCATTCGCGATGGCGATCTGGGCCTGAACCCGGCGACACACGGCGATATCATCCGTGTGCCGATGCCCTCGCTGACCGAAGAACGCCGTCGCGACCTGATCAAGGTCGTGCGCAACGAGGCCGAAGGCGCGCGCGTTGCAGTGCGCAACATCCGCCGTGATGCCAATGGCACGCTGAAGGAAATGGTCAAGGCCAAGACCGCGACCGAGGACGAGGAGCGCCGCACCCAGGACGAGGTGCAGAAGCTGACCGACAAATTCATCGGCGAGATCGACAAGATGCTGGCCGAGAAAGAGAAGGACCTGCTCGCAGTCTGAGCAGGTCTTGCGAGCATATCCGGCGTGTCTACCCGCACGAAGCAAGCGATTCCGGCAAGCGCTGATGTGCCGCGGCACATTGCCATTATCATGGATGGCAATGGCCGCTGGGCGAAGCGCCGGCTGATGCCACGCGTGGCCGGCCATCGCAAGGGCGTCGAGGCGCTGCGCGGAGTGATCCGCGCCTGCGCCGAGCGTGGGGTGTCGCATCTCACCGTATTCGCCTTCAGTTCGGAAAACTGGCGGCGCCCGCAGGAAGAAGTCACCCTGCTGATGGAGCTGTTCATGCGCGCACTGGAAAACGAAGTTGCCCGGCTGCACGAGAACGACATCCGCTTTCACGTCATCGGAGACCTGATGGGTTTTTCCGAGCGCATCCAGGCGCTGATCCGTGACGCCGAGGCGCTGACGCGCAACAACACCCGTCTCACCTTTACCGTCGCTGCCAATTACGGCGGACGCTGGGACATCGTGCAGGCCGTCAGGAAACTGATGGCGGCAGGCGTGGATGCGGAATCGGTGACCGAGGACATGTTGGTGCAACAGCTCAGCATGGCCGACATGCCCGAGCCGGACCTGTTCATCCGTACCGGTGGCGAGCAGCGCATCAGCAATTTCCTGTTGTGGCAGCTGGCCTATACCGAGTTGTATTTCACCGACGCGCTATGGCCCGACTTCGACGCGGCAGCACTGGATGAGGCGATTGCTTCGTATCGTGCCCGTGAACGCCGCTTTGGCCGCACCAGCGAGCAGGTCCGATCCGCCTCGTGACCGTATTCCGGGAATTGCATCCATGACGCCGCTTATGAGGCGGGTCCTCACCGCCGCCCTGCTGCTGGCTGTTTTCGTGCCGGCTGTGCTGTGGGCGCCTGCGTGGATATGGGCGATCCTGATGGCAGGAGTGGTCGGCATGGCCGCTTATGAATGGGCCCGCCTAAGCCATTTTCCACCACTGGCCGCGCGCGCCTATGCGATCCTGCTGGCGCTCTGTACGCTGGCCTTGCCGTATGGGCTGGGCACCAACTGGCCGGCTTTCCAGACCGCACTGATCCTGCTGGCCGTCGTATTCTGGCTGCTCGTTGCGCCGTTTTGGCTGCTGGGTCACTGGCATGCGCAACTGCCATTCGTGCGTGCTGTGGTCGGCGTCGTGCTGCTGGTGCCGACCTGGGCGGCACTGCTGTATCTGCACGCACGCGGCCCTGGCGTGCTGCTGGGCGTAATAGCTATCGTCTGGATTGCCGATACAGCCGCCTATTTCTCCGGCCGCCATTTCGGTCGGCATAAACTTGCGCCCGCCATCAGCCCAGGCAAGACCTGGGAAGGCGTGGCGGGCGCATTCGTCGCACTTGCGCTGTATGCCGGCGCATTGAGTCTGGTTATCGGGATGCCGCTGCTGTCGTTGTTTGTCATGGTGTCCGGGCTGCTGTATCTGTCGGTGCTGGGCGACCTGTTCGAATCCTGGATCAAGCGCGTCTCCGGCATGAAGGACAGCGGCCACATGCTGCCCGGCCATGGCGGGGTACTCGACCGCATCGATGCCCTGACGTCCACCCTGCCGATCGCCACCGGCATGCTGATGTGGCTGGAGCGCTCCGCATGAATACAAGCGGCATGAAACGGCGCGTACTCACCATACTGGGCGCCACCGGCACCATCGGCGTCAATACGCTCGATGTGGTGGCGCGCCATCCCGATCGTTTCGAAATCTTCGCGCTCACCGGCGCCACCCAGGTCGAGCGCATGGTCGAGCAGTGCCGTACCCATCGTCCGCGCTTTGCGGTGATGAGCGAGCCGGCGGCGGCCGCAGTCCTGCGCGCGCGGATTGCCGAAGAGAAGCTTGCGGTGACGGTGCTCGAAGGCGCAGCAGCCCTGACCGAAGTGGCCACCGCGCCCGAGGTCGATACCCTGATGGCGGCGATCGTCGGTGCCGCCGGCCTTCCCGCTACCCTGGCTGCGGCGCAGGCCGGCAAGCGCATCCTGCTTGCAAACAAGGAAACCCTGGTGGTGTCCGGCCAGTTGTTCATGGATGCCATTGCCGCCAGCGGCGCCGAACTGCTGCCGATCGATTCCGAGCACAACGCCATCTTCCAGGCGCTGCCACGCGATTTCAACGGCGATTTCCAGCAGGCCGGGGTGAAGGCGCTGTGGCTTACCGCCTCCGGCGGTCCGTTCCGCACCCTGTCGGCAGAGGCCATTGCCGCTGCCACCCCGGCGCAAGCGGTGGCGCACCCCAACTGGGTGATGGGAAAAAAGATATCAGTCGATTCGGCGAGCCTGATGAACAAAGGGCTTGAGGTGATCGAGGCGCGCTGGCTATTCAATGCCCGTCCCGAACAGATCAAGGTGGTAGTGCATCCGCAGAGCATCGTGCATTCGATGGTCGAATATGCCGACGGCTCGGTGATTGCGCAGATGGGCACGCCCGACATGCGCACGCCGATTGCCTACGCGCTGGGTTTTCCCGAGCGCATCGATGCCGGCGTGTCGGCACTTGAATTGATGGGCATGCAACTGACCTTCGAGGCACCCGATACGCAACGCTTCCCCTGCCTGCAGCTGGCGTTTGACGCGCTTGCTGCCGGCGGCAACGCAGCGGCGGTGCTGAATGCCGCCAACGAAGTCGCCGTCGCCCGTTTCCTCGACGGCGCGGTGCCGTTCGGCGCCATCGCCGCCAGCATCGCCCACACGCTCGACAAACTGGCAGGCGGCGCCGCCGACACGCTGGACGATCTGCTCGAATCAGACCGGCAGGCGCGCAGCCTGGCCGAGACCTTTCTGGGACAGGTGCACGCATGAGCGTGCTGCACACCATCCTGTGGTTCCTGATTGCCATCGGCATTCTGGTGGTGGTGCACGAATTCGGCCATTACCTCGCTGCTCGGCTGGCCGGGGTCAAGGTGCTGCGCTTTTCGGTCGGCTTCGGCAAGCCGATCGTCAGCCGTCGTTTCGGCCGCGACCGGACCGAGTGGACGCTGTCCGCGCTGCCGTTCGGCGGCTACGTCAAGATGCTCGACGAGCGCGAGGGCGAAGTTCCGGCGGCAGAAGCGCATCGCAGTTTCAACCGTGCGACGGTGTGGCGCCGTATCGGTATCGTCTGCGCGGGACCCGTCGCCAATTTCCTGCTTGCCATCGTGTTCTACTGGGCGCTGTTCCTCCACGGGCTGCCGGCGCTAAAACCGATGATCGGGGAGCCGCCTGCGGGTACCTCGGCGGCGCAGGCCGGGCTGGTGGCGGGCGATGAAATCCGTCGTGTCAATGGTAGGGACACCCCGTCGTTCCAGGATTTGCGCCTCAACCTGCTGCGCGCGGGGGTGGCGGGGGATGTGCTCACGCTGGAACTGGCCGACGGCCGGAGCGTGCGGCTCGACATGCCGGCGATGGATACCGACAACCTGGAACGCGATACGTTGCGCCCGCTGGGTATCGTTCGCTACGACCCGGATATCCAGCCGATCATCGGCAAGGTGTTGCCCGATGGCGCTGCTGCGCGTGCCGGCTTTCAGTCTGGCGACCGATTGATCGCGGCGAATGGACAATCGGTGGCGAATTGGCAGGATTGGGTGCAGGTGGTCCGCCAGCATCCGTCCAAGCCCTTGCGCATCGAATACGAGCGGCATGGGCAGCGCGGCGAATTGACCGTGACGCCCGACGCGGTGGACGAAGCCGGCCAGCGCATCGGCAAGATCGGCGCCGGCCCCCTGGTCGACGAGTCGGTGCTGGCCGCGTTGATGACCGAAGTGCGCTACGGCCCGCTCGAGGCGCTGTGGCAGGGCGCTGCGAAGACCTGGGACATGAGCCTTTTCACGCTGGAAATGATGGGGCGCATGGTGCTCGGGCAGGTGTCGTGGAAGAATCTGTCGGGGCCGTTGACCATTGCCGATTATGCGGGCCAGAGCGCCACCCTCGGCTGGATCAGTTTCGTCGGCTTCCTGGCGCTGGTGAGCGTGAGCCTGGGGGTGCTGAACCTGCTGCCGATCCCGCTGTTGGACGGGGGACACCTCATGTATTATGTTGCCGAAGTTTTGACCGGCCGCCCGGTGTCCGAACGCACCATGGAAATAGGCGGCCGGATTGGCATGGCGCTGCTGCTGCTGCTGATGTCGTTTGCCCTGTTCAACGATTTGCAACGCCTGATAGGCGGATGAAAATAACCATGATCCCAAACCGTTTGACGCTTGCCCTTGCCGCAGTATTTGCCGTGCAACCCGTGTTTGCCGACGAGCCCTTCGTCGTCAAGGACATCCGGGTCGAAGGCATCCAGCGCACCGAGGCGGGCACGGTATTCAGCTACCTGCCGGTCAAGGTGGGCGACGTGATGACCGACGAGAAAACCGCAGCGGCGATCAAGGCACTGTACGCCACCGGTTTCTTCAAGGATGTGCGGCTGGAATCACGCGACGGCGTGGTGATCGTCACGGTCGAAGAGCGTCCCTCGATTGCCACGATCACCCTGACCGGCATCAAGGAGTTTTCTGCGGATGATCTGAAGGCTGGTCTCAAACAGACCGGCGTGGCAGAAGGCCGCGTGCTCGATCGCGCCATGCTCGACAAGGCCGAACAGGAATTGCAGCGCCAGTACTTCAACCGCGGAAAGTACGCGGTCGAGATCAAATCCACCCTGACCCCGCTGGAACGTAACCGGGTTGCCGTCCAGTTTGACGTGGTGGAAGGCGACAGCGCCAAGATCCAGCAGATCAATATCGTCGGCAACCAGGCCTTCAAGGAAAAAGAACTGCTGAACCAGTTCACCTCGACCACGCCCGGCTGGCTGACTTGGTACACCAAGAACGATCAGTATTCCAAATCGCGTCTGGGCGGCGACATCGAGGCCCTGCGCTCGTTCTACCTCAATCGTGGCTACCTCGAGTTCAACGTCGATTCCACCCAGGTGTCGATTTCGCCGGACAAGCAGGGCATCTACATTACCGTCAACATCACCGAGGGCCCGCAATACCGGGTGTCCGACGTCAAGCTGGCGGGGCAGATGCTGGTGCCGGAGGCTGAACTGCAGAAGCTCGTCACCATCAAGCCGGGCGAGGTGTTCGCGCGTGATCGCCTGACCGAGACAACCAAGAAGATCAGCGACCGTCTCGGCAACGACGGTTATGCGTTTGCCAACGTCAACGCGGTTCCCGAACTCGACAAGGACAAGAACACGGTTGCCTTCACCCTGTTCGTCGATCCGGGTCGCCGGGTCTACGTGAACCGCGTCAACGTGGCGGGCAACACCAAGACGCGCGACGAAGTGGTACGCCGCGAAATCCGTCAGATGGAAGGCGCGTACTACGACGCCGAAAAGATCAACCGCTCGCGCGACCGCCTCAATCGCCTGGGATTTTTCAGCGAAGTCAACATCGAAACGCCGAGCGTGTCGGGCACCACCGACCAGGTCGACGTCAACGTCAGCGTGGCGGAGAAATCGACCGGCAACATCATGCTGGGCGCCGGTTTCTCCTCGTCCGAAGGCCTGGTGCTGTCGGGATCGGTGTCGCAGAGTAATGTGTTTGGCACCGGCAACCGCCTGTCGGCGCAGATCAACTCGGGTAGCGTCAATACCGTGTATGCGCTGTCGTTCACCAACCCCTACTACACCATCGACGGCATCAGCCTGGGCTACGACCTGTACCGCCGCGACGTGGATGCCAGCGAACTTGACGGCGTCGGCGACTACGAGACCTCCACCTACGGTGCCGGGGTGCGATTGGGCCTGCCGATCAACGAACGCGATACCATCTCGTTCGGCCTGACCTACGAGCAGACCTCGCTCACCATCGATCCGCTGACTGCGCCAACGCAGTACAAGTTATTCGTCGATGAGTTCGGTGAAGACAACGACACGCTGCGTCTCGATACTTCGTGGGCGCGCGACACCCGCAACAGCTATCTGTTTCCGACCAAGGGCCTGATGCAGCGGGTGGCGGCCGAAATCGGCACCCCCGTGGGCAGCCTGCAGTATTACAAACTGTCATTCCAGCATCAGCAATACTTCCCGCTGGGCAAGAGCTTCACCCTCATGCTGAATGGCGAAGTGGGGTACGGCGATGGCCTGTCCGGCAAGCCGTTGCCGTTCTTCAAGAATTTCTACGCCGGCGGGACCAGTTCGGTGCGTGGCTTCGAGAATGGCACCCTGGGACCCAAGGATATCAACGGCGACGCCCTTGGCGGCGACAAGCGCGTGATCGGCAACGCGGAACTCTTCTTCCCGCTGCCGGGACTCAAGGATGACCAGTCGTTGCGCATGTCGGCGTTTATCGATGCAGGCGCGTCCTTCGGCCCCAATGATGCAAACGGCCTGTATGAAAAATTTGCGTTCGGGGATTTGCGGTATTCGGCTGGCATCGCGGTGCTGTGGGTGTCGCCGGTCGGACCGCTCAAATTCAGCCTGGCGCAGCCGATTGTCAAGAAGGATGGTGACAAGACCGAAGTGTTCCAATTCACCCTCGGCAATGTGTTCTGAGGGATAGCCGTTGATGGAGTATTTGATGATGAAGTTCAAGCAGCTTGCAGTCTCCCTGATTCTGGCGTCCGCGTTCGCGGCGGCGCCCGTCCTGGCCCAAACCAAGATCGGTTTCGTCAACACCGAGCGACTGCTGCGCGAGGCGCCGCTGTCGGTCGCCGCACAGAAGAAGCTCGAGCGAGAATTCGCCGCGCGCGACCAGGAATTGCAGAAACTCGCCAAGCAGGCACGTGACCTGCAGGCGCAGCTCGACAAGGACGGCGTGACCATGTCCGACAGCGAGCGCAAGGCCAAGGAGCGCGATCTCGGTAACCTCAACCGCGATCTGCAGCGTCAGGGACGCGAGTTCCGCGAAGACCTCAACCTGCGTCGCAACGAAGAGTTGGGGCAGATCCAGGAACGCGCACGCAAGGCGATCCAGGACATCGCCAAAGCTGAAAAATTCGACCTGATCGTCGAGCAGGCTGTCTTTGTCGACCCCAAGAGCGACATCACCGACCGGGTGATGAAGGCGCTGGGCGGGAAATAAGCGCCTGATGGCCTCTACGCTGGCCGAGTTGGTTGCGCGTTTTGGTGGGGAGTTGCTGGGCGACGGTTCTGTTCTGATCCGTCAGGTTGCACCGCTGGACCAGGCCCAGGCAGACGAAATCGGATTCGTCTCGCAGAGCAAGTATCTCGCCCAACTGGCGAGTACCTCCGCGGGCGCGGTGATCTTGCCGCTGGACGCACGCGATGCCACCGAGCGCGCGCGCATCCTCACCCCCAATCCCTACCTGTATTTCGCGCGCGTCTCGGCCTTGCTGAATCCGCCGCCACGACCACCTGCCGGGATACACCCGGCGGCGACGGTCGCGCCCGATGCGGAGATCGCCGCCGATGCCAGCATTGCGGCGGGCGCCGTGATCGGCAGCGGCGCGGCAATTGGTGCCCGTACCGTGATCGGCCCCAATTGCGTTGTCGGCGACCAGGCCCGTATCGGGGCCGATTGCCTGCTGCACGCCAATGTCACCCTGTATCACCGCTGTGAGGTGGGCG
>JAJYXG010000089.1:0-11732 GCA_021791095.1 Pseudomonadota bacterium
CGTCGACGGCAGTGGACTGTCGCGGCTGACCCGGGGCGGCAGCCTCGATACCGAGCCGGTGTTCTCGCCCGATGGGCAATCGATCTATTTCACCTCGGACCGCGGCGGCAGCGCGCAGATCTATCGGGTGGCGGCGAGCGGCGGCGATGCCAAACGCGTGACGTTCAGCGGCAGCTACAATGTGTCTCCCGCAATCAGCCGGGATGGACGGCATCTGGCCTACATCAGCCGCGAAGACGGCCGGTTCAGCGTGGTGCTGCACGAGCTGGCCTCGGGCCAGACCCGCGTGCTGACCGATACGGCACGCGACGAGTCGCCCAGTTTCGCGCCGAACGGCCAGGCGGTGTTGTATGCCACGGTGCAGGGCGGGCGCGGCATCCTGGGCACGGTGAGCCTGGATGGCCAGACCCGTGCACGCCTGTCGGAATCGGGGGTGGATGCCCGCGAGCCGGCCTGGGGACCGTAAGGAGCAGGGAAGGGGCAGTGCGGGTTCGTGTGGCCCGGACTGCTTGTGTTGAGTTGTTATTCATTCCAAGGAGAGATAAATGAACAAGATTTTCTGGCCCGCGTTACTGGCATTGAGCTTGTCTGCGTGCGGCACCACGGGTGGCAAGGAAGCAACGGTCGAAGACCGTACCGGCGCTACGACCGCGACCACGGCCAAGCCGGCTGTGGGAACCGAAAGCACAGGCGTGAGCGGTGCCGGCGTGACGGGCAGTGCGCTTGCGGGCGATCCGCGCAAGGACCCGGCCAGCCCCTTGTCCAAGCGCAGCATTCATTTCGATTTCGACAGCTATGTGGTGAAGGACGAATACCGTCCGATGCTCGAGGCGCATGCCGGCTACCTGCTGTCCAAGCGCGATGCGCGCGTGATTCTGCAGGGTAACGCCGACGAACGCGGCAGCCGCGAATACAACCTGGCGCTGGGGCAGAAGCGTGCCGAGGCGGTGCGCAAGGCGCTGGCCGTGCTGGGCGTGGGCGATGCGCAGATGGAAGCGATCAGCTTCGGCGAGGAAAAGCCGCGCAACGAAGCCGATACCGAAGCAGCCTACGCCGAGAACCGTCGCACCGACGTGGTGTATGGCGACGAGTAATCACCCGATGCGGCGCTGCGGTCTGGTTCTCGTTTGCACGTTCGCGCTGGCCCAGCCGGCGTGGGCGCTGTTCGGCAATACCGAACTGAGCAACCAGATGACAGCGCTGCAGCAGCGGGTGGATGCGCTCGATGCGCGACTCGGCAAGCTGGAGCAGGCGATGCAGAAAAACCAGCAATTGCTGGATCTGCTGAAGGAGGTCGAAACGCTCAAGGCCGAGATCGCCAGGTTGCGTGGCCAGGACGAGGTCCAGGGGCATCAGCTGGACACGCTGGGCAAGCGGCAGAACGACCTGTATGCCGATCTTGATCAGCGCATTGCGGAGCTCGCCAAGGCGGCCCAGCCTGCGCCCGAGGCCGGCGCAGCTCCCGCTTCGCAGGCCGCACCGGCCGAGGCTGCGTCTGCCGGCGCTGCGGCAGGAAGCACGCCGCATCTCGATCCGATGGTTGAATCGCGCAGCTACGAAGCCGCGCTCGACCAGTTTCGCGCAGCCAACTACGCCGGCGCCATTGCCGGGTTCAACGGTTTTCTCAAGGCGTATCCGGACAGCCAGCTGGCCGCCAATGCGCAGTACTGGATCGGCTATTCCTATTACACCCTGAAGGATTACAAAACCGCGCTGGCGCATCAGCAAAAGCTGGTGGCCGCCTATCCTGCCAACGCCAAGGTCCCCGACGCGCTGCTGAACATCGCCGCCAACCAGATCGCGCTGGACAATCTGGCCGGCGCGCGCAAGACGCTTGAAGAAATCGTGGCGAAACATCCCGGCACCAATGCAGCGACCCTTGCCGCCCGTCGGCTGTCCGCACTCAAGTAGGTCCGGTGCCCGAATCGATCACGCTCCGGATCACGGAGGTCTTTCTTTCACTGCAGGGCGAAACCAGCCGCACCGGCTTGCCGACGGTGTTCGTCCGCCTGGCGGGCTGTCCGCTGCGCTGCCGCTGGTGTGACACGACCTACAGCTTTCAGGGGGGCGAAACCGTTACCCTGTCCGCGTTGCTGGCGCGGGTCGCGGACTTTGGCGTGCCGACCGTGTGCGTCACCGGCGGCGAGCCGCTGGCGCAGAAAAACTGCCTGCCGCTGCTGACCGCGCTGTGCGACGCCGGCTATTCGGTGTCGCTCGAAACCAGCGGCGCGCTCGATGTCAGCAAGGTCGATCCGCGGGTGTCGCGCATCGTCGACCTCAAGCCGCCGGCGTCCGGCGAGGAAATGCGCAATCGCTGGGAAAACATTAGCCATCTGACGCCGCACGACGAAATCAAGTTCGTGCTGGCCGACCGCGCCGACTACGAATGGGCGCGCGAGGTCATCCAGGCGCAGCAGCTCGCAAAAATCTGCCCCCTCCTGTTTTCGCCGGTGCAGGGCGAATTGCCGCCGGCGCAGCTGGCGCAATGGATCATCGAAGACCGGTTGCCGGTGCGGCTGCAGGTGCAGCTGCACAAGGTGCTGTGGGGGAACGCGCCCGGCAGATGAAACCCGCAGTCATCCTGTTGTCCGGCGGGCTGGACTCCGCCACGGTGCTCGCCGTTGCGCGCGAAGCCGGCTACGCCTGCCACGCGCTGAGCCTGGATTACGGCCAGCGCCACAATGCCGAGCTTGCCGCCGCTGCGCGCGTGGCAAAAAGCCTGGGCGCCGTCGAACACCGGGTGCTCAAGCTGGGACTCGCCGACTTCGGCGGTTCTGCGCTCACCGACGCGTCCATCGCCGTGCCCGAAAGCCCGACCACCGGCATCCCGGTCACCTACGTGCCTGCACGCAATACGGTCATGCTGGCATTGGCGCTCGCCTGGGCCGAGGTGCTGGGTTCCCGCGACATCTTCATCGGCGTCAATGCCGTCGATTATTCCGGCTACCCGGACTGCCGTCCCGAATTCATCGCGGCCTTCGAGCGCATGGCCAACCTTGCCACCAAGTCCGGCGTCGAGGGCGCGCAGCTGCGCATCCATGCGCCGCTGCAGCATCTGTCGAAGGCACAAATCATCCAGCGCGGCATCGAACTTGGCGTCGACTATGCGCAAACCGTGAGCTGCTACCAGGCCGACGTCGACGGCCGCGCCTGCGGCGTGTGCGATGCCTGCCGCCTGCGCCGCCAGGGCTTCGAGCAGGCCGGGGTGGCCGATCCGACGCACTATAAATAAGGGGCGAATCGCGTTCTGGCCTCCCGGCGTCAACGCCCACGATCAAGCGGTCTCGCAAGACCGGTGCGTCTCAAAGGGGCGTTACAAAAAGCATCGCGACTCTTTACCCGGTCGCGGAGCTTCGGCTATAATCTCGGGCTTTCGCGGATAGGGCGTTTGCCAGCTGGCTTAAGTCAAATCCTCGGGTCGGTAGCTCAGCTGGTAGAGCAGCGGACTTTTAATCCGTTGGTCGCGAGTTCGAATCTCGCCCGACCCACCAAAACAAAAGGGCTGACACGTGTCAGCCCTTTTTCATTCCTGCTCTGCCCTTTATTGGGATTGTTCGATAAAGCGCATGAAGGCCTGTTCGAGCGACAGCTTGACGGGGCGCACTTCGACGATTTCCACGCCGGTGTTTCTGGCGGCATCCAGGGCCGACCACACGTCCTCTTTCGGCACTTCGATGCGCCATTTTCCGGGGCCGTCCGCGATGAAGCCGGCCGGCGCCTGCGGGCCGGCGACCAGCACATTCATGCGTGGGGATGCATTGCCGGCCAGTTCATCCGGGGTGCTGATGGTGCGAAGCTTGCCCTGGTGGATGATGCCGAAGCGGTCGCCCAGGCGCTCGACGTCATGGAGGATGTGCGAGGAGAAGAAGACCGCTCCGCCCTGATCGCGATATTCCTGCAATATGTCCACCACATCCTTGCGGCCTACCGGGTCGAGTCCCGACAGGGGTTCGTCCAGGACCAGCAGCTTCGGCTGGCAGGCCAGCGCATGGGCGAGCGCAGTGCGCTGGGTCATCCCCTTGGAGAAGGCGCGGATACGCTTGTGGGCCACGTGCGCCACGCCAAACCGCTCGAGCCAGCGCAGGCAATGCTGCTCCAGTCCCGTTTTCGGCAGGCCATGCAGGCGGGCGCCTGTCATCAGAAATTCCAGCGGGCTCAGGTAATCGTACAGATACAGATTTTCCGGTACATAGCCCACCCCCTGGCGGGAGCGATAATCGTCGACCGGGGTGTCAAACAGCCTGGCGGTTCCGGAATCGGCGTGCGCCAGACCCATGATCACCCGTATGGTTGAGCTCTTTCCCGCGCCGTTCGGGCCGACGAAGCCGAAGGCCTCGCCCGGATTCACCGTCAGGCTGACATCCTGCACCGCCTGGAAACGGCGGAAACGCTTGTCACGATAGCTTTTGCACAAATGGCTGAGTTCGATGGCGTAGGTCATGACGTTGGCGCAATCACAATTTATTGGCGGCCCTGCCCGGCTGCGGGCTTGGCCTTGAGCAGGATGGGCGTACCGCTGGCATCCAGTCCATAGCCCATTTCCATGGGGTCCTGCGGCAACTGTTGCAGCAAGCCGTGCGTCACCATGTCTTCAAGTTTGCCTGGAGGGACGCCGTTCCTGCGGCGATATTGCAGCGCGGCCTCGCGCAATGCGATCAAGCCCTGTAAACGCTGAATCCGCTTTTCCAACTGCTGCTTGAGCGCCTGGCTGCGCGTGCTGGCCTGGATGGACCGGATCACGTCGATGGCGGTCTGCGGATCGCTGCCGCGTTCGTACCATTTCGCCGCGATTCCGTTCAGGGAATCCCGGTTGTCCGGGTCGCGCTCGGCGGCCTGCATCAGCAAACGCGCTCCTGCTGCCGGATCCTGATAAAAATGGAAGCGGTTGAAGCCGGCAAAAAACGCCGGCAGAAAGTCCCAGGGCCGGCTGGCGACAGCGCGTTCCTGGATAAGCTGATTGGCGGCCACCTCGCCCGACCAGGGCAGGATGGCCTGGGCGGTATAGTAGTTGTCCTCGTGCGCCGGGTTCAGCACGGATGCGCCTTCCTGCACCTGGGCCAGCACCCGGAACATCGCGGGGTCCGGGCCCTCGGCTTCCACGACCAGGGCGCGGAATACGGCGATGTTCGCAGCCAGATAGCGGTCGCCTCCGGCCAGCGGCACCTGAAGCAGGGGGGGCAGCGCGATGTTCAGCGTGTCGGATGTCTTCAGGCGCCTGGCGTCTTTCAGGTGGGACACGCTGTAGGCATACAGCAGGGCCAGCAGCATGAGGGCGCCCCAGAATTTCAGGCCGGCCGCAATACGCATACGATCAGTTGAACTGCCTGCGCTTGAACGCCCACACGGCCAGCGCCAGCATCAGGCCGGAATAGCTGATCGCCATGAGCGCGCCAAACGACAGGACGTCCGGGCTGGGCCAGTGGCCATACAGCGTCAGCGGGCGGATATCCAGGCGCGACAGATCCGGCATCAGCCAGCGTGCGGTATCCAGGATCGGCAGCAGCGTCTGGTTGGCCTCGTGCGGCGCATCCAGATTGGCCATCACATAATCGAGCGCCGGCCCCAGGCTGCGCGCAGCCAGCGCAAACGCCAGCCCCATCGCCAGCGGCAGAAAGGGCGTGGTGGACAGCGCGGACACCAGGATGCCGAAGGCGGCGATGACGGTCAGGTCCAGCGCGATATAGGCCAGGGTGAGCCAGAATGCCGGCCCCAGGCTGATCGGGGTGGCCTGCAGATAATCGTAACCGGCCAGATGAACCGTGCCGGTGAGCAGCAGCCCCAGCACCGCCAGTGCAGGGACGAGCAGGGCCAGCAAGCCGAAATAGCGGCCAACCAGAAAGGCGCCGCGCGGCAAGGGATAGGTCAGGCTGACGAACAGGGTGCGGCGCTCGATTTCCTTGCCGACGAATTCGTGGCCCCAGAACAGCACCAGCAAAAGACCGATGGCGCGGATGGCGGACAGGCCGACATCGAGCGCCACGGTGGCGGGCTGCCGGCCGGAGAACTGGGCGGCGAGATACACCCCGCCCATGGCCAGCAGACCCAGAATGAAAATTGCCCGGAAGCTCCGGCTACGCAAGCCGGAACGCCAGGCAATCAGGAAATGCTGAAGCACGTATTAGTCGCAGCCGTTACCTGTCGCGGTGGCGGGGGCGCCCCCGTGGCCAACGGTGGTGTCCACGTCAGGCGTGTCGTTGGCCGCGCACTTGACCACGCCGCCGCCGCCGGAAGTGCCGCCGCCGTAGGTGAACTTGCCGCGGGTGTTGCCGGCGTTGACGGCCGCAGCAGTCGTACTACAGAGGTAAGCCACGCCGACCGACTTGGAAGCGGTGAACTTGAGTTCATTGGTGCCGGCGATCATCTCGCAATCAGCGTTCTTAACAATATTTTCACCGGGGGTCTCTTTGGCATCGATGGTGCCTGCATTGGCGCCGAAGGCGGCGAGCATCAGGGCAAGGGCAGAAATCTTTTTCATGGGGTTTCTCCTAATTGGGGTCTGGATGGAATTAGTTGCTGTTCGCCGACACGCCGGTCAGGAAGTTGCGGGCGTCGGATTGGGCAGCCTTGTCCTGGCCTTTCTTCTGGTATTCGGAGAACTGGGGAATCGCGATGGCGGCCAGAATGCCGATAATCGCAACGACGATCATCAGTTCGATCAGGGTAAAACCTTTTTGCAGACGCTTCATCATGGAATGCTCCTTAACGTGGGTTGAGTGCTTAGCCAAGGGGTTTCGCTTGGGCTGCCTTACTAACGGCAACTGCCGTGCCAGCCTTGAGGGATTGGCGGGTGCAAAAAGAAAAACGATGCAAGCCATTGTTATTCAAGTGAATATTTTTCGGTGTTCGGCAAAACCTGGTTTGCGGCGGACTGAAATGACGGGGGTTTGAGCGTGATGTGCGCAAATGGGCGGGCGCATACGGTCGACAACTGACAATTATCGTCAGTTGGAATGGGCCGCGACACCGGTCACAAAATTCCGCGCGTCGCTTTGCGCGGCCTTGTCGCTCGATTTGCCCAGGGTCTCCTGGAAATGGGACTGCGCGATGGCCGCGAGGATGCCGATGATGGCAACGACGATCATCATTTCGATCAGGGTGAAACCGGTGTTGTGCTGTTTTTGCATCATGATTGTTTTTCCCCTTCGCTTGAGTCTGCCCTTGCTTGTTGGTCGATTTGGCCCGCTCAGGCGATTCATCCTGGATGAATGCATGTGAGCCGCGTGTGCGTCGTGCCCAGCAATATCCTTGCCAGCCCTATGGAAAGGTCGGGTCGAAGCGGCCTTTATTCCTGATCGACAAGTTGGCGCAGCAGGTTGGGGGGGAAGCCGCGGCTCTGTAAAAAGCGCATCTGGCGCGCGAGTTCCTGGGGGGTGGCGGGCGGCGCGCCGAATTTCTTGCGCCATACCTCGCGGGCGCGTTCGAGTTCGCCGTCACGGTCGACAGCCAGCACGTCTTCAATAAGGTCTGCTGCGATGCCGCGCTGCCGCAGGTCGTAGGCGAGCTTGACGCTGCCTGCCCGCGCACGGTGGTCGGCGACATAACTTTCGGCAAAGCGGCGGTCGGACAGCCAGTTCTTTTCCTCGAATTCGTCGAGCAGCAGATGAATGTCGCTGGCGGCGAATCCTGCCTGCTCCAGCTTGCGGGCGAGCTCGGCGCGGCTGTGCTCGCGCCGCGCCAGCAGGCGCAGCGCGCGTTCGCGCAGGTCTGCGGCCTTGGGCCCGGCGCCGGGGTCAGGCGTCGATGTCATCCTCGACCTCCGCGGTCGCGGTCGGGTTGTTGACGCCGACGGCGGCGCGGATCCTGGCTTCGATTTCGTGGGCGATTTCCGGATGCTCCTTCAGGTATTCGCGCGCGTTGTCCTTGCCCTGGCCGATCTTCTCGCCGTTGTAGGCGTACCAGGCGCCGGACTTGTCGACGAACTTGTGGGCGACGCCGAGTTCGATGATTTCGCCCTCGCGCGAGATGCCCTGGCCGTAGAGGATGTCGAAGAAGGCTTCCTTGAACGGCGGCGACACCTTGTTCTTGACGACCTTGACCTTGGTTTCGTTGCCGACGATCTCGTCGCCCTTCTTGATCGCGCCGATGCGGCGGATGTCGAGGCGGACCGAGGCGTAGAACTTGAGCGCGTTGCCGCCGGTGGTGGTTTCCGGGTTGCCGAACATGACGCCGATCTTCATGCGGATCTGGTTGATGAAGATGACCAGCGTGTTGGTGCGCTTGATGTTGGCGGTGAGCTTGCGCAAGGCCTGGCTCATCAATCTTGCTTGAAGGCCCATGTGCGAGTCGCCCATTTCGCCTTCGATTTCGGCCTTCGGCGTCAGCGCGGCGACCGAGTCGATCACCACCACGTCGACCGAGCCGGAACGCACCAGCATGTCGGCGATTTCCAGCGCCTGCTCGCCGGTGTCGGGCTGCGACACCAGCAGGTTGTCGACGTCGACGCCGAGTTTTTGCGCGTAGCTGGGGTCGAGCGCATGTTCGGCGTCGATGAAGGCGGCGGTGCCACCCATTTTCTGCATTTCGGCGATGACCTGCAGGGTGAGCGTGGTCTTGCCGCTCGATTCCGGGCCGTAGATTTCGACCACGCGGCCGCGCGGCAGGCCGCCGACGCCGAGCGCGATGTCGAGCCCCAGCGAGCCGGTGGAGACGGCCTGGATGTCGCGCGACACGTCGTGGTCGCCCAGGCGCATCACCGAGCCCTTGCCGAACTGCTTGTCGATCTGGCTGAGCGCGGCGCTGAGCGCCTTCATCTTGTCTTCGGTCATGGTGCTGGGGGTGGCCATGGTGCGTCTCCTGATTGGTTGCGATGGACGAACTTTAGGTTGTATATCTGTTTGTGTCAATAAAAAATATCACCTAAGTAAAAAGTATTAACAAATATTTTATATTTGGCTGTCGCCTGCCTATAATTTCCAGCGATGACCACCCGGCCGGAGCAAGCGAGATGATTCCAAAAGAGAAAATGCGCCTGGACGTGAAGTGGGCGACGCGCCAGCGGCTGCAATACATCGAGATCATGGCCTGGTATACCGGGGTGGTGACCCGCAGCGATGTCGCCCGCGCCTTCGGCCTGTCCGACCCGGCGGCGACCAAGGACCTCAAGCTCTATAGCGATCTGGCGCCGGGCAACCTGGTCTACAACCACAGCGTGTTCGGATTCGTGCCGGGCGAGGGCTTCAGCGCGGTGTTCGCCGACCTCGCGCCTGCCGCCGTGCTGCCCGTCATCGCCGCCAACCTGGCGGTGGCCAACGGGCCGTATGGCGCCACCTTGATTTACGGCCTGGCGACTGCATCGCTGCCGCTGCCCGCCCGTCTGCCCGGCCAGCAGACGCTGGCGCAGCTTACCCGCGCCATTCATGGCCGGCGCAAGCTGCGCGTCAGCTACCGCTCGCTGTCAAACCGCGACAGCCAGGCGGCGCGCCTGATCGAACCCCATACCCTGGTCGATACCGGCTTGCGCTGGCATGTCCGTGCCTACAACGAGGAAAGCTGCGATTTCCGCGACTTTGTGCTGTCGCGCATTACCGGGGCCGAATGCCTGGATACGCCCGCCGAATCCAGCGTGCAGTACGACGATGACTGGGTGGAGCAGGTGAGCCTCAGGCTCGGCCCGCACAGCGGGCTGGATGCCGCCCGGCGCGAAAGCCTGCTGCTGGACTATGGTGCGAGCGGCGACCTCATCGAGGTGAACGTGCGGCGCGCCCTGCTCGGTTACGTGCTGCAGCGCCTCAACGTCGACACCACGCCGGACCATTCGATGAACCCGAATGCCTACCAGCTGATGCTGCTGAATCGGGACGAGATCGAACCGTTTGCGGGATGGGCGTTTCGCTAGGGGAGGGTGGAAGGCTAAGCGATCAACTCGATCAGGCCGCGCAGGGCGGCGGCCACGGCGCGCGAGCGGATTTCCTCGCGGTCGCCGTCGAGGCGGCAGGTGGAGGACAGGACGGTGCCGTCGGCCAGCGCCCAGCCGTAGCACACCAGACCGACCGGCTTTTGCGGGGTGCCGCCGCCGGGGCCGGCGATGCCGGAAATGGCAAGCGCCGCCTGGGCGTGGCTGTGGGCGAGGGCGCCGGCGGCCATGGCGCTGGCGGTTTCCTCGGACACGGCGCCGTGGTTGGCGATGAGTTCCTCCGGCACGTCGAGCATCTCGATCTTGGCGTCGTTGGCATAGGTGATGAAGCCGCGCTCGTACCAGTGCGAGCTGCCGGGCAGCGAAGTGAGCAGTTGCCCGACCCAGCCGCCGGTGCAGGACTCGGCGGTGGCAAGCATCCAGCCGCGCGCGAGCAGCTTCTCGCCGAGCTCAAAGGCCAGCTGGTGCAGTTCTTCGTCGCTCACACGAGCCATTGCAGTCCTTTGATGGCGGCGATCGCGTACAGCGCCGCCAGAAGATCGTCGAACATCACGCCGAAACCGTTTTTCAGGCGTCGGTCGGCCAGCCGGATCGGCCATGGTTTCAGAATATCGAACAGGCGGAAGAGTGCAAATGCCAGCCCGGCCCACAGCCAGCCGGCCGGGGTGAACAGCAGCACCAGGGCGAAGGCGACGATCTCGTCCCACACCATGCCGCCGTGGTCCGCGACGCCCAGCGCACGACCGCTGCGGCCGCAGGCCCAGACGCCGAGCAGGAAGGCGGCGATCAGCAGGATGATCCGGTTCGGCAGATCGGGCGCGACAGCGACGACCAGCCAGAACAGCGGCAGCCCCAGCAGAGTGCCGACGGTGCCGGGCGCCCTGGGGGCAAGGCCGCTGCCGAAGCCGAAGGCGATCAGGTGCGCCGGATGCGCGAACAGGAATTTGAGATCAGGGCGCAAAGTGGTCATAGCCGGTGTGTTCGAAAGGCAGCGGCTGGCCGTCGGCGTCGATCACCGCCAGCCCGGGTTCGGCGGAGATGCGGCCGATGCGCGTCACCGGCACGCCTGCGGACTGCGCGGCGGCGGCCACCGCGTCGCGCCGGTCGACGGGCGCAGTGAAGCAGAGTTCGTAGTCGTCGCCGCCCGCCACCACGCAGTCGCGCGCAACCGCTTCGTGCAGATAGGTTTGCGCCACCGGCAGCGTCGGCAGCGCGGCGAATTCAATGAGGGCGCCGACGCGCGAGCGTTCCAGGATATGGCCGAGGTCGCCCAGCAGACCGTCCGAAATGTCGATCGCGCTGGTCGCGATGCCGCGCAGCGCGATGCCGAGTTCGACCCGCGGCGTCGGCAGGTAGAGCGCAGGCAATACCTTGGCGGCGTCGATCTGTTCCATGAACAGGCGGCCCTGGCGATAGGCCAGGGCCAGCGCCGCCGAACCGATCGTGCCGGACACCCAGACGTCGTCGCCGGCCTGCGCGCCGTCGCGGCGCAGCGCCTGGCCCGGCGGCACTTCGCCGATGACGGTGACGGACAGGGTGAGCGCGCCGCGCGTGGTGTCGCCGCCGACCAGTTCGATGCCGTGCTGGTCAGCCATGCGGAAAAATCCGCGCGCGAAGGCGGTGAGCCAGGCATCGTTCTCTTCCGGCAGCGCGATGGCCAGCGTCGCCCAGCGCGGCGTCGCGCCCATCGCGGCGAGATCGGACAGGTTCACCGCCAGCGACTTGTGGCCGAGTCCGGCGGGGCTGTCCTGTGGCGAGAAGTGGCGGCCTTCGAGCAGCATGTCGGACGACACCGCGAGCTGCATGCCGGGGGTCGGCGCCAGCAGCGCGCAGTCGTCGCCCACGCCCAGCACCGCGCCGGGGGTGGCGCGGGTGAAGT
>JAJYXG010000030.1:0-11464 GCA_021791095.1 Pseudomonadota bacterium
ACCAGTTCCGCGCCGGCCTGGTGCGGGTCGAGCGCGCGGTGCGCGAGCGCCTCTCGCAGGCCGAGTCCGACAACCTGATGCCGCACGACCTGATCAACGCCAAGCCGGTGTCGGCCGCGATCAAGGAATTCTTCGGTTCGTCGCAGCTGTCGCAGTTCATGGACCAGACCAACCCGCTGTCCGAGATCACCCACAAGCGCCGCGTTTCGGCCCTCGGCCCGGGCGGCCTGACGCGCGAGCGCGCCGGCTTCGAGGTGCGCGACGTGCACCCGACCCACTACGGCCGCGTCTGCCCGATCGAAACGCCGGAAGGCCCGAACATCGGCCTGATCAACTCGCTGGCCCTGTTCGCGCGCACCAACTGGTATGGCTTCATCGAAACGCCTTACCGGAAAGTTGTCAACCACAAGGTCACCGACGAAATCGAATACCTGTCGGCGATCGAGGAAAGCAAGTACGTGATCGCGCAGGCCAACGCCGATCTCGACGCCAAGGGCAAGTTCAAGGACGACTTGGTGTCGTGCCGCTTCAAGAACGAATTCACGCTGTCGGCTCCCGACAAGATCGAATACATGGACGTGGCGCCAGCGCAGATCGTGTCGGTGGCAGCCTCCCTGATTCCCTTCCTCGAGCACGACGACGCCAACCGCGCGCTGATGGGCTCCAACATGCAGCGTCAGGCGGTGCCGTGCCTGCGTCCCGAGAAGCCCTTCGTCGGCACCGGCATCGAGCGCACCGCTGCGGTCGATTCCGGCACCGTGGTCACCGCGCATCGCGGCGGCATCGTCGACTACATCGACGCCGGCCGCATCGTGATCCGCGTGCATGACGAAGAAGCGCGTGCGGGCGAAGTCGGCGTGGACATCTATTCGCTGATCAAATACACCCGTTCCAACCAGAACACCAACATCAACCAGCGTCCGCTGGTGAAGGTGGGCGACGTGATCGCCCGCGGCGACGTGATCGCCGATGGCGCCTCGACCGACATGGGCGAGCTGGCGCTGGGGCAGAACATGCTGGTCGCCTTCATGCCGTGGAACGGCTACAACTTCGAAGACTCGATCCTGATCAACGAAAAAGTCGTCGCCGAAGACCGCTACACCTCGATCCACATCGAGGAACTGTCGGTGGTGGCGCGCGACACCAAGCTCGGACCGGAGGAAATCACCCGCGACATTTCCAACCTGGCCGAGCGCCAGTTGGGACGCCTGGACGATTCCGGCATCATCGCCATCGGCGCTGAAGTCGAAGCCGGCGACGTGCTGGTCGGCAAGGTCACGCCCAAGGGCGAAACCCAGCTGACGCCGGAAGAAAAACTGCTGCGCGCGATCTTCGGCGAGAAAGCCAGCGACGTGAAGGACACCAGCCTCAAGGTGCCGTCCGGCATGTCGGGCGTGGTGATCGACGTGCAGGTGTTCACCCGCGAAGGCATCGAGCGCGACAAGCGTGCGCAGTCGATCATCGACACGCAGCTCGCCGAGTACAAGAAAGACCTGACCGACCGCATGCGGATCGTCGAGGACGACACCTTCGCGCGTCTGGAAAAGCTGCTGCACCTGAAGGTTGCCAACGGCGGACCGAAGAAGCTCGCCAAGGGCAGCAAGGTCACCAAGGACTATCTGGAATCGGTGAACCGTCATGACTGGTTCGACATCCGCCTGGCCGACGACGAAGCCAGCCGCCAGGTCGAGTCACTGAAGGACAGCCTGACCCAGAAGCGCGTCGAATTCGATGCGATGTTCGAAGAGAAGAAGAAGAAGCTCACCGCCGGCGACGAACTGCCGCCGGGCGTGCAGAAGATGGTCAAGGTCTACCTGGCGGTCAAGCGCCGCCTGCAGCCCGGCGACAAGATGGCCGGCCGTCACGGCAATAAGGGTGTGGTGTCGAAGATCGTTCCGGTCGAGGACATGCCCTTCATGGCCGACGGCCGCCCGGTCGACATCGTGCTGAACCCGCTCGGCGTGCCGTCGCGGATGAACATCGGCCAGATCCTGGAAACCCACCTCGGCTGGGCCGCCAAGGGCCTGGGCGAGCGCATCGGCGAAATGCTGGCCGCGCAGACCAAGACGCTGGTGAAGGATCTGCGCAACTTCCTGAAGCAGATCTACAACCAGTCGGGCAAGATGGAAGATCTCGACGGCTTCAGCGATGACGAGATCATCGAGCTCGCACGCAACCTGAAGAAGGGTGTGCCGTTCGCCTCGCCGGTGTTCGACGGCGCGACGGAAGACGAAATCCGCCAGATGTTGACGCTGGCCGGGCTACCCGAAGGCGGTCAGGTCACGCTGTACGACGGCCGCACCGGCGAAGCCTTCGACCGCCAGGTGACGGTGGGCTACAAGCATGTGCTGAAGCTGCACCACCTGGTCGACGACAAGATGCACGCGCGTTCAACCGGTCCGTACTCGCTGGTGACCCAGCAGCCGCTGGGCGGCAAGGCGCAGTTCGGCGGCCAGCGCTTCGGCGAAATGGAAGTGTGGGCGCTGGAGGCCTACGGTGCCTCCTACGTGCTGCAGGAAATGCTGACGGTGAAGTCGGATGATGTGAACGGCCGTACCAAGGTGTATGAGAACATCGTCAAGGGCGATCACAAGATCGAGGCCGGCATGCCGGAATCCTTCAACGTGCTGGTGAAGGAAATCCGTTCGCTCGGCATCGACATCGATCTGGAACGTTATTAATTTAGGGGTGAGGACACAGCCATGAAAGCACTGTTAGATCTTTTCAAGCAGGCCACCCACGAGGAAGAGTTCGACGCCATCAAGATTGGCCTGGCGTCGCCGGAGAAAATCCGCTCTTGGTCGTACGGCGAAGTGAAGAAGCCGGAAACCATCAACTACCGCACCTTCAAGCCGGAGCGTGACGGTCTGTTCTGCGCCAAGATTTTCGGTCCGGTCAAGGATTACGAATGTCTGTGCGGCAAGTACAAGCGCCTCAAGCATCGCGGCGTGATCTGCGAAAAGTGCGGCGTCGAAGTCACGCTGTCGAAGGTGCGTCGCGAGCGTATGGGCCACATCGAACTGGCCAGCCCGGTCGCGCACATCTGGTTCCTGAAGTCGCTGCCCAGCCGTCTCGGCATGGTGCTCGACATGACGCTGCGCGACATCGAGCGCGTGCTTTACTTCGAGGGTTTCATGGTGGTCGAGCCCGGCATGACGCCGCTCAACCGCGGCCAGTTGCTGACCGAGGAAGACTATCTCTCGAAGCTGGAAGAGTACGGCGATGAATTCAAGGCGCTGATGGGTGCGGAAGCGGTGCGCGAATTGCTGCGCACGCTCGACCTGCATACCGAAGTCGAAAGCCTGCATGCGGAAATCAGCAAGACCGGTTCCGACACCAAACTGAAGAAGCTGTCCAAGCGCCTGAAGATTCTCGAAGGCTTCCAGAAGTCGGGCATCAAGCCCGAGTGGATGATCCTCGAAGTGCTGCCGGTGCTGCCGCCCGAACTGCGTCCGCTGGTGCCGCTGGACGGCGGCCGCTTTGCGACCTCCGACCTGAACGACCTGTACCGCCGCGTCATCAACCGCAACAACCGCTTGAAGCGCCTGCTGGAGCTGAAGGCACCCGAAATCATCGTGCGCAATGAAAAGCGCATGCTGCAGGAAGCGGTGGATTCGCTGCTCGACAACGGCCGTCGCGGCAAGGCGATGACCGGCGCTAACAAGCGCCCGCTGAAGTCGCTGGCCGACATGATCAAGGGCAAGAGCGGCCGCTTCCGCCAGAACCTGCTGGGCAAGCGCGTCGACTACTCGGGCCGTTCGGTCATCGTGGTCGGCCCGGCGCTCAAACTGCACCAGTGCGGCCTGCCGAAGAAGATGGCGCTCGAACTGTTCAAGCCCTTCATTTTCAACCGCCTCGAAGTGCTGGGACTGGCGACCACGATCAAGGCCGCCAAGAAGATGGTGGAAGACGAAGAGCCGATCGTGTGGGACCTGCTGGAAGAGGTCATCCGCGAGCATCCGGTGATGCTGAACCGCGCGCCGACGCTGCACCGCCTGGGCATCCAGGCATTCGAGCCGGTGCTGATCGAGGGCAAGGCGATCCAGCTGCACCCGCTGGTGTGCGCCGCGTTCAATGCCGACTTCGACGGCGACCAGATGGCCGTCCACGTGCCGCTGTCGCTGGAGGCGCAGACCGAAGCCCGCACCCTGATGCTGGCGTCGAACAACGTGCTGTCGCCCGCCAACGGCGAACCCATCATCGTGCCGTCGCAGGACATCGTGCTGGGCCTGTATTACATGACGCGCGAGAAAATCAACGCCAAGGGCGAAGGCATGCTGTTTGCCGACGTCACTGAGGCACGTCGCGCCTACGACAACCGCGAAGCGGAACTGCATGCCCGCGTCACGGTGCGCATCAAGGAAGTGACGCTGGACGAGAACAAGAACCGCGTCGAAACCATCAAGCGGGTGGAAACCACGCTCGGTCGTGCGCTGCTGTCCGAGATCCTGCCGCCGGGGTTGCCGTTCAGCTTCGTCGACAAGTCGTTGAAGAAAAAAGAAATTTCCAAACTCATCAACGCCAGCTTCCGCCGCTGCGGTCTGCGCGAGACAGTCATTTTCGCCGACAAGCTGATGTACACCGGCTTCACCTTCGCGACCCGCGCGGGGATGTCGATCGCCATCAAGGACATGCTGATCCCGGGCGAGAAGGGCCAGATCCTGGGCGCAGCCGAGGCCGAGGTGAAGGAGATCGAATCGCAGTACACCTCGGGTCTGGTGACCCAGGGCGAGCGCTACAACAAGGTGGTCGACATCTGGGGCCGTGCCGGTGATGCCGTGGCCAAGGCGATGATGGGCCAACTGGGCGGCGAGAAGGTCATCGACCGCCACGGCAAGGAAGTCACCCAGGAGTCGTTCAACGCGATCTACATGATGGCCGACTCGGGCGCGCGCGGCTCCGCTGCGCAGATTCGTCAGCTGGCCGGCATGCGCGGTCTGATGGCGAAACCGGACGGTTCCATTATCGAGACGCCGATCACGGCGAACTTCCGTGAAGGCCTGAACATGCTTCAGTACTTCATTTCGACCCACGGTGCACGCAAGGGCCTGGCTGATACCGCGCTGAAAACCGCGAACTCCGGTTATCTGACGCGCCGCTTGGTCGACGTGACGCAGGATCTGGTGGTGGTCGAGGACGATTGCGGCACCAAGAATGGTCTGGTGGTGAAAGCGCTGGTCGAAGGCGGTGAAGTGGTCGAAGCGCTGCGTGAGCGGATTCTCGGCCGCGTGGCTGCAAGCGACATCATTCATCCCGAGACCCAGGAAACCGTATTCGAAGCCGGCACCCTGCTGGTCGAAGACGTGGTCGACACCATCGAATCGCTCGGCATCGACGAAGTCAAGGTGCGTACGCCGCTGACCTGCGAGACGCGCTACGGCCTGTGCGGCAAGTGCTACGGCCGCGACCTCGGCCGCGGTTATCTGGTCAACGTCGGCGAAGCGGTCGGCGTCATCGCTGCGCAGTCGATCGGCGAACCGGGTACTCAGCTCACCATGCGGACCTTCCACATCGGCGGTGCCGCGTCGCGTGCCGCAGCCGCCAGCCAGCTCGAAGCCAAGTCGAACGGTACGGTGCAGTACACTGCCACCATGCGCTACGTGACCAACGCCCGCAAGGAACTGGTGGCGATTTCGCGCAGTGGTGAGATCATCATCGCGGACGATGCCGGTCGCGAGCGCGAGCGTCACAAGGTGCCCTACGGCGCGACCCTGATGGTGACCGACGGTGCCAAGATCAAGGCCGGCGCCGTGCTGGCGGCTTGGGATCCGCACACCCGCCCCATCATTACCGAGTACGCCGGTCGGATCCGCTTCGAGAACATCGAGGAAGGCGTCACTGTGGCCAAGCAGCTCGACGACGTTACCGGCCTGTCCACGCTGGTGGTGATCGATCCCAAGCGCAAGGCCAGCGGTGCCGGCAAGGGCCTGCGTCCGCAGGTCAAGCTGCTGGACGAGTCCGGCAACGAGATCAAGATCGCGGGGACCGACACGCTGGTCAACATTACTTTCCAGATCGGCTCCATCATCACCGTGAAGGACAGCCAGGAGGTTGCGGTGGGCGATGTGATCGCGCGCATTCCGCAGGAAACCTCGAAGACCCGCGACATTACCGGCGGTCTGCCCCGCGTGGCCGAGTTGTTCGAGGCGCGTTCTCCGAAAGATGCCGGCGTGTTGGCGGAAGTTACCGGCACCGTTTCCTTCGGCAAGGACACCAAGGGCAAGCAGCGTCTGGTCATCACGGACCTGGACGGCGTGGCGCACGAGTATCTGATCACCAAGGAAAAGCACGTGACCGCCCACGACGGCCAGATCGTCCAGAAGGGCGAAATGATCGTCGACGGTCCGGTCGATCCGCACGACATCCTGCGTCTGCAGGGGGTGGAGGCGCTGGCGCGCTACATCACCGACGAAGTGCAGGACGTGTACCGTCTGCAGGGCGTGAAGATCAACGACAAGCATATCGAGGTGATCGTGCGCCAGATGCTGCGCCGTGTTGTGGTGGTGGATCCGGGCAACACCGGCCTCATCCCCGGCGAACAGGTCGAGCGCTCGGAAGTGCTGCAGATCAACGACGAAATGGCGGCGGCCGGCAAGGAGCCTGCCACCTACGATCCGATTCTGCTTGGCATCACCAAGGCGTCGTTGTCGACCGATTCCTTCATTTCGGCGGCTTCCTTCCAGGAAACCACGCGTGTTCTGACCGAGGCTGCCATCATGGGCAAGCGCGACGAACTGCGCGGCCTGAAGGAAAACGTGATTGTCGGACGCCTGATCCCGGCGGGCAGCGGTTTGGCCTACCACAATACCCGGCGCCGTCAGGCCGCCGGGGAGGACCTGGGCGCCGAGCATCTGATCGAAGGCGGGGAAGTGAATCCTGCCGAGAATCAGGAAGTGGCTTGACAGGGGGGTGGCTCTCCCCTAGAATCACGCGTCTTTTTCCGGCCACAAGTCCGCCGGGAAGCGCAGGACTGTAGCCCGGGACGGCGCATGCCGTCCCGCTTGTTTTAGAAACGATACGCTCACCTTAATTTTTCGGAATTTTTGACATGCCAACGATTAACCAGCTGATCCGCAAGCCGCGTCAGGCGCCGGTGGAAAAGAGCAAGGTTCCGGCCTTGAAGGCCTGCCCGCAACGCCGCGGCGTGTGCACCCGCGTGTACACCACGACGCCCAAGAAACCGAACTCCGCCTTGCGTAAGGTCTGTAAGGTCAAGCTCACCAGCGGCTTCGAGGTCATCAGCTACATCGGTGGTGAAGGCCACAACCTGCAGGAGCACTCGGTGGTGCTGGTGCGTGGCGGCCGGGTCAAGGACTTGCCGGGTGTGCGTTACCACACGGTGCGCGGCAGCCTGGATACCGCCGGTGTGAAGGATCGCAAGCAGTCGCGCTCGAAGTACGGCGCCAAGCGTCCCAAAAAAGCCTAAATCGGCCAGCAAGCTTAACTAGATAGAGAGACAGGAATATGCCCCGTCGTCGCGAAGTCCCCAAACGTGAAATTCTGCCTGATCCGAAATTCGGCAATCAGGAAGTTTCGAAATTCATGAACGTCGTCATGTCCAGCGGCAAGAAGTCGGTCGCTGAGCGCATCGTCTACGGCGCGTTCGAGCAGATCACCAGCAAGTCCGGCAAGGATCCGCTGGAGGTGTTCAGCACGGCGCTGAACAACGCCCGTCCGCTGGTCGAGGTGAAGAGCCGTCGCGTCGGTGGTGCCAACTACCAGGTGCCGGTCGAGGTGCGTTCGAGCCGCCGTACCGCGCTGGCGATGCGTTGGCTGAAGGATGCCGCACGCAAGCGTGGCGAAAAGTCCATGGGTGCCCGCCTGGCTGGGGAATTGCTGGATGCGGCAGAAGGCCGTGGCGGCGCAGTGAAGAAGCGCGAAGAAGTGCATCGCATGGCTGAAGCCAACAAGGCTTTCTCGCATTTCCGCTTCTAAACTTAACGTATTGATTGGCAGGTAACTAACGTGGCACGCACGACTCCTATTGAGCGCTATCGCAATATCGGCATTTCGGCCCATATTGACGCCGGCAAAACCACCACCACCGAGCGCATCCTGTTCTACACGGGTGTGTCGCACAAGATCGGCGAAGTGCATGATGGCGCAGCCACCATGGACTGGATGGAGCAGGAGCAGGAGCGTGGCATTACGATTACCTCGGCCGCGACCACCTGTTTCTGGAAGGGGATGGATGGCAAGTTCCCCGAGCACCGCATCAACATCATCGACACCCCGGGACACGTCGACTTCACCATCGAAGTCGAGCGTTCCATGCGGGTGCTGGATGGTGCGTGCATGGTGTACTGTGCGGTGGGTGGCGTGCAGCCGCAGTCCGAGACCGTGTGGCGTCAGGCCAATAAGTACGGCGTTCCGCGTCTGGCCTTCGTCAACAAGATGGACCGCTCTGGTGCCGACTTCTTCAAGGTCTATGACCAGATGCGTCTGCGCCTGAAGGCCAATCCGGTTCCGGTCCAGGTGCCGATCGGTGCGGAGGACAAGTTCGAGGGCGTAGTCGACCTCATCAAGATGAAGGCCATCTACTGGGATGAGGCCAGCCAGGGCATGAAGTTCGAGCTGCGCGACATCCCGGCCGACTTGCTCGAAACCAGCAAGAAGTGGCGCGAAACGATGGTCGAGGCTGCCGCGGAGTCGTCGGAAGAGTTGATGAACAAGTATCTCGAAGAGGGCGATCTCTCCGAGGCTGACATCCTTGCCGGCCTGCGCGCGCGCACCATCGCCAGCGAAATCGTGCCGATGATGTGCGGCACCGCATTCAAGAACAAGGGCGTTCAGGCCATGCTCGACAAGGTGGTCGAGCTGATGCCTGCGCCGACAGACATTCCCCCCGTGAAGGGTGAGCTCGACAACGGCGAGCAGGGCGAGCGCCGTGCGTCCGACGACGAGAAATTCTCGGCACTTGCGTTCAAGGTCGCGACCGACCCCTATGTGGGCCAACTGATTTTCTTCCGCGTCTATTCCGGTGTGGTGAATTCGGGCGACACGATTTACAACCCGGTCAAGGGTCGCAAGGAGCGCATCGGCCGCATCCTGCAGATGCACGCCAACCAGCGTGAGGAAATCAAGGAAGTGCGTGCGGGCGACATCGCTGCAGCGGTCGGTCTGAAGGACGTGACCACGGGCGATACCCTGTGCGATCAGGCTTCGCCGATCACGCTCGAGCGCATGGAGTTCCCCGAGCCGGTGATTCACGTTGCGGTCGAGCCGAAAACCAAGGCTGACCAGGAAAAAATGGGTATCGCGCTGGGCCGTCTGGCGCAGGAAGACCCCTCTTTCCGCGTTCGTACCGACGAGGAATCCGGCCAGACCATCATTTCGGGCATGGGCGAACTCCATCTCGAAATTCTGGTGGATCGCATGAAGCGCGAGTTCGGCGTTGAGGCCAACGTCGGTGCGCCCCAGGTGGCATACCGTGAGGCGATCCGCAAGGAAGTCGAGCAGGAAGGCAAGCACGCCAAGCAGTCGGGCGGCAAGGGTCAATACGGCCACGTCTGGATCAAGATGGGGCCGAACGAAGCTGGCAAGGGCTTTGAGTTCGTCGACGCCATCAAGGGCGGCACGGTGCCGCGCGAATTTATCCCGGCGGTCGAGAAGGGCCTGAGGGAGGCGCTGAACAATGGCGTGCTGGCGGGCTTCCCGGTGGTGGACGTCAAGGTCACCCTGTTCGACGGTTCATACCACGACGTCGACTCGTCAGAGTTGGCGTTCAAGCTGGCGGCAATCCTCGCCTTCAAGGACGGCATGCGCAAGGCGAGCCCGGTCCTGCTGGAGCCGATGATGGCGGTCGAGGTGGAGACGCCTGAAGACTACATGGGCGACGTCATGGGCGACCTCAACCGTCGTCGTGGCATCATCCAGGGTATGGAAGATGCGGCCGGGGTCAAGCTGGTCAAGGCCGAGGTGCCGCTGGCCGAGATGTTCGGATACTCCACTGACCTGCGCTCGATGTCGCAAGGGCGCGCGACCTACTCGATGGAGTTCAAGCACTACTCCGAGGCGCCGAAAAGCGTTGCTGAAGCGATCATCGCCAAGAAATAATTTTGATCTTATAGGGTACTGAAAAATGGCTAAGGAAAAATTCGAGCGGACCAAACCGCACGTAAACGTTGGCACCATTGGACACGTTGACCACGGCAAGACCACCTTGACCGCGGCGATCACCACCATTCTGTCGAAGAAGTTTGGCGGTGCGGCGAAGAAGTACGACGAAATTGACAGCTCGCCCGAAGAAAAGGCGCGCGGCATCACCATCAACACCGCGCACGTCGAGTACGAGACTGCCAAGCGTCACTATGCTCACGTTGACTGCCCGGGCCACGCCGACTACGTCAAGAACATGATTACCGGTGCAGCCCAGATGGACGGCGCCATCCTCGTCGTGTCCTCCGCTGACGGCCCCATGCCGCAGACCCGCGAGCACATCCTGCTTGCCCGTCAGGTTGGCGTGCCCTACATCATCGTCTACATGAACAAGGCCGACATGGTCGACGACGCCGAGCTGCTCGAACTGGTCGAAATGGAGATCCGTGAGCTCCTGTCCAAGTACGACTTCCCTGGCGACGACACCCCCATCATCGTCGGTTCCGCCCTGAAGGCCCTCGAAGGCGACCAGAGCGACATCGGCGAGCCCAGCATCATGAAGCTGGCTGATGCCCTGGACAACTACATCCCCGAGCCCGAGCGCGCCATCGACAAGCCCTTCCTGATGCCTGTTGAAGACGTCTTCTCCATCTCCGGTCGCGGCACCGTTGTGACCGGTCGTGTCGAGCGCGGCGTCATCAAGGTTGGCGAGGAAATCGAGATCGTCGGCATCGTCCCGACCGTCAAGACCACCTGCACTGGCGTTGAGATGTTCAGGAAGCTGCTTGATCAGGGTCAGGCTGGCGACAACGTCGGCGTCCTGCTGCGCGGCACCAAGCGTGAAGAAGTCCAGCGCGGCCAGGTTCTGGCCAAGCCCGGCTCCATCAAGCCGCACACCAAGTTCAGCGCCGAGATTTACGTGCTGTCGAAGGACGAAGGTGGCCGTCACACCCCGTTCTTCAACGGCTATCGTCCGCAGTTCTACTTCCGCACCACCGACGTCACCGGCAGCATCGAGTTGCCGGCGGGTACTGAAATGGTGATGCCTGGCGACAACGTCAGCATCAAGGTGTCGCTGATCCAGCCGATCGCCATGGACGAAGGTCTGCGTTTCGCCATCCGCGAAGGCGGCCGCACCGTCGGTGCGGGCGTCGTGGCCAAGATCGAAGAGTAAGGCAGGCGGTTGATGACAAGGCCGGGTCCGGTGCGGCGAATGCGCACCGGACTTTGGTCTTTAAGAATACAGGCCAATAGCTCAATTGGTAGAGCGTCGGTCTCCAAAACCGAAGGTTGGGGGTTCGAGACCCTCTTGGCCTGCCACAGGATAAGCCGCAAGGCGCACAGCATTCATGGCTGACAAAATCAA
>JAJYXG010000027.1:0-52514 GCA_021791095.1 Pseudomonadota bacterium
AGGGGCGCTTCCAGGTACGCAAGCACACCATAGCCGTGCAGCCGGCGCAGCGCGTGAGCTTCCTCGTCACCGCCGACGCCCTGGGCCGCTGGGCCTGGCACTGCCATCTGCTCATCCACATGGACATGGGCATGTTCCGCGAAGTGGTGGTGGCATGATGCGGCCCGAACGTGCGACGGAGAACCGAACCATGATGAAGCAACCCGTTTCCCTCCTTGCCGCCGTGGCGCTGGCGCTCGTGTTTAGCCAGGCATGGGCGCAGGGTGCCGGAAAAGACATGCCTGACATGGCCGACATGAAACAGGGCGATAGCATGGACATGGGTTCCATGTCCATGCAGGGCGGCTCGCCTCCGCCCGACGCCCGCGATCCGCATGCCTATTCCGGTGGCTACACGCGGGGGCCGCTACGACTCGCCGACGAACACCGCTACGGCTCGTTGCTGGTCGACCGGCTCGAAGGCATAGGCGGGGGCGACAACACCTCGACGGAATACGACCTGCTGGCCCGGTATGGCACCAACTACGATCGCGCCGTGCTCAAGGCCGAAGGCGGCATCGATTCCGGAAAACTTCAGGATGCCCGCACCGAACTGCTGTGGGGGCACGCGGTCGCCACCTACTGGGACACGCAGCTCGGGGTGCGCTACGACAGCGGAACCGGGCCTGATCGGGGCTGGCTCGCCTTCGGCGTCCAGGGCCTGGCGCCCTACTGGTTCGAGGTGGATGCCGCCGCGTATGTCGGCGAGCAGGGGCGCACGGCGTTGCGGTTCTCCGCTGAATACGAACTGCTGCTGACCCAGAAGCTGATCCTGCAACCGCGCTTCGAGGCGAATGCCTACGGCAAGCGTGACGCCGGGCGCGAGATCGGTTCCGGCCTGTCAGACCTGGCCCTGGGGCTGCGGCTGCGCTACGAAATCCGGCGCGAGTTCGCCCCCTACATCGGCATCGAACGCGTCGCCTTGTCTGGCGAAACAGCGGATTTCGCGCGCGCCGCCGGCGCGGACACCCAGGAGACGCGCTGGGTTGCGGGCTTGCGCTTCTGGTTCTGAGCAATTTTTCGGACGGTGTGATTTTATGGAGAAACGAGTATGAAGAAGACGATGTGGGTTCTTGGTCTGGGTATGTTGCCTGTGTTCGCCCTGGCCGGCGGCATGCACGAAGGCGGGCACGGACACGAGGAAACCCTGGCCTACGGCGAACCGGGCGACGCCGGGCGCGTCACCCGTACCGTGGTGGTGGCGGCTACGGACAGCATGCGCTACCAGCCGGATGCGATTACGGTGAAGCGTGGCGAGACGGTCAGGTTTGTCGTGAAGAACACCGGGAAGCTGTCGCACGAGTTCGTGCTGGGCGATGCGGAATCGCTCAAGGAGCATGCCGAGACGATGCGCAAATACCCGGATATGGAGCACGCCGATCCCAACATGACGAAGGTGGCACCGGGCGAGACCGGAACCCTGGTCTGGAAATTCACTCAAGGCGGAAAAGTGCAGTTCGCCTGCCTGGTGCCCGGTCATTACGAGGCCGGCATGAAGGGCAGCATCCAGGTGAGTCGATAGGAAAACGACGAAAGGAGTATGAGCATGAAAAGCACGATGTGGTCAATAGTTATCGCGGCCGCCCTTGGCATGGGCACGGGCGGAGGTTCGGTTGCTCTCGCCGGTGAGGCCGCGCAGACGCAGGCGCAGACCGTCTCGGCGACCGGTGTCGTCCAACAGGTGAATACCGCCAATGGCAAGGTCAAAATCGCACACGATCCCATCCAGGCATTGGGTTGGCCCAAGATGATGATGTTTTTCCGCGTGAAGGACGCCGCGGTGCTGGAAGGCGTGGCCCAGGGCGATGCGGTGCGCTTCGAGTTGGAGAAGGGGCCGACCGGGATGGTGATCACGCGCATCGAGAAGGCAGCCAAGTAAGTCGAGCCCTGCTGCGCCCGGCGCATCTCCCAGTCCGGTGGGGGACAGGCATCGGGCGGCAGTTTAGCTCGGGTAGTACTCGCAGATGAAGCAAGGCTCTTCGGACCGGGCGTATTTTCGAGGATGGAAAATCAGGGCCAGCAAAGATGACGCAAATGTAATTCATTTGTCAGGTTGATATGCGAAATCTTGTTCCATACTGAATTTCGTTTTCCCAAGAATGCCTCGTATGAAAAGTATCGTTGCCAGTTTTCTTGCCATTGCCCAGATGTCCTGGGCTGCCCCGGCAGTTCCGGTGATTGATGTCTACAAGAGCCCGACTTGCGGGTGCTGCAAGGGGTGGATCGATTATCTCAGGGAAAATGGATTCTCCGTCAGAAGCCACGACACGGACAACGTCGTTCAGCACAAGGTTCGGTTCGGCGTACCGTCTGGCTACGGTTCCTGCCATACCGCTGAGATTGGTGGTTATCTGGTCGAAGGTCACGTCCCGGCCAGGGAAATCAGGCGCCTGCTCAAGGAAAGCCCGCAGGCCCGCGGCCTCACCGTGCCGGCCATGCCGATCGGCTCGCCCGGCATGGAAGCGGATGGCCGCAAGGATCCCTATAAGGTTTTTCTCGTGGAGCGGGATGGGTCCGTCCAGACCTACGCCCAATACTGAAAGAAAAAACAAACCGTAATTCTCTCTTTACCCACGCAAAGGAGTCACCATGAAATGCCACGCACTGTTTGCCACCCTGATGCTTTCCACCTTGGCCATGCAGCCTGTTTTTGCGGACGACGCGCACCATCCCGATCAAAAAGCCGGTGCGGCAGCACCCACTGCCGATCAGACGATCCAGAAGATGGAGGCCAATACCAAACGAATGCAGCGTCAGTTGGAGCAGATGGCCAAGTCCAAAGACCCGAGTCAGCGCCAGAAATTGCTGCAGGAGCACATGCAGACCATGCAGGAAAACATGATGGCGGCGAAAAGCATGATGGGCGGCATGATGGACTGTCCGATGATGAAAGGCGGGATGATGGGCGGCGGCATGGGCATGATGGGGGGTGGCGGGATGATGGGCCAGGGCATGCCGGGTGGCATGGCTGGGCAGGACGACATGATGGCCAAGCGCATGGACATGATGGAGAAGCGCATGGACATGATGCAGATGATGATCCAATCGAATAGGGGCAAGCCTCAGGGCAGCCCTGAGGAACCGGCCAAATGATGGCCGTTCGCGACGGAAATTGCCGTCGTGTTTAGTTAGCTAAAGTGAAGGAGCAAGTCATGAAAGCTGCTATTGCATTCGCTACCCTGGCCTTGCTGGCCACCCCGGCATGGGCTTATCACCAAGACAGCGACCCCGACATGAAACAGAGCATTACCAATGTGCATGACAGTCATTTCCCCCACGTTGACGGGGACAGCCATGATCCGGAAAGGGGGAGCGGCGATACGTATGGTTCGATCCTGCTCGATGTTCAGGCGGGTGAGCGACATGTGCCGCACAAGCCTGGCGATAGCCATGCCCCCGGGAAAGGTAGCGGCGATACTTATCTCGACAACTGATTTATAAAACAGCCAATAGAAAGCACCCAGCGGTGCAAGCCGCTGGGGTCTGAGGGTGTATCGCGTTGCCATGTGCCAATCAGAATAAGGGTCGGAAATGTGGGGCTTTGAACACTATGGTATGGGATGGGAAATGATCCTGGTCTGGCTTATCCCGATTCTGCTGGTCGCACTTGTCATGCTCTACGGTATCCGCGGCCGGAATGGGAAACCTGAGCGCACAGCCCTGGACATCCTGGAAGCACGTTATGCACGTGGCGAAATCGACCGGGAAGAGTTTCTGAAACGGCGCGCCGATCTAGCAGGGTGATGTTGTGACCATTTGGCCAACGAATGAACCTGGAGGCCAAATTCGGCGTCGGCAGCCGTTGGCGGCTTGGTATGCAAGCCACACCTTCTCTGTGCGCCCGGCGATCCAGGACACTGGCCGATCGGGGTCGGGCAAAGCGTTACGGTGCACATTGAATAGTCGCAATTGCATCTCAAGCAACCGAAGGAGGATGACAATGAAATCTATTCTAAATGTACTGCTGGCACTGACCACGGTCGTGGCAACCGCTACCCTGGCAGGGAAGTTATCCATGCCCCCGAACTTCAGCGAGCAGGCGGGCCCGGAAACCGTGTTGCGCGCCTATCCCCTCGGTGTCATCACCAAACAAGCCGCTTTCATCCACCATGGCAAAGCCGTCCGTACCTTGATCCTGCCCAACGGCAAGGAAGGTTGGGTATACGAGGTGGGTGGCAAGCAAGCCAAAACCTACCAGCATCCCACAAAGGAAAAGCAAAAGCACACTGTCTATGAAACCGAGCCGGGGAACGGTGTGCGCACCTATACCCTGGTGTTCGACAACAAGGGTGTGGTCATCGACGTGCTTTACAACGAGCAAGGGCGACACGACGGCCTCACTGCCCTGCAGGTGCAGCGCAAACTTCGCGGCGAGGGAACTCGCAAAGACGAAGGCGACGGCGTGAAATGACAAAGGCCATGATGCATAGGCAGATGATAGGGGCTGAACAATTTATGAAACCAATAATATTTAAGGAGGTGCGTCATGGCCGGCTTCTGGAAAGTGCATGCGTTTTCGCTGGCGACCACTCTGGGTATGGCTTACATCCTCTGCGCCATTTTCGACGTACTATTCCCGCCCTTTGGACTGCTGGCCGCGCTTGCACCGGCCAGCCCGTGGCCGATTTCCGGCAGTCCCATCGCTTTCCTGGCGGGGTTCGCGCTGTTCACCGCCACAGGTTTTGTGCTTGGCACGCTCTATGGAATCGCGTGGGGGTTCTGGAGCAAAAAACTGCGGTGAGAAGCGTCGTGGATAGGGATATCCTGGGAAAAGGTCGGCTGGTCACCACTCTGGGTCGTCGCGCTTTTCGTGACGCGCAACGATAACGGGCAGTCGGATAAGTGAAGTTTTTACCCATATAGGAGATCAAGTTATGAACGTCAGGATCATTGCTACACGCAGTTGCAGCCACTGCCACAACCTTGAACGCGAGCTCAAAGATTTGGCTGTCGCCTACGAAGTGCTGTTCGTAGAGGACCATCCGGAAATGGTGCAGCGATATAGCATCCGGCACTCACCCAACCTGGTTGTCGATGACGAAGTGGTGTTCCGCCGCCAGCCAACCGAAGGTGAGTTGCGAGCGCTCTTCACGAGTAGCTAAGGGCGCGTGGCGCTCGCAGTGTTCGTGTTCGGCTGGATGGGGCTGCCTGTTCCTGGATCGATCGGGGCCATTCGACATTGCCGCCCTGACCAACTGAGCACATCTGACAAGACGCTGGCGAAGGGTTGGTGGAGACTCTAAAAGTTCGATGATTGGACTTTCTGGGCTCCATTAAGGTGTCTCCCGCTGGGAGCGTATGGTGGGTCATTTTCTAAAACCGAAAGGAAGAATCATGAAACAGCACGTCACTTTATCCACGTTGTTGTCTTCCCTGGCCGCGGCCGGTGTTTTCGCGCTGGCACTTCCGGCCAATGCCCAAATGGGGTCGGGCATGATGGATGCTAAAAAAGACGGGCAGTGCCCCGGGGCGCAGCAAATGTCAACCACGGAGCGTGACATGGCCGATCAGATGATGGGTATGTCCGGGGAGATGTCCAAAGGCACTATGAGTGGAGCGCAGCAAAAGCAGATGAGCGAACGCATGCGCAAGATGGCGACCATGATGAACGACATGTCAGGGATGATGGGCAAGGGCATGATGATGGACGCCGACACCCAGAAGCGCATGGACCAGATGCGCAAGCAGATGGACGAGATGATGCACGGCGACGCACCCAGGAAGAAGTGATCTTGGGCAGGGCCCGGCAGAGAAGTTTTCGCCGGGTTTCTTAATGCAGGATAAAAGGCCGAGCGTGATGACGATAACCCATCCCAACATGCGCAGTGCCATGCAGGGGCGGAATGCGCGCTGACCTGTCATATCTGTGTTCGCGCCATTCGAACGGGAGGAAGATCGGTCCCGCTTTTTTTGGACAAAATGCGCTCCCCATCACAGATAAGGAACGCAATCTAGGGTCGCCCGAGGGCGAAAATTAACAATTTAATGTAACTGCTAGCGGTGGAAAGGTTTTTTTCAGGATGTAAAGGCGAAAGGAAAAGCCATGGCAACTGATCCGGTATGCGGAATGACGGTGGACGAGCACGCGGCAGCGGGCAGCGTCACGCATGCGGGCAAAATCTACTATTTCTGCTCGCCCCGCTGCCAGCATGAATTCGAAGCCCATCCGACTCAATACGCCGCTAGCGGCAAAGCCGCAACCGCGGCGTCTCACGGCCACGGCATGGCCGCCGCAGCAACATCTGCCGGGGGAAAAGCCAAGGACCCGATCTGCGGCATGCTGGTGGACAAGGCCACCGCCCTGAAATCGGAGCGCGGCCGCCGCGCCTATTATTTCTGCAGCGTCGGCTGCCAGCGCACCTTCGAATCGCCCGAGCAGGAACTCAAGTCGATGCGCAACCGTGTCACGATTGCGCTCACCGGGGTGCTGTTCCTGGCCATCCTGCGCGCCGGCGCGTTTCTGGGGCTGGCGACCGGCGCCACCATCGTCACCTGGGCGCCGATTCCGCAACTGCCGTGGTTCACCTGGGGGATGTGGCTGTTCCTGCTGGTCACGCCAGTGCAATTCATCGGCGGCTGGAGCTTCTACAAGGGCGCGTGGCAGGCTATTCTCACGCGCCGCATCAACATGGATTTCTTGATCGCGCTCGGCACCTCGGTCGCCTATTTCTACAGCGTGGCGGTGCTGTTCTTTCCCGAGGTGCTGCCGGTGAAAGTGGAAGAGCGCGCCGTCTATTTCGAGGTATCCGCCGTCATCATCGCCTTCGTGCTGCTGGGCAAGTACATGGAGGAGATCATCAAGAAGCGCTCCTCGGCGGCAGTGCGCAAGCTCCTCAATCTGAAGCCGGCGGCTGCCTGCGTGATCCGCGGCGGCGCGGAAATGGAAGTGCCCGCCGAGTCGGTAATGGTGGACGAGACCGTGGTGGTACGGCCGGGCCAGAAGATCCCGACCGACGGAGTCGTGCTGGAGGGCACGTCGGCGGTGGACGAGTCGATGCTCACCGGCGAGTCCATGCCAGTTGAAAAAAACCCCGGTGAACCGGTTATCGGCGGCACCCTCAACCGCGCCGGCCTGCTGCACTGCAAGGCGACGCGGGTCGGCGCCGAGACCGCGCTGGCCCAGATCATCAGGATGGTGGAGGACGCCCAGGCCAGCACCGCCGCCGTGCAGCGCCTCGCCGACAAGGTGACCGCGTATTTCGTCCCGGCGGTGGTGGCGGTCGCTTTCCTCGCTTTTTTCGGCTGGTGGGCGGCCGGCAATTTTCCGCAGGGCCTGCTCGCCTTCATCGCCGTGCTGATCATTTCCTGCCCGTGCGCGCTGGGCGTCGCCACCCCGGCGGCGCTCATGGTGGGCGTGGGCAAGGGGGCCGAAGCCGGCATTCTGATCCGTGGCGCCGACGTTCTGGAACGCGCGGAAAAGCTGAGCGCCGTGGTATTCGACAAGACCGGCACGCTGACCCGGGGCGAGCCCAAGGTCACCGATATCGTTGTGCTCGGCGCCGCGACCGAGGAAGAAATCCTGCGGCTCGCCGCCGCGGTCGAGGCCGGTTCCGAGCATCCCCTCGGCGAAGCGATCATACGCGCCGCGCAGCACCGCGAACTCGTGCTGCCCCAGGTGGAGGGCTTCGAGGCCGTTCCCGGCCATGGCATTCGCGGCCGGGTCGACGGCCGGCAGGTGCTGATGGGCAACCGCCGCCTGTTCACGCGCGAGAACATTGAGGTGTCAACGGCCGAAGCCGACATGACCCGGCTGGAGGCGGAGGGCAAGACCGCCATGCTGGTGGGCCGGGATGGTGCGCTGTCCGGCATCATCGCCGTCGCCGACACCTTGAAGCCGGAGGCGCAGGAGGCGGTGTCCGCACTGAAGCAGGCCGACATCGAGGTGATTCTGCTGACCGGCGATAACCAGCGCACTGCGAATGCCATCGCCAAAGAGCTCGGTATCGAGACCATCATCGCCGAGGTGCTGCCGGGCGACAAGGCGCGCATCATTCAGGACCTGCAGCGACAAGGTAAGGCGGTCGCCATGGTGGGCGATGGTGTCAACGACGCGCCGGCGCTAGCGGTGGCCGACATCGGCATCGCCATCGGCTCGGGCTCCGACGTGGCGAAGGAGACCGGCGGCATCGTCCTGATCAAGGACGACGTGCGCGACGTGGTTGCGTCGATCCGCCTGTCGCGCGCCACCATGCGCAAGATCAAGCAGAACCTGTTCTGGGCCTTTATCTACAACTCCATCGGCATCCCGGTGGCGGCCCTGGGCTTCTTGAACCCCATCATCGCGGCAGCGGCGATGGCCATGAGCTCGCTCTCGGTGATTGTGAACTCGGCGTTGCTGAAGCGCGCGAAGCTGAAGGAGGAGCCGGCATGATGTATCGATGGTCCTGGCTCTGCCCCTGGCTCGCGATAGCCCTCGCGGCAGCGGTGTTCATGCTGTTTGGCCTCACTTGGTGGAGCGCCCTGCTTGCCGCATTCCTGCTGGTGTGCCCGGCGCTATTGCTGTGGGGCTTGTTCGTCATCCGCCCGAAACCGGACGAACCGACGACGGTTCATACCCGTGGCATGGTCATGGATTGGGCCGCGCCGTTCTACGATATGTATTGCCGTGCAGTCGGCCTGGGCCAAGGCTTCCGCGATCAGACGCTGCAGGTGGCGGCGATTCGCGCGGGAGACGCCATCCTCGATGTGGGCTGCGGCACCGGGGTGCTCACGCGGCGCGCGGGTGAGGCCGCAGGGCCGGCGGGCCTGGCCGTCGGCATCGACCCAGGGCAGGACATGATTCGCATCGCCAAAGAAAACGCGCAACGATTCGGCAGCCGCGCCGCATTCAAGGTCGCCACAATCGAAAACTTGTCGTTCGAAAGCGCACGCTTCGACGTCGTCCTGTCCAGCCTCATGCTGCATCACCTGCCGCCCGATTTGAAGCGAAAGGGCTTGCGCGAGGTGTATCGCGTGCTCAAGCCGGGCGGCCACCTCGTCGTGGTGGATTTCTACCGTCCCGAGAATCCCTTGTGGTGGCTAGTTGCCTGGCCGTTCCTGTTCATGCCCACGACCGCGGAGAACTTCCACGGAACACTCCCGGACTATTTCCGGGAAGCGGGTTTCGATCCTGTGCAAGGCAAGGGCCGGCGGGCTGGAATCCTGGCGTTCTGGAGCGCCATCAAACCTTAGGAGGAAACATCATGCGCCCTCATTTCAAGACTTTTTTGCGGGCAGTCCTGGCCGGCATCATGGCCTTGTTCCTAACCGCCACGTTCGCAGCCGATGCCTCCACGTACAAAGTGGTGAACGGCGTAGCCATCTATCTTGGCGTGATTCCGGCCGAGATGATCCTCGGGCACCCCAAAGCGCACACTGAAACGGAAATGCACGGCGGCGTGCCGCCCGGGAAACATCAGCAACATGTCGTCGTGGCGCTGTTCGACAACGCCACGGGTAAGCGCATCAGCGATGCGAAAGTGAGCGCGCAAGTGCATGAAATCAATCTGGCCGGGACCCGGAAAGAACTTGAACCCATGCTGATTGCGGGTACGGTCAGCTATGGCAATTACTTCAACATGCCGGTCACCAGTAATCCTTACCGCATCCGTGTGCTGATCAAATTGCCCGGTGTGGCGGACGTGATCGAAGCGCAATTCGATTACCAGCATGGGCGCGATTGATCTCTGCGCGCGAAAGTGACGCCATGAAACGCCTTTATTCCGTTCCGCATCAGCATGTGGGAACTATCCAGATAAACCTGGCCGTGTTGGGTTTTTTCGCCATCACGGTATTTTTTCTGCTGACCAAGCATCGCGCCCACCTGTTCGGCACGCTGCCCTTCCTGCCGTTGCTTGCCGGTCCGTTTCTGCGTTCCTTCATGCATCGCGGTCATGGTGGCAACGGCGAATACCAGCACCCCCATGGCAGCAAAGGAGGCAAGACATGAATGACACTGCGCCTGCCTATGGCTTATGGCTTCTGGTACTGATCAACTCCGCAGTATTCATCATGTTCGCGTTCAGCTTCACCAAGCCGAAAACGAAGCGCGACTGGCGCTCGTTCGGCGCGTTCTCGGCGTTCATTGTCGCGCTGTTCACCGAGATGTACGGTTTTCCGCTGACGATTTATTTGCTCTCCGGCTGGTTGCAGAGCCGCTATCCGGGCGTGGACTTCATGTCGCACGATGCCGGCCATCTGCTGGAAGTCATGTTCGGCTGGCGCACCAACCCGCACTTCGGCCCGTTCCACTTGCTGAGCTATGTCTTCATCGGCGGCGGTTTCTGGCTGCTGGCCTCGGCCTGGAAGGTGCTGTATGCGGCACAAGCGAGCCATACCCTGGCGGTGGCCGGGCCCTATGCCCATATCCGCCATCCGCAGTACGCGGGGTTCGTGCTCATCATGCTGGGCTTCCTGGTGCAGTGGCCAACGATCCTGACGCTCGCCATGTTCCCGGTGCTGGTATTCATGTACGTGCGCCTGGCGCGGCACGAGGAGCGCGAGGTGGCGGCCGAGTTCGGCGAGACGTATGCGAGCTACGCGGCGCGCGTGCCGGCGTTCTTTCCAAGGCCAAGCGTCCAGGATTGAGGTACCAAAGGCTGACCGAACCGTAGTAGTGCGCTTCATTTTTTCGATGTTTTCGACTGGAGGTATCCATCATGAATCGAAGAAATTTCCTGAAAGGCGTTTCCGGCGGTCTGGTTCTCGGCGGCGCCGGGCTGGCGTTGCCGCGCATGGCCCTGGCCGCGCCGCTGTCGATGGGCCCGGCGGAGCTGCCGTCCGGGACGCTGGAATCCTCGCTGCTGGACGCGCTGCCGGGAAAGAAACCGCTCATCAAGCGCACGTTCCGCGCGCCCAATTACGAAACGCCGGTGGCCTACTTCAATGCGCTGTATACGCCCAACGACGTTTTCTTCGTGCGCTACCACGTCATGAACATTCCCGAAGTCGCGGCGGCGACGTGGAAGCTCAGGATCGGCGGCGAGGCACTGCAGACGCCGATGGAACTGAGCCTGGACGATCTCAGGCGAAGCTTCGAGCGGGTGGAGCTGCCGGCGCTGTGCATGTGCGCCGGCAACCGGCGCGGGCTGTTCCAGCCCCATGTTCCCGGCGTGCAGTGGGGCAACGGCGCCATGGGCAATGCGCGCTGGGTCGGGGTGCGCCTGCGCGACGTGCTCGACAAGGCCGGCGTCAGGAAGGAGGCGGTGGAGGTGGTGTTCGACGGCGCGGATTCCGGCATCGCCGCGTACAAGACGCCGGATTTTGTGAAAAGCCTGCCGATGTGGAAGGCGCTCGACGAGAACACGCTGATCGCCTTCGAGATGAACGGCGCGCCGCTGCCGCACTGGAACGGCTTTCCGGCGCGGCTGGTGGTGCCCGGCTGGGTCGGGACTTATTGGGTCAAGAATCTCGTGAGCATCGATGTGGTCGCCAAACCGTTCGAGGGCTTCTGGATGAAGCCCGCCTACCGCATCCCGCTCGGCAAGTTTCCCAACGTGGACCGCTTCATCACGCAGGAAACGGCGGTCAACACGCCGATCACCGACATGGTGGTCAACTCGCTCATCACCAATATCGAGGAAGGCCAGCGCTTCCGCCCCGGCCAGCCGGTTGACGTGAAAGGCGTGGCCTGGGACGGCGGCTACGGCATCCGCACGGTGGAGGTTTCCGTCGACGAAGGCCAGTCCTGGCGGCCGGCCGCCCTGGGCCAGGACCTCGGCCGTTTCGCGTGGCGTCCATGGTCGTATCGCTTCAAGCCGGCGCGGCGCGGCAAGCTGACGGTGATGGCCAGGGCGTCCAACCGCATCGGCCAGACCCAGACCGCCGAGCTGATCCTCAACCCCGCGGGCTATCACCACAACCTGATCCAGAAGGTGACCATCCAGGTCGGATGAGAAGGAGACGACCATGAAACGCTTGTTATTGCTTGTGCTGCTGCCGGTGACGGCGGCCGCGGCCGACGAAGGCCAGATTCGTTTGAAGGACGGCGCGGGCAAAGCGCTTGTCGAATCCAACTGCGCGACCTGTCACAGCCTCGACTACATCCAGACGAATTCACCGTTTCTGGACAAAAAGGGGTGGGAGGCCACCCTGAGCAAAATGGTAAACGCGATGGGCGCGCCCGTCCCGAAAGAGGATGTGCCGGCGATTGTCGAGTATCTCAACCGGTATTACGGGAAGTAGGCGCGTCGATGACCCATGACGCAAGCGATGTGGTGCTTATGATCCCTGACGCGTATCGGGGGTTGTCCCACGCGCTGCGCCTCAAGCGCCTGGGCATCGACACCTACCAGGAACCCGTGATCTATATGCGCAGCGACTGTCACGTGTGCCGTGCCGAGGGCTTCGAGGCGCAGTCGCGCGTGCAGGTCGCGCACAACGGCCATGCCATCGTCGCCACGCTGAATGTCGTCACCGGCGATCTGCTGGCGTTAGACGAGGCGGGCCTCTCGGAGGCGGCGTGGCGGCGCCTCGGTGCGCGCGCGGGCGATGCGGTGGCGCTGTCGCACCCGCCGGTGCTGGAGTCACTGGGCCGGGTGCGCGCCAAGGTGTACGGCGAGCGGCTCGGCGACGCCGACATGCGGGCGATCGTGCGCGACATTGCCGCGGGACGCTATGCGGACATTCACCTCTCGGCCTTCATCGCCGCCTGCGCCGGCAACCGGCTGGATCTCGACGAAACGGTCGCGCTCACACGCGCCATGATCGACGCCGGCGAGCACCTTGCCTGGAGGCACGCGCCGGTGGTGGACAAGCACTGCGTTGGTGGTCTGCCGGGCAACCGCACGACCTTGATCGTGGTGCCGATCGTCGCGGCCTTCGGCCTCACCATGCCCAAGACCTCGTCGCGCGCCATCACCTCGCCCGCGGGCACCGCGGACGTGATGGAGACGCTCACCGAGGTCGACCTGGATGTCCCGGCCATGCGCCGGGTGGTGGAGCGCGAAGGCGGTTGCGTCGTCTGGGGCGGCGCGATGCGCCTGAGCCCCGCGGACGACATCCTGATTCGCGTCGAGCGCCCACTCGATCTCGACAGCGAGGGCCAACTGGTCGCCTCGGTGCTGTCGAAAAAGGCTGCGGCCGGATCGAGCCATGTCGTCATCGATGTCCCGGTGGGCGAGACCGCCAAGGTGCGCAGCTGTGAGGCGGCTCAGGCACTGAGCCATCGCCTGATGGAAACCGGTCGCGCCATCGGCCTCACCGTGCATACGGTTGTCACAGACGGCACCCAGCCCGTGGGCCGTGGCATCGGCCCGGCGCTCGAAGCGCGCGACGTGCTCGCGGTGCTGCGCCGCGAAGCCGGCGCGCCGGCCGATCTGCGCGAGCGCGCGCTGCAACTCGCCGGTGCGGTGCTCGAATTCGCGCCGGGGATTGCGCCGGGCGAGGGCGTGCGGCGGGCGCGAGAGATTCTGGGCGACGGCCGCGCGTGGACTAAATTCGAGGCCGTCTGCACAGCCCAGGGCGGCCTGCGCATGCCGCCGGTGGCGGCGCATACGCGCGCGGTAACGTCCGCGCGGCGCGGGCGCGTGACGGCGATCGACAATCGCCGGCTGGCACGCGTGGCCAAGCTCGCCGGTGCGCCGCGCGCACCGGCCGCCGGGCTCGACCTGCACGTGCCGCTTGGAACGGAGGTCGAGGCGGGCCAGCCGCTCTTCACGGTGCATGCCGAGGCGCCGGGCGAACTCGCCTACGCGCTCGACTACGTCGCCGCGCAGCCCGGAATCGTGCGCGTGGAGGCCGAGCCATGAAGCCGGTGGTGCTGACCGTCAACACGGGAAGTTCCTCCGTCCGCCTCGCGGCGTTTGCGCCGGATGGAGAGTCGCTGGCGCGGGGGGCGAGCGCGCATTACTCCGGCGAATGGACCGGCCCGCCGGCCATGCTGCGCACCTTTATCGAGGGCCACGGCATCGAGGCGGTGGCGGCCGTTGCGCACCGCGTCGTCCACGGCGGCGCGCGCCTCACGGTGCCGTGCCGCATCGACGCCGCGGTGGAGGCCGAGATCGAGCGGCTGGCCCCGCTCGCGCCGCTGCACAATCCGCACGCGCTCGAATGGATACGCGCCTGCCGCGCGCTGTTCGGGGCGGAAACCGCGCAGGTGGCGGTGTTCGATACGGCGTTTTACGCTGCGCTGCCGGAGGTCGCTGCGACCTACGCACTGCCGCGCGCGCTCTGCGCGCGCCACGGCATTCGCCGCTACGGTTTCCACGGGCTCGCGCATCAGGCGATGTGGCGGCGCTGGCGCGAACTGCGGCCCGAGCTGCGCGCGGGCGGGCGCGTGATCTCGCTGCAGCTCGGCGCCGGCTGCTCGATCACCGCCGTTCGCGACGGGCAGGCCATCGATACGTCGATGGGCTTTTCGCCGCTGGAAGGGCTGGTGATGGCGACCCGCAGTGGCGATGTCGATCCCGGGCTGCTGCTGTTTTTGCAACGCGCCGAAGGGCTGACGCCGGAGCGCATGGAACGCCTGCTCAACGAGGAGTCCGGCCTGCTGGGCCTGTCGGGCGTGAGCGGGCATATGCGCGCGCTGCTGGATGCGGACGACGCGGACGCGCGGCGGGCGGTCGAGGTCTACTGCTACCGCGCGCGCAAGTATGTCGGCGCCTACCTTGCCGCGCTGGGCGGCGCCGACGCGATCCTGTTCGGCGGCGGCGTGGGCGAGCAGGCGCCCGAGGTGCGCGCGCGGATTCTCGATGGCCTAGAAGGGCTGGGCATCGCGCTGGACGAGGACGCCAACCGCGCCGCCATCGGCGCCGAGATGCACATCAGCCATAGCAGCAGCGCAACCGCGGTGTGGGTCGTTCCCGTGGACGAGGCCGTGATTTTGGTGCAGGCGGCCGTGATGGCGGCCCCCGAAGCCGTCGGTATTCGGAAGGAAAGTTCATGAACGAAACCACGATTCAATCCCGGCTCGCAACCGGTCCGCTTGCCAACGAGGAACTGCAGCGCATGGATGCCTGGTGGCGCGCGGCGAACTATCTCTCGGTCGGGCAGATCTATCTGCTCGACAATCCGCTGCTCAGGGAGCCACTTTCGCTCGCGCACGTCAAGCCCAGGCTGCTCGGCCACTGGGGCACCACGCCCGGGCTCAATTTCCTCTACGTGCACCTGAACCGCGTCATCAATCAATATGGCCTCGACGTGCTCTACGTCGCCGGCCCCGGCCACGGTGGCCCGGCGCTGGTCGCCAACACCTGGCTCGAAGGCAGTTACAGCGAGTTCTACCCGAATGTCGGGCGCGATGCAGAGGGCATGAAACGGCTGTTCCGGCAGTTCTCGTTTCCCGGCGGCATCGGCAGCCACGTCACCGCCGAAACCCCGGGCTCGATTCACGAAGGCGGCGAGCTCGGCTACGCGCTGTCGCATGCCTACGGCGCTGCCTTCGACAACCCGGAGCTGATCGTCGCGTGTGTCGTGGGCGACGGCGAGGCCGAAACCGGGCCGCTCGCCGCCGCCTGGCATTCGAACAAGTTTATCAACCCGGCGCACGACGGCGCGGTGCTGCCGATCCTGCACCTCAACGGCTACAAGATCGCCAACCCCACGGTGCTCGCGCGCATCCCGCGCGCCGAGCTCGAAAGCCTGTTCGTGGGCTACGGCTACCGGCCGCACTTCGTCGAGGGTGACGAGCCCACGGCCATGCACCAGCAGATGGCGGCGACGCTGGATGCCGTGGTCGGCGAGATCCGCGCCATCCGGCAAGCGGCGCGCGCCGGCGGCGTCATCGAACGGCCGCGCTGGCCGATGATCGTTCTCAAGACCCCCAAGGGCTGGACCGGCCCCAAGGAAGTGGACGGCCAGAAGACCGAGGGCAGCTGGCGCTCGCACCAGGTGCCGTTCGGCGAGCTGGCGGAAAAGCCCGCGCACCTGAAGCTTCTCGAACAGTGGATGCGGAGCTACAAACCGGAGGAGCTGTTCGACGACAACGGTGTTCTCAGGGCCGAAATTGCGGCGCTCGCCCCCAAGGGAACGCGGCGCATGGGCGCGAGCCCGCACGCCAACGGCGGGATTCTGCTCAGGGACCTGCAGCTGCCCGATTTCCGCGACTACGCGGTGGACGCGGCGCAACCGGGACAGGTCGAGGCCGAACCGACGCGCATCCTGGGTAAGTACCTGCGCGACGTGATGCGGCTCAACACCGACTCGCGCAATTTCCGCGTGGTCGGCCCGGACGAGACCAATTCCAATCGCCTGGGCGCGCTGTTCGAGGTCACCGACCGGGCCTGGGTGGCCGAGCGCCTGCCGGAGGACGACCATCTCGCCCCCGGCGGGCGCGTCATGGAAATCCTCTCCGAGCACACCTGCCAGGGCTGGCTCGAAGGCTATCTGCTCACCGGCCGCCACGGGCTGTTCTCGTGCTACGAGGCCTTCATCCACATCGTCGATTCGATGTTCAACCAGCATGCCAAGTGGCTCAAGGTGAGCCGCGAAATTCCGTGGCGGCGGCCGATCGCTTCGCTGAACTATCTGCTGACCTCGCACGTCTGGCGCCAGGACCACAACGGCTTCTCGCACCAGGACCCGGGTTTCATCGATCACGTGGTCAACAAGAAGGCTGGCGTCATCCGCGTGTACCTGCCGCCCGACGCCAACACGCTGCTGTGCGTCGCCGACTGCTGCCTGCGCTCACGCCATCTGGTGAACGTCATCGTCGCCGGCAAGAACGCGCAGCCGCAGTGGTTGGACATGGACGCCGCCATCAAGCACTGCGCGGCCGGGATCGGCCTGTTCGAATGGGCGAGCAGCGACGCCGACGGCGAGCCGGACGTGGTCATGGCGGCGGCCGGCGACGTGCCGACGCTGGAGATTCTGGCGGCGGTCGACCTGCTGCGCACGCATCTTCCCGATCTCAAGGTGCGGGTGGTGAACGTCGTCGACCTGATGACGCTGCAGCCCCGCGAAGAGCATCCGCACGGGCTTAACGACCGGGAGTTCGACGGCCTGTTCACCACCGACAAGCCGGTGATCTTCGCCTACCACGGCTATCCGTGGCTGATTCACCGTCTCACCTACCGCCGCACCAATCATAGGAACCTGCACGTGCGCGGCTACAAGGAGGAGGGCACGACCACCACGCCCTTCGACATGGCGGTGCTGAACGACCTCGACCGCTTCCATCTGGTCATCGACGTGATCGACCGCGTACCGACGCTCGGCTACAAGGCCGCTTATTTGAAACAGCTGATGCGCGACAAGCTCATCGAACACCACGAGTACATCGCGCGCCACGGCCAGGACATGCCGGAGATACTGGCGTGGAAGTGGCCCGACCGCAGCGGGAGGCCCGCATGAACGAACTGAACCGACAGGATGCAACGAACGAAGCCTCGCCGCCGGGGGGGCTGCCCCTGCTCGACGACTTTACCCACGAGCCGCGCGTCGCCTACTTCACCATGGAAATCGCGCTGCGCAACGAAATACCGACCTACTCCGGCGGCCTGGGCGTGCTGGCCGGCGATACCGTGCGTTCGGCCGCCGACCTCGTGCTGCCGCTGGTGGCGGTGAGCCTGGTCTCCCGCGCCGGCTATTTCTGCCAGGCGATCGACGCCCAGGGCCGGCAGGTCGAGCAGGCGGCCACGTGGGAACCGCACGACTGGGCGCAGCCGCTGGACGCCAAGATCGCCGTGTCGATCGAGGGCCGGGCGGTGTGGATCGGTGCATGGCTGTATGTGCTCGATGGCTACCTGGGCGGCCGCCAGCCGGTGCTGCTGCTCGATACCGATCTGGACGAGAACCATGCGGACGACCGCGAGATCACGCATTACCTGTACGGCGGCGACGATACCTACCGGCTCAAGCAGGAGATCGTGCTCGGCATCGGCGGGGTGCGGCTGCTGCAGGCGCTCGGTTTCAAGATTCGCCATCACCACATGAACGAAGGGCATTCCGCGCTGCTCGGGCTCGAACTGCTGCGGCGCTATGAATATCCACCCGAAGACCTGCGCCCCGGCGAGCTGCCCTACGACGTGCCGCGGGTACGCGAACAGTGCAACTTCACCACCCACACGCCGGTCGAGGCCGGCCACGACCGTTTTGCCTACCCGCTGGTGCAGCGCGTGCTCGGCACCATCGTCGATGCTGCGACCCTGAAGCATCTCGCGGGCGAGGACAGCCTCAACATGACGCGGCTCGCGCTCAACCTGAGCGAATACGTGAACGGCGTGGCCAAGCGCCACGCCGAAATCTCGAACACGATGTTCCCCGGCTACCGGGTGCACGCCGTCACCAACGGCGTGCACCCCTTCATCTGGACCAGCGAGCCCTTCCGCACGCTCTACGACCGTTATCTGCCGAGCTGGTGCCACGAGCCCGAGCAGCTGGTGCGCGCCGACTGCTGCATCCCCGACGCCGCCTTCCGCGAGGCGCACGCGCAGGCGAAGCGGACGCTGATCGAGCGGGTGCGCGCGCGCAGCGGCGTCAGCCTCGACCCGCAGACGGCCATCCTCGGCTTCGCCCGGCGCATGACCGCGTACAAGCGTCCCGACCTTCTGTTCAGCGACCTCGAACGCCTCAAGGCCATTGCCCGCCAGCGCCCGTTCCAGGTCGTGCTCGCCGGCAAGGCCCATCCGCGCGACGACGGCGGCAAGCGGCTGATCGAAGAACTGCACGCCCGGGCGCGCGCACTCGAAGGCAGCGTGCCGGTGGTCTATCTGCCCGACTACGACATGGAGATCGCCCAGGCACTGGTGGCCGGCGTCGACGTCTGGCTCAACACGCCGCTGCGTCCGTTCGAGGCCTCCGGCACCAGCGGCATGAAGGCGGCGTTCAACGGCGTGCCGAGCCTGTCGGTGCTGGACGGCTGGTGGATCGAGGGCTGCATCGAGGGGGTGACCGGATGGGCGATCGGCCATGCCGCGGACGCGGACGACGGCGACGCGCGTGCCCTGTACGACAAGCTCGAACAGGTGGTGCTGCCGCTCTACTATGCTGAGAAGCAGGACGACCCCGCCGGCTGGGTCCGAGTCATGAAGGGCGCAATCAGCAAGAACGCGTCCTACTTCAACAGCCACCGCATGATGCGCCGCTACGCGGCCGAGGCGTACATCCGGTGAGCCGCCCGCAATGAAGCCAAGGAGCCACACCATGAGCCTGAACCGACGTGTTTTTCTGGGTCTGGCCGGCGGCGCCGCTGCCGCCGCCGCCCTCGGGCCCGGCCTGAATCTGATCGAACTCGCCCGCGGGCGCCCTCTCGACGAAGCCGCCTCCAGCCTGCAGCGCTGGGGTTTGCTGATCGATGCCAACCAGTGCGCCGACGGCTGCACCGCCTGCGTCGACGCCTGCTTCACCGAAAACGGCGTGTGGGGCCACGGGCGGCCCAGGACCGATGCGCAGTGGATCCGCAAGCTGACCGTCACCGACGAGCAGACCGGGCACACGCAGGCCTTCCCCGTCATGTGCCAGCACTGCGAGTTTCCGCCCTGCGTCGACGTCTGTCCCACCGGGGCGTCGTTCCGCCGCGCCGACGGCATCGTGCTGGTGAACAAGCACACCTGCATCGGCTGCCGCTACTGCATGATGGCCTGCCCCTACAAGGCGCGTTCGTTTATTCACGAGCCCACCCACAACCAGAAAGCCTACGCGCCACGCGGCATCGGCACGGTCGAGTCCTGCACCCTGTGCGTGCACAAGGTGGATCGCGGCGACGGCATCACCGCCTGCGCCGAGGCCTGCCTGCGGGCCGGGCATCAGGCCATCCTGTTCGGCGACCTGAAAGATCCCGACAGCGAGATCAGCAGGCGCCTGGCGGCGCAGCCTTCGAAGCAGATCAGGGCCGACCTGAACCTGAATACCGGCGTGCGTTACCAGAATTTACTGGGATGAGGCGGCCGGCGAGGAGATACGGATGAGCACCACGGTCAAGGATCCGGTCTGCGGAATGGAGGTCGACCCAGCGCAGTTCGAGACGACATTCGAGGGGTTGCACTATGCCTTCTGCTCGGAGCAGTGCCGGCAGCGCTTCGCCGCCAATCCCCACCTCTACATCGGGGTGCCCGGCGAGAAGGCGCCCGCGCAGAAGGGCGAGGAACTGCTCAAGCGCCGACGCTTCCAGCTCGACGCGCCGCTCGCCGCGCACGACGCCGCCCTCCTGACCGAGGCGCTGGGCGCCATGATGGGAGTGAAGGCCGTCGAGATCGTGGGCGACACGGTGACCCTCACCTACGACCTGCTCCAGGCCACGGCGGATCAGCTCGAAGCGAAGATGGAGGAGGCGGGCGCCAAACTCGGCGCAGGCTGGGCGGAGCGCCTGCGCCGCGGCTTCGTGCATTACATGGAAGATACCGAGGTGGGAAACCTGGAAGTGCATCCGCACCATGGGCACGGTTAACGGCAAGCGAGGAGATCAATCATGGACTGGTTAACGCAGAACTGGGTTTTTGTCGTGTTTCTCATCCTGTTCGTCGGCATGCATCTGTTCGGCCACGGCGGGCATGGCGGCCATGGCGGGGGGGGAGGCTGCGGCGGGGGGCATGGAGGTCACGGCGGCGGCGGGGACGACCAAGGGTCCGCGGGCAAAGAGCCGCCGCGCAAGGACGCCCCGCAAGGCCATCAACACTGAGGAGAGCCGTCATGCTGAACATCAAGCTCGTTTCCTGGGCGCTCGGCTTGTGGGGCGCAGTCACCTTCGCGGTGTGCGTCATCTACGGCCTGGTCACGCCGCAGAGTCTGCACATGCACGTATTCCTCGAGCAGATACTGCCGGCGTTCAAATGGCTCACCTGGTGGGGCTTCCTGCTCGGGCTCGCCGAGAGTTTCCTTTACGGCGTGTACGCCGGGCTGGTGTACGTGCCGATCTACAACGTTCTCCAGCGGCGCTGGGGTGACGCACGGCCGTAGCCGCAAGGAAGGTCTGACGATCCGATTGCCGGATGTCTGGCAGAAAAACCTGACGGGAGTAGCGATGCGCAAGACCTGGCTGTGGACACTTCTTGGCATGATTGGCCTCGCGGGTGTTTCATATGCAGTGTTCCTGTGGCTGTTGCCGCCGGCATTGCCGGCGGGGATTCTCTATGGCAACGGGCGCATCGAGGCGACCGAGGTAACGGTGAGTGCCGAGGTGGGCGGGCGGGTGCAGGAGAGCGCGCTTGTCGAGGGGCGAACGGTGCGCAAGAACGACTTGCTGGTGCGGCTCGACGAAACCGATTTGAACACGCGCCTTGCGCAGACCGAGGCCAATGCCGCCGCCGCGCAACGCGCCCAGGTGCAGGTCGCGCGCCAGCTCGACACCGCGCGGCACCATGTGCAGACCGCGGACGAGGAGCTCGCGCGCTACCGCAAGCTGCGCGAAACCGGCTACGTGTCCGCGCAGATGCTCGATCGTGTCGAGAACCAGCAACGCGAGGCGCGCGGGCAGGTCGAGACGCTCATTGCCCAGCGGTCGCAAGCGGCGGCGAGCCGGGAGGCGGCGAGCCGCGAAGTCGAGCTGCTGCGCTCGCAGGTGGGCAAGGCCGTGATCCGTGCCCCGGCGGCCGGCACGATTCTCACCAAGGGCATCGAGGCCGGCGAGCTTGCTGCACCGGGCCGGACCATTGCCGTGCTTGCCGACCTGGCGCGCATCGAGCTGAAGATCTACGTGCCGGAGAGCGAGATCGGCAAGGTCAAGCTCGACGACCCGGCGCGGGTGCGCGTGGACGCCTTCCCGCAGCGCAGCTTCGATGGCCGCGTGGCGCGCGTCGATGCGCGTGCCCAGTTCACCCCCAAGGACGTGCACATGCCGGACGAGCGCGCGCGCCTGGTGTTCGGCGTGACGCTCGCGGTGGACAATCCGGAAGGCTATCTCAAGCCCGGCATGCCGGCCGACGCCTGGGTGCGCTGGAAACCCGACGCCGCGTGGCCGCAAAAGCTGACGGTGCCGCGCTAGCCATGAACGCGCCTGCCGAAGACCCGGTGATCGAGGCGGCGGGCCTCACCCGGCGCTACGGCCAACGGACGGTGCTTGCCGGTCTCGATCTCGCTGTTCGCCGCGGCGAAGTATTCGGGCTCCTCGGCTCGGACGGCGCCGGCAAGACCACGACGCTGCAGATTCTGGCCGGCATCCTCGACCCCAGCGCGGGGCACGCGACGGTGCTGGGTCACGACAGCGTGCGCGAGGCGGGCGAGATCACCGCGCGCATCGGCTACATGTCGCAGGTATTCAGTCTCTACGGGCGCCTGACGGTGGACGAGAACCTCGACTTTTTCGCCGCCCTGCACCGCGTGCCGGACGCGGCGCGCGTCGAACGCAAGTCGCGCTTGCTGGCATTTGCCCGCCTGGAGCGACACCGCGACCAGCTGGCGCGCTTTCTCTCCGGCGGCATGCAGAAGAAGCTCGCGCTGTGTTGCGCCCTCGTCCATGCGCCGCCGCTCCTTATCCTGGACGAGCCGACCACCGGCGTCGATCCGGTATCGCGGCGAGAATTCTGGAGCATCCTTTACCGGGCGCTCGCCGAAGGCACCAGCATCGTGGTGTCCACCCCCTACATGGACGAGGCCGAGCGCTGCACGCGCGTGGCGCTGCTGCACGATGGCCGTCTAATTGCCTGCGATGCGCCCGGGCGGCTGCGCGCAGCGCTGCCGGGAAAGATGCTTGAACTCGATGCGCGTCCACAGCGCCGCGCGCTCGCCGTGCTGCAGCGTGCACTGCCGCAGGCCGCGCCCTACGTGTTCGGCGAACGCCTGCACCTGCGGCTGCCGGAGGACGGCGGCGGGGAGGGCGAGTGGCGCGCAGCACTTGCGCGCGAGGATGTGCAGGTCGAGGCGGAGCGGGCGGTCGCGCCGAGTCTGGAGGACGTGTTCGTCGCGCTGCTGCCGGCCACGCCGGTCGGCGCGGCTCCCGTTGAACCTGCCGACGAAATGTCGGCAGCCGCAAGCGGCCCGGCGGTCGAGGTGCAGGAACTCGGCATGCGCTTCGGCAACTTCACCGCGGTGGATCGGGTGAGTTTTGCCGTGCGGCGCGGCGAGATATTCGGCTTTCTCGGCCCGAACGGCTCGGGTAAGACCACCACCATCAAGATGCTGTGCGGCCTGCTCGCGCCGAGCGCCGGGCGGGCTACGGTCGCCGGCGTCGGACTCGGCGCCGATACGCGCGCACTCCGCGCGCGCATCGGCTACATGTCGCAGCATTTCTCGCTCTACGAAGACATGACGGTGGGCGAGAACCTCGATTTCTTCGCCGGCGTGTATCAGGTTCCGCGCGAGAAGCTCGCCGCGCGCCGCGACTGGGCCTTGCAGCTTGCCGGCCTCGCCGGCGACGAGGCGCGGCTCACGCGCGCGCTGTCCGGCGGGCTCAAGCAGCGCCTGGCGCTGGCCTGCGCCGTGCTGCACGAGCCGCAGGTGCTGTTCCTCGACGAGCCCACCGCCGGGGTCGATCCGCTGTCGCGCCGGCGCTTCTGGGAACTGATCGGCGATCTCGCCGCGCGCGGCGTCACGGTGTTCGTGACCACGCATTACATGGACGAGGCCGAGCACTGCCATACCCTCGGGCTGCTCTACTACGGGCGACTCATTGCCCTTGGTTCGCCGCAGAAATTGCGCACCGGCATGCGCGCCGGCGAGATGCTCGAACTCGAATGCGACCAGCCGATCCCGGCGCTCGCGCTGTTTGGCGACGACCCCGGCGTCCAGGCCTCGTTTTTCGGCGACCGCCTGCACCTGCTGGTGGACGACGCCGCGGCCGCGCGTCCGCGTCTGCTCGCGCGTCTCGAACAGGCCGGCCATCGGGTGCGGCGCATCGAAACGGTCCCGCTCGGCATCGAGGACGTGTTCATCGCCTTCATCCAGATGGAGCAGGCGCGCCTCGAGATGGCTGATGCGCGGCGGAGCACGGGATGAAGAGCCTGATCTTTGCCGTGGTGTGGAAAGAGGTGCGCGAGATCCGCCGCGACCCGATCACGATCGCGGTCGCGGTGGTGCTGCCGCTGCTGATGCTTTACCTCTTCGGCTCGGCGCTGTCGCTCGACGTCAAGGACGCGAGCCTTGCGGTCTACGACCAGGACCGCAGCGCGGCGAGCCGCGCGCTGATCGAGCGCTTCCCGCAATCGGGTTACTTCAAGCGTGCGCACGATGTTCGTACCGAGAGCGAGATTGCCAAGCTGCTCGACCGTAGCCGGGTGCGCCTGGTGCTGATCGTACCGCCGGATTTCTCGCAAAAGCTCGCGCGCGGCGAGACGGCCGAGGTGCAGGCGCTTGCCGATGGCTCGTACTCCGCCACCGCGATGATGATCCTCGGCTACGCCGAGGCCATCGTCCAGAGCTATTCGCTCGAGCGTGCGAGCGCGCGCCTGGCTGCGCAGGGCATGGCCGCGCAGCCGGTCCCGGTCCGGGTCGAGAGCCGGGTGTGGTTCAACGCGCCGCTCGAAAGCGTGAACTACATCGTGCCCGGCCTGTTCGGCGTGATCCTGATGGCATTCCCGCCGCTGCTCACCGCGCTCGCGGTGGTGCGCGAGAAAGAGGCGGGCTCGGTACAGCAGATTTTCGTCTCGCCGATCCGGCCGTACGAGTTCATCGCCGGCAAGATGATCCCGTACGCCGCGATCGCCTTCATCGAGATGCTCATGATCCTGGTCGCCGGGCTGTGGTGGTTCCATATCCCGTTCCTCGGCAGCTTCCCGCTGTTCCTGATGGCGACCGTGATCTACGTGTTCTGCACCGTGGGGCTCGGGCTGCTCATCTCGATCATTACCCGCAGCCAGCTCGTCGCCATGCTGCTGTCGCTGCTCGCGACCCTCATGCCCTCGTTCCTGTTCTCCGGGTTCCTGTTCCCGATCTTCACCATGCCAACGCTGCTGCAGCTCTACACCTATCTTTTCCCGGCACGCTACTTCATCGAGATTTCGCGCGGCATCGCGATGAAGAATGTGGGCCTGGAGGTTCTGTGGCCGCAGTTCCTGGCGCTGCTGCTTTACACGGTGCTGGTCTTCGTCGTCACCACGCGGCTGTTCCGCAAGAAGGTGGCTCGATGACGCGCTACGGCAGAATCGCAGCGCTCGTGCGCAAGGAACTGATCCAGTTCCTGCGCGCCCGCACCATGCTGGCGCTGATCCTGTACCTCTACACCGGCGAGGTCGTCATGTGCACCTACGCCATGTCCTTCGACGTGCGCAACCTGCCGACCGTGTTTGTGGATGATGCGCGTTCCGCCGAGAGCCGCGCGCTCATGCAGGACTTCGGCAGTTCGGGTTATTTCAAAATCACGCACACCGCCGCCGCGGATTCCGAAGTGGCGACGATGCTCAATCGCGGCGAGGTGCTGGCGGCGGTGGTGGTTCCGCCGGAGTTTTCCCGCCAGCTTGCGCAGGGTGTGCCTACCACCGTGCAACTCCTGCTCGATGGTTCCAATGCCAACACCGCGAGCGTCGCCCAGGGCTATGCGCAGCGCATCGTGCAGAACTTCGCGTTGCAGCGGGCGCCACCGCAACATATATCCGGCCCGCCAGTCGAACTGCGCCCGCGCGTCTGGTACAACTCGGAACTCGACTACCGCCACTTCATGGTGCTGTCCATGATGGCGCTCGCCGGCATGATGGTGGGCGTGATCACGGCCGCGGCCGGCGTCGTGCGCGAGAAGGAGTCGGGCACGATGGAGCAGCTCTTGGTGACGCCGGTGTCGCCGGGCGAGACGATCGCGGCCAAGATGATGCCGCCATTTCTGGTCGGCCTGATCGCGCTGTTCCCCGGCCTTCTGGTTGCGGCCGTGTTCGGCGTGCCGCTGCGCGGCAGCCTCGCGCTGTTCATGCTGTTCTCCGGCGCGTTCCTGCTGAGCAGCCTGGGCATCGGCATCCTGGTGGCGGTGATTGCGGACACCTTGCAGCAGGCGCTGCTGATGTCCTTCCTGGTGCTGTTTCCGCTGCTGTTTCTGTCCGGCACCGTGGTGCCGCTCGAAAGCATGCCGTCAGGCTTGCAGGTCCTGGCGGAGGCAAGTCCGCTGCGCCACTACATGGACGCGGTGCTCGGCCTGTTCCTGAAGGGCGTGGGGCTCGATGTGCTGTGGCCGCGGCTCGCGGCCATGCTGGCGATCGGCGGCGTGCTGCTCGCCTTGAGCGTGTGGCGCTTCCGGCGCCATCTTGGTTGACTCATGAGAAAGGAGACGAGCGATGGAAAAAGATCCCGTATGCGGCATGCTGGTGCGGCCCGAAGAGGCGGCCGCGCAACGCACCGTCCTAGGCAGGACGTATTATTTTTGCAGTGAGGCCTGCGTCGCCAGGTTCGACCAGGCGCCGCAGCAGTACGTGCCGGAGCGTGTGGACGACGCGCGCGGGCAGCCGACGAAGGACTCGGGTTAATGGGCGCAGACACACTGCGATTTGTGGTGTTCGACAAGGAGGGCATATGAACTACATGGGATGGAGCTTTATAGGAATGCACGCGCTGTGGTGGCTGTTCTGGATCGCGCTGATCGTGGTGTTCTTCGCACTGATTGAACCGGTGCCGCGAAGTCGGCCGCGCATGTCGCCGCTCGAAATATTGCAGCGCCGTTACGCAGCGGGCGAGATATCGGACAAGGAATACGAAGAACGCAAGGCCAGGCTCGAACGCGACACGCAGCCGCGCAAGTAGCGCGGTCATTACCCCGCGCCGGGCGCCAGTTGCGTTTCAACAGGGCTGTTAACTTCGGAGAAATAAAATGCGTAAATTATGGGCAAGCCTTGCAGCGTTGGTCACGTTAAGCCTTACCGGCTGCGGCTACAATACCTTGCAAAGCAACGACGAACAGATCAAGGCGAGCTGGTCGGAAGTTGTGAACCAGTACCAACGCCGTGCGGATCTGGTTCCCAACCTGGTGAATACCGTGAAGGGCTACGCCGCCCAGGAAAAGACGGTATTGCTGGGCATCACCAATGCCCGCGCCAAAGTCGGCAGCATCCAGGCAACCCCGGAGCTCATCAACAACCCTGAGGCGTTTGCCAGATTCCAGGCCGCCCAGGGAGAACTGTCGGGTGCCTTGTCCAGGCTGCTGGTGGTATCCGAAAACTATCCGCAGTTGAAGTCCGACGCCAACTTCCGCGACCTGCAGGCACAGCTGGAAGGTACCGAAAACCGCATTACGGTCGCGCGCAACCGCTACATCAAGTCGGTGCAGGAATTCAACGTCACGGTGCGCTCCTTCCCCTCCAATCTGACGGCAATGGCGTTCGGATATAAGGCGAAGCCCAACTTCGCGGTGGAAAACGAAAAGGTAATCTCCAGGCCACCCACGGTGGATTTCGGGACGGCGCCGGCCGGGCCCCAAGGCGAGGCTCAGGGAGCGGCCAGGTGATGGCGATGCGCATGGCAAGAACGGCATTGCTTGCATTCGCGCTTTGCTGGTCTTTCATGGCCGGAGCGCAGATTCCGGTCCCGCCCTTGACCGGGCGCGTCACCGACCTGACCGCCACGCTCACCGCAGGGCAGCGGGCCGCCCTGGAGCAGACCCTGCAAGCGTTTGAAGTCAGGAAAGGCAGTCAGGTCGCGGTCCTGATCGTTCCCACCACCGCCCCGGAAACGATCGAGCAGTATGCCTTGCGCGTTGCGGAGCAATGGAAGCTGGGGCGGAAGAAAGTGGACGACGGCGCAATCCTCGTCGTCGCCAAGGACGACCGCGCGCTTCGCATCGAGGTGGGGTACGGCCTGGAAGGGGCGCTCAATGACGCCACCAGCAAGCGCATCGTCAGCGAGATCATTACGCCGCGCTTCCAGCAAGGGGATTTCTATGGAGGGATTACCGCCGGCGTCGACCGGATCATCCGCGTTATCGACGGCGAGCCGTTGCCGGAACCCAAGGGTAGGCCCACCAGCGACTCTGCGGATATTCAACAATATATTCCCGTCATTTTTATTCTTGCGCTCGTGGTGGGCGGGGTGCTGCGCGCCGCGCTGGGCAGGTTTCCCGGCGCACTCGTGACCGGCGGGGCCGTGGCCCTCATTGCCTGGTTGCTCGTCGGCGCGGTATCCATTGCGTTGGCCGCGGGCGTGATCGCGTTGTTCTTCACGTTGCTCGGGGGCGGTATGGGCGGATACGGCGTCGGGGGGCATCGTGGAGGATTCGGCGGCGGCTTTGGCGGCGGCGGTTTCGGTGGAGGCGGAGGCGGCTTTGGCGGCGGCGGCGCGTCGGGGAGGTGGTAACGATGAACATCAAGCGCATAGCGAAGCATCTGATGACGACCCACTGGCAAGTCAAACGAGCCTTCCCCCACCATACCCTGATCGCGATCGAGCAAGCGATCAAGGCGAGCGAGACCGCACACGTCGGAGAAATCCGCTTCGCGGTGGAAGGCGCACTGGACGTCACGCCGCTCTTCAACGGGCAATCCGCGCGCGAACGTGCGATCGACATGTTTTCGCAACTGCGGGTGTGGGATACCGAACACAACAACGGCGTGCTGATTTATCTGTTGCTCGCCGACCGGGACGTCGAGATTGTTGCCGATCGCGGGATTCACGCGAAGGTGGGCTCGCAGGAATGGGCGCGGATATGCCGCAAGATGGAAGCCGACTTTAAACAGGCGAACTATGAAGGCGGCGTGGTCGGCGGCATTCGGGCGGTGACGCGGCATCTGGCAGGACATTTTCCCGCCTGCGGCGCAGGCCGGAATGAATTGCCGGACAAACCGGTGTTGTTATAGATCAACCACGACACGGGCTTATTCGGGCCCCCAGGGCCGCCGGTAACGATTTTCCGAGCCTTCCCGGCGGCCAGGTTTTTTCCCGAGCGCCCATGAATTGGCCGGATCCAAAGATGACGCAACTGTAATCAATCCGTCAGGTAAATCTTCGAATTTCATTCTATTGTGGAGTTTCATTCTTGGAGAAGGCTCGGCTGCAATGGGGGGCTGCCCCCTTGCAAAGGGTATGAAACAGGAGGAACGGACGCATGGACGTGAAAATCATTGCCACGCATGGCTGCACGCACCGGCCGAACCTGGAACGCGAACTCCGCGACCTGGGGATTCCCTACGAGCTTGTCTATGTGGAGGAGCATCCCGAGGTGGCCGAACGCTACCGCATCCGCCACTCGCCCAACCTGGTCGTCGACGACGAAGTGGTATGTCGGGGACAACCCTCGGAGGGTGAAATAAAGGCCTTGCTCCTGCGCCCGAAGCCCGAGGCCTGAGAACGGCGGTGACGTCCCTGTCGTCGCAGCGTGATATTTCATGCCCAAGCTAACGGTGGACAGACCGCCATGAAACCAAAAAGAAATATCGTCCTCGTCACCGGCTGCAACGGGCGCATCGGCAGCGTGGTGATGCAGCGGCTGAGCGGACGCTTCAGCGATGTCGTCGGCTTCGACCGCAACGCGCCCGCCCCGCCGCCGCCCGATTGCGTGCGCATCCCGGTCGACATCGCTTCCGACGACAGCGTGCGCGAGGGACTGCGCATCCTGCGGGAACACCACGGGACCCGCATCGCCGCCGTGGTGCACCTGGCCGCCTATTACGATTTCCTCGGCAAGCCGAGCCCGAAATACGACGAGATCACGGTCGAAGGCACGCGGCGCCTTCTGCGCGGGCTGCGCGAGGGCACGGGACGCATGCTGCGCGGGCTGCGCGAGGGCTTCGCGGTCGAGCAATTCATTTTCGCCAGCACCATGCTCGTGCACCGGCCGGGCGAGCCGGGGGAGCTCATCACCGAGGACTCGCCGATCGGGCCGACCTGGGCCTATCCGGAATCGAAAGTCCGCACCGAGGCGGTCATCCGGGCGGATCGCGGCGCCATTCCCGCCGCGATCCTGCGGCTTGCCGGCGTCTACGACGATGTCTGCCACTCGCCGCCGCTCGCGCACCAGATCCAGCGCATCTACGAGGTGCAGCTCGCCGGCCACCTGTATTCCGGCGAGACCTCGCACGGCCAGGCCTTCGTCCACCTGGACGACGTGGTTGACGCGATCGAGCGCGCCATCGAGCGGCGCGCCCACCTGCCGCCGGAAACGGCGATCCTGATCGGCGAGCCGGAGACGCTGAGCTACGACGAATTGCAGCATACGTTTTCGCGGCTGATTCGCGGCGAGTCGTGGGAGACGCACAATGTCCCCGGGGCGATGGCAAAGGTGGGCGCATGGGTTCAGGACCACATGCCCGGCCAGGATCAGTTCATCAAGCCGTGGATGATCGACCGGGCCAACGATCATTACGCCCTCGACATCGCGCGCGCCCGTACCTTGCTCGATTGGGCGCCAAGCCGTTCGCTGCGCCAGACCCTGCCGAAGATGGTGGCGGCATTGCAGGCCGACCCGCTCGGGTGGTACCGCGAGCATGGCCTGGAGCTGCCCGCGTCGTTAACGAAGAAGGCGGCGCGCGCCGTGCCGGGGGCGCCCGGGCAGCCCGATCGTGCCAGCCATCCCGAGCACGCACCCGCGCGCGGTCCGGACGCCGCTCCCGCCGGGATGGCGGCCGAACCGGCTGCCACGCACGGCTGCCTGATGCATGTCTGTCCGATGCACCCGGAAGTCTGCCAGTCTTCGCCGGGCAACTGCCCGCGGTGCGGCATGACCCTGGAACCCGCCGCGCCGCCGTCCCCGCGGGCGGTTGAATACACCTGCCCGATGCACCCCGAAGTGGTGCGCAACGAGCCGGGCAACTGCCCCAAGTGCGGCATGACGCTGGTGCCGCGCGGCGCCCCGATGGAACATGGGGGCGGCGGGCAGGCCGGGCACGGCGACATGATGGTCGAGGACCACCGCAAGCTGCTGTGGCCGCATTATCTCAACCTGATGCTCGGCCTGTGGCTGCTGACCAGCCCGTTCACGTTGGGCTACCTGAGCGACTTCGTTCCCGACGCCAACCAGTTGCGGGTCATGGCCGAGCGCGGGCTACCGCCGTTCGCGCATCGCAACCTGCTGATGACCTGGAGCGATGTCGCCAGCGGCATCCTGGTGATCGTGTTCAGTGCGCTGTCCGCGGACGCCTGGCGCCGCAATCCGTGGGCGCAGTGGGCCAATGCCTTCGTCGGCCTGTGGCTGCTGTTCGCACCGCTGGTGTTCTGGACCCCGTTGCCCGGCGCCTATGCCAACGGCACCCTGGTGGGCGCGCTGGTGATCGCGCTTTCCGTGCTGATCCCGATGATGCCGGGCATGAGCATGGCCGGCATGATGGGCAAGCCGGACGTGCCGCCGGGCTGGGCCTATACGCCGTCGAGCTGGCTGCAGCGCATGCCGATCGGTGTGCTCGCCCTGATCGGTTTTCTCATCGCGCGCGTCCTGGGCGCCTACCAGCTTGGCCACATCGATAGCGTTTGGGAGCCGTTTTTCGCGGGTGTCGGCGAGAAGCAGGGCGTGATGAACGGCACCGAGACCATCATCACCTCGAACGTCTCCAAGGCCTGGCCGATCCCCGACGGGGCGCTGGGCGGTATCGTCTACACGCTTGAACTGGCGATGACCTGGATGGGCGGCAAGGACCGCTGGCGCACCATGCCGTGGATGGTACTGGGGCTGGCCATCCTGATTCTGCCGCTGGGTGTCGTCAGCATCTATTTCATCATCATCCAGCCGATCGTGATCGGCACCTGGTGCACGCTGTGCCTGGTCGCCGCGCTCGCGATGGCGGTGATGATTCCGTATTCGCTCAACGAGTTCGTCGCCATGGGCCAGTTCCTCACCTGGGCGCGCCGCCAGGGCAAACCATTCTGGCGCACCTTCTGGATCGGCGATGCGATGGACGGCGGCAGCGACGATACGTCCAAGGGGATCGTTGGAACGCCGCGGGAGCAGATCGCGCAGGCCACCCGCGGCGTGACCTATCCGTGGACGCTGCTGCTCGGCATCGCGATCGGCGTCTGGCTCACCTTCACGCGGCTTGCCTTCGACAGCTCCGGCACCATGGCCGACAGCGATCACCTGGTCGGCGCCCTGGTGGTGACGTTCTCGATCATGGCCTGGGCCGAGGTCGGGCGCGCCATTCGCTTCATCAATATCCCGTTCGGCGCCTGGCTGATCGCGGCACCGTGGCTGCTCGACGGCGTCGGTTCGCCGCTCGCGGCCTGGAACGGCGTTATCTGCGGAGTGCTGCTGATTGTATTGGCGATCCCGCGCGGGCCGGTCAAGGATTCCTATGCGGGCTGGGACCGCTATGTCGTGTAACGCCGCCCGATCATCCGCGCGCCTGGAGATGCTTCCACGTGAAGTGCTCGTACACGCCGGACCAGTAGGCGCCGAAGGCGAAGGCAAACAGCAGTTCCTCCAGTGGGAGACCGAGCACCTCCAGTCCGGAGATTGCCTGCATGTTCCAGATCCTGTGGATGTAGCCGGGCGAGAGCCAGTCGAGCCCCCACAGGAACAGGGCGTAGTAGACCAGGAAGAGCAGTCCGCCGACCGCGGTCTTGGCCGCGAGGTCGGGCCGGCAGGCGGCACCGGCGAGGGCGCCGACAGCCATCGCGGCGATGGCCGGATAGATCGGGTTCCAGGGCAAAACGTAGAGCGGCGGAAAGGCCAGCAGCGGCGCGGCGATCGCCCAGCGATGGTAGCGATGCCTGTGGGCGAGCATTTCGCCGCTGGCGATGGGATGCGCGATGCGCCGGGTCGCGATGTTGTAGAGCACGGCGGCCACGCCGCCGATTCCGAACGAGAAAATGGGACTCTCGATATCGAAGCCCGTCCGGTGCGCCAGGTCGAACAGGCTGGGCGGGTCCCAGTACTCCGGCACGAAGAGCGGTTCGGTCAGGCCGAAGGGCGCGGTGAACGCCGCGGCCCAGAGCATGGCCCGGCGATGAGCCGGGAAGGCCCAATACAGCAGCGCCCAGGGGATCAGGAAGGCGCAGGACCAGACCATCCATACATACCGTTCCGGAACCATGCGAATGCCCTTGAATGTATCCGGACACGATTATAGGAAGAAGACGACATGAAAACAGTCCTTGCAACCCTGGTCATCGGCGCGCTTCTCGCTGTGCTCGGCGCGCTCGGGGTGGTCTATTCGGGCCTCTTCAACGTGGCGGCGACGGTGGAGGACGCGCCGCTGCTGCGCTGGGCGCTGGTCGCCACGCGCGAAGCTTCCATCAAACGCCATGCGCGCGACATTCACGCGCCGCCGCCGGGTGGCGTGGCGCAGGTGGAAACCGGGTTTCGCATCTACCGGGAGTGGTGTGTCATGTGCCACGTCCCGCCTGGCCGGCCGGGGCCGCCGATGGCGAAAGGGCTGAACCCGGAGGCACCCGACCTGGTGGAGGCAGCCGAGGAGATGAGCCCTGCCGAGTTGTTCTGGGTGACCAGGAACGGCATCCGGTTCACCGGCATGCCGGCCTGGGCGGCGACGCTCAGCGACGCGCAGATGTGGGATGCGGTCGCGTTCATGAAGACGCTGCCGCAAATGAAACCCGCGGATTACGATGCGCTGGAGCGTCGCATCCCGCTCGCGCCCCAACAGTGACGATCCGGAATACGGCACACAAGGAGATCGACATGGCCAGACTGAGCGCAACATTCGCATCGCCCGTGGCGCGGGTCGCGGCGCTGTTTGTTCTGTTGGCCGCGTTGTTCTCTGGCGGCGCGCACGCCGTACCCAGCTTCGGGCGCCAGACGGGCGAGGAATGCATCGAGTGCCACACCGTCTATCCCATGCTCAACGCGGATGGCCGGAAGTTCAAGCTCGGCGGTTACAGCATGCGCACCCCCAAGCCCGCCGATGCCCCGTTCTTCGACAAGGTGCCCCTCTCGGCGCTGCTCCAGGTTTCCAGGACGGCGACCCGGGACACCGGCACGCCGGGCGCCACGGACGCCGATTTCCCGCGCGACCGCGACACCCTCGTCCAGGCCGCGGGCCTCTATTATGGCGGCAGGATCAGCGACCGTTCGGGGGCGCTCATCCAGTACAGCTACGACGGCGTCGAGCGCAAATGGGCCATGGAGATGTTCGACGCCCGCTATGCGGACAGCGCGACCCTCGGCGGCAAGGAGCTGCTTTACGGCGTCACGCTGAACAACTCGCCGACGATCTCGGACATCTACAACAGCACGCCCATGTGGGCCTTTCCCCACACCGAATCGGTATCGGTGATGCCCAACGCCAACACCCTGGTCGACATGGGACTGGCGAGCCAGGTGGGTGGCGTCGGGATTTACGGGCTATGGAACGATCTGCTGTATGCCGAATTCGCGCTCTATCGCCAGGCTGACCGGGGCATCTTCCGGCCGCTGGCGGCGAATGTCACGGTGGAGAACGTGGTGGACGGCGCCGCGCCGTACTGGCGCCTGGCGCTTGAGCGGGAAACCGGGCCGCACAGTTTCTCCCTCGGCACCTACGGCCTGGTGGCCAAGGTCGATGCGGACCCCGATCAGCCCGGTCTCGGCACCAATCGCTTCCGGGATATCGCCGTGGACGGCCAGTACCAGTATGCGGCGGGCGACCACGCGTTCTCGACGAGCGCGACCTGGATACGCGAAAAGCAGGAATGGGGCGCGAGCTTCGGCGCCGGGCTCGCCTCGAATCCGTCGGCCGTACTGAAGACCTTCCGCGCGGACGCCCACTACGTGTACCGCGGCACCTACGCCGGCATCCTCCAGTATTTCGACACCCGCGGCGACGCCGACGCCCGGCGCTACAACACCGGCGAGCCGGTCATGGGCAGCGCCAACGGCAGTCCGAACAGCCGCGGCTGGATCGCGGAGCTGAATTACCTCGCCGACGTGGACTGGATGCCTGTGGTGCAGCACGCGAAGTTCGCGCTGCGCTATACCGTCTATACGCGGTTCAACGGGGCGGGCGACAACTACGACGGCTTCGGCCGCAACGCTAGGGACAACGACAGCCTGTTCCTGCTGGTCTGGTTCCTGATGTGAGCGTGCCGAGCCCGTGGCCGAGTTGGGTGGGAAGACGAGAACTGTTACGGGCATGAGCATGGAGGTATGCGATGGCGATGCATGGAGACGACGAACGAAACCGGGCGGCGCGTCGCCGCTTCTTGCGGATGACGGCGGCGCTGGGGCTGACGATCACCATCAACGGCACCGGGCTGTTCCTGATCGGGATGGTCGTCGGCTCTGGCTTCGGGCATGGGCCCGGAGTGGGGGAAGAGGGGTGTCGGCGCGGCGGGATTGACGAAGGCGACCCGGGATAATCGTGCCCAGAAATCCGATGACTTATCTTCAGACCGGCCAGAAAACCTGCCACGACGCCTTCGGGCGGGAGACCGGCTGCGTGGGCAGCGGCCAGGACGCGGAATTCTGCGCGGGCGCGCCGTGGCTAGAGCCCCGCTTCGAGGCCGGGAACCAGCTCGTCCTGGACCGGCTCACCGGCCTGGTCTGGACGCGGGACGCCAATCCCGCGGAATTCCCCGTGACCTGGCAGGAGGCGCTGGCGTTCGTGGCGCGCATGAACCGCGACGGTGCGCTGGGTTTTTCGGACTGGCGGCTGCCCAACCGGCGCGAGCTGCGCAGCCTGATGAGCCACCAGACCCGCAGGCCGGCGCTGCCGGAGGGCCATCCCTTCCGCAACGTCTTTGCCGGTTGGTATTGGACTTCGACCAGCGCCGCCATCGGCCCGGCCCACGCCTGGTATGTCCACCTGGAAGGGGCGCGGATGTTTTACGGCGGCAAGGACCAGTCCTACCTGGTGTGGCCGGTGCGGGGCAGGGGCAACGGCATCCTCCCGGCCACGGGACAGACCCGCTGTTTCGACCTTGCGGGGCGCGAGATTCCCTGCGAGGGGAGCGGGCAGGACGGCGAGCTGCGCACCGGCCGCGCCTGGCCTTCGCCGCGTTTCGCGCTGGAAGGGGATGCCGTCGTCGACCGTCTGACCGGCCTCGGCTGGTGGCGCGGCGCGGACCTCACGGGCAGGCTCGTGAACTGGGAAGAGGCGCTGGCCGCGGTGGCCGAGCTGAACCGCGCCGATCCGAGGCGGCGGTGGCGCCTGCCCAACATCAACGAGCTTGAATCCCTGGTGGACTGCGCAGCCCACAGCCCGGCCCTGCCACCGGGCCATCCTTTCAGGGAGGTTCGGGCGGCGTATTGGTCCTCCACCACCAGCGCCTTCGAGACTGACTGGGCGTGGGCCTTGTACCTGGACAAGGGTGCCGTCGGCGTCGGCCAGAAGGGTGGGCGGCACTTTCACGTTTGGGCGGTGGGTGGCGGACAGGCGGCGCAGGAAGCGCCGCCTTGATTGCTATAGAGGACTGACTGTTTTCCTGTTCGCGTGAAAAAGCGGGCTTGCTGTCCGAAAGCCATGTTTCATGGCGAAGGAAGGAGGAATCCGGATGGAGATTTCTTTAACGGAAAGCACCGGGGCAAACCGGGCGAAGCAGGTCGTGCGGCGGACTTTCCGCGCTTATCCTGGCAGCCTGGCGGTGCGCCTGTGGAATGGCGAGACCCTGACGATTGGCCGGGGCCAGCCGGATTTCACCCTGGTCTTCCATGACCCCCGCCCCTTCCGCGACCTGATCCTGTTCCGTGATCCCCTGCGCCTGGCCGAGGCCTATTTTCAAGGTTCGATGGACGTGGAGGGGGATATCTACGCAGCGCTCGGCCTGAAGGATCACCTGCAATCCGTGGCCCTGACCCTCGCCGATAAAGCCGCTTTCCTGGCGACGGCCCTGCTGCTGGCGGACAGCCCGCGTACGAAGGCCGCTGCCGGCGTGTCGAGGGGGGCGAAACCGCTGCTGGCCCACCTTCCCCGCAGGCATTCCCGACGCACCAACCGCCAGGCCATCGCCTTCCATTACGACGTCTCCAATGATTTCTATCGAATCTGGCTCGACGCGCAGATGGTCTATTCCTGCGCCTACTTCGAGGAGGCCGACGACAGCCTGGAGCAGGCACAGGAAAACAAGCTAGACCACCTCTGCCGCAAGCTGCGGCTCCGGCCCGGCGAACGCCTGCTCGATATCGGCTGCGGCTGGGGCGCCTTGATCCGCTGGGCGGCCGTGCATTACGGCGTGATCGCCCACGGCATCACCCTCAGCCGCAATCAATACGAGCACTGCCTGCATCAGATCGCTGAAGCTGGCCTGCAGGGCCGGGTCAGCGTGGAACTGAAGGACTACCGCGACCTGGAAGGCGAGGCGGTGTACGACAAGATCGTCAGCGTCGGCATGTTCGAGCACGTCGGCATCGGGAATTTCCCCGTCTACTTCGAGACGGCCCGCCGCCTGCTGAAACCGGGCGGGCTGTTCCTGAATCATGGCATCACCCACGATACGGAAGGCTGGCGCAAAAGCGTCTCGACGACGTTCATCAACCGCTACGTGTTCCCCGACGGCGAACTGGACACGGTGAGCAACGTGCAGCGCGCCATGGAGCGCTCCGGCTTCGAAATCCTGGACGTGGAGGCGCTTCGCCCCCACTACGCCCTGACCCTGCGGCACTGGGTGCGGCGCCTCGAACACCGCCGGGACGAGGCCTTGCGGCACGTCCCCGAGCCGACCTACCGGGTCTGGCGCCTGTATATGGCGGCCTGCGCCCTGGCCTTCGAGGCGGGCGACGCGGGCGTCTACCAGATACTGGCCGGCAAACGCGCCAAGGGCGTGAATCCGGTTCCCCTGACGCGGCGGGATGTTTATCGGCATGAAAGCACGATGGCTGTTTCTACGGAGGCCGCATGAGGCGAACGCTCGCGGGCCTCGCGCTCGCCATAGCCGGCATTCCGCTCGCTCCGCCGGCATGGCCGCAAGCGGTTGAGCACAAGCCGAGACTGCAATCGCACAGTGCGATGGAGCACGAGATGGACCGCTTCCGCACAGACCTCGCCGCCCTGCGCGAGGCGATGATTCGCTTTCGCGAGCTTTGTCGTCGCGAGCGGCAAGCGGCCCTCAAGCCGCATCTGGAACGCGTGCGCGACAACATGGAGCGGGCACTCGCGATGGAAGAACAGATGCAACAGGACCTCAACGGTGGCCGGATGGTGAGCGACAGCGAGTTGCGTCACCGGATCCGGCTTCTCGGAGAGCAGGTGCGCATGCTGATCGAGATGAACGCGTTGGCGCTCGATGAAACCGAGCGGCCCGACTGTTCCAATCCATGAATCGGGTGACGCCCGGCGGCGGGCGGCGAATATGCGGAGACGGCCACGGCCGGTTGGCGCCCGTGGCCGTCTCCGGGGACATGAGGCGCTGCGTGCGGACGAGGTTCCGACTCTAACGGTGAGACATGGAAAAGACACGGCAACAGTTTTCGCTCTGGTACTTCCTGATCGTATTCCTGGCGATCCTGGCGATGCAGAACTTCCTGTTCGCGCCGCACGCAGCGAACCTCGCCTACAGCGAGTTCAAGACGCTGCTCCAGGCCGGCAAGATCGATAAGATTGAGCTCGGCGAGCGCACGATCAGCGGAACGCTCAAGCCCGACGGACTCGCGGGCCTGCTGCCGAACAAACAGATCGAGGAACTCAAGCGCGCGGGAGAAGGCAAGGAACACCGTTTCGTCACGGTGCGCGTCGACGATCCCAACCTCGTCAAGGAGCTCGAAGCGGCCAAGGTGCGCTTCGCCGGCCAGATCGAGAGCAAGTGGCTCTCCACGCTGCTCTCCTGGATTCTGCCCGCCGTCGTTTTCTTCGCGCTGTGGGGATTCATCATGAAGCGCATGGGCGGCGCGGCCGGCGGATTCATGGAGATCGGCAAGAGTCGCGCCAAGGTCTACATGGAGAAGCAGACCGGTGTGACATTCGAGGATGTCGCCGGGGTGGGCGAGGCCAAGGAGGAGCTGAAGGAGATCATCGAGTTCCTCAGGAACCCCAAGGCATACGGCAAGCTCGGCGCGCGCATGCCGAAGGGCGTGCTGCTGGTCGGCCCACCCGGCACCGGCAAGACCCTGCTCGCGCGTGCGGTGGCGGGCGAGGCCAGCGTGCCGTTCTTCTCCATCAGCGGTTCGGAGTTCGTGGAAATGTTCGTGGGCGTGGGCGCGGCGAGGGTGCGCGATCTGTTCGAGCAGGCGCGTGGCAAGGCCCCGGCAATCATCTTCATCGACGAACTCGACGCCCTCGGGCGGGCGCGCGGGGCGTATCCGCTCGCCGGCGGGCACGACGAGAAGGAGCAGACCCTGAACCAGCTGCTGTCCGAGATGGACGGCTTCGACCCGAGCCAGGGACTGGTGCTGCTCGCCGCCACCAACCGCCCGGAGATTCTCGACCCCGCGCTGCTGCGCGCCGGGCGCTTCGACCGCCAGGTGCTGGTGGACCGCCCGGACAAGAAAGGGCGCATGGACATCCTCAGGGTGCATCTGAAGAAAGCACACCTGGCCGCCGATGTCGATCCGGAGCAGATCGCCGCGCTGACCCCCGGCTTTTCCGGCGCCGATCTTGCCAATCTGGTTAACGAGGCTGCGCTGCTCGCCACGCGCCGCGGCGCCGAAGCCGTTGGGCTCGACGATTTCACCGCGGCGGTGGAACGCATCGTCGCGGGCCTGGAGAAAAAGAACCGGCTGCTCAACCCGAAGGAGCGCGAGATCGTCGCCTTCCATGAGATGGGCCACGCGTTGGTGGCGCTGTCGCTCCCCGGCACCGACCCGGTGCACAAAGTCTCGATCATCCCGCGCGGCATCGGCGCGCTCGGCTACACCATCCAGCGCCCGACCGAGGACCGCTACCTGATGACGCGGGAGGAGCTGGAAAACAAGATGGCCGTGCTGCTGGGGGGGCGTGCCTCGGAGCACATCGTGTTCGGTCATCTCTCGACCGGCGCGGCCGACGACCTCGCCAAGGTGACCGACATCGCGCGTGGCATGGTCATGCGCTACGGTATGGACGCGAAGCTCGGGCACGTCGCCTACGAGGCCGAGCACCCGGCATTCCTGCAAATGCCCGATGCGATGCCCAGGATGCGCGAATACAGCGAAGAGACCGCGCGCGAGATCGACCGCGCGGTGCGCGACATCCTGCAAACAGCGTTCGACCGGGCGTCCGCGGTCCTGAACGAGCGGCGCGAGACGCTCGAGCGCGGCGCGCACGAACTGCTCGCCCATGAAACGCTGACCGAAGGCGCGCTGCGCGAACTGCTCGAGCCGGGGCTGCCCGCGGCCGCAGCGGCGGGCGCCGCGCAGCCCGAATAAGGGCAGGCATGTCTGGTCTGAGACGACTGTTCCAGATCGGCTTCGCGATCAGCGCTTGGCTGCTGGGGTGGCTGCTGGTGCGCCTGCATCTGTTGCGCCCGGCGCTGACGCCGGCGCAGCGGCTGTGCCGCACGCTGGATCGTCTGGGCGCGACCTTCGTCAAGCTCGGCCAGGGCCTGAGCCTGCACCGCGACCTGTTGCCGGACGAGTACATCCGCGCGCTGCAGAGCCTGCAGGACCGCGTCGCGCCGTTTCCGGACGAGGTCGCGCGTCGGGAAGTGGAGCGGGCGCTGGGGAAGCCCCTCCCCGAATTGTTCGCCGAATTCGAGGCGCACCCGCTGGCGGCCGCGTCCATCGCGCAAGTGCATCAGGCGCGCCTGCACGATGGGCGGCGGGTGGTGGTGAAGATCCGCAGGCCGCGCATCAAGGCCGAGATCGACCGCGACATGCGCCTGCTGCGCGGCGTGCTGCGCGCGCTGCTCGCGTTGGTGCCGTGGCTGCGGCGCTTCGACCCGCTCGCCCTCGTCGACGAAATCGGGAGCAACCTGCGCAAGGAAACCGACTTCCGCCGCGAGGCGCGCAGCACCCTGCGCTTCGCCGAGGCCTTCCGCGGGTCGGCGACCGTGCACGTTCCCGCGGTGCGCGCACACGGGGCGCAACTCGCGCAGGCCCTGGTCGAGGCCTATCTGCAACAGTTGTTCGTCATCGGCGTGTTCCACGGCGACCCCCATCCCGGCAACCTGTTCATCATGGAAAGCGGGCATATCTGCTTCCACGACTTCGGCATCGTCGGCACGCTCGATCCGTCCACGCGCCGCAACCTGGCGGCGTTCCTGCTGGCCTTCGTCCACCAGGACAGCGAGTGGATGCTGGATGCGGCGCTCGACCTGGGCCTGCTCGCAGGAATGCTCGACCGTGCGGAGTTCCGCCAGGGAATGCAGGAGGTCATCCAGGATTATGCCGGCCTGCCGCTCAAGGACTGGTCGCTGGCCGAAGCGTTCGTGCGCGTGGCGCGCCTCGGCCGCGGGCGCAACATCCGCATCCCGCACAACCTGCTGGTCCTGATGCGCATGCTGTATCTGATGGAAAACGCCGTGCGCGACCTCGACCCGGACTTCAATCTGCTCCAGAGTCTGCTCGGCAAGGCCGAAGCGGTGCTCAGCCCGTCGGTCGGCGCCGGCGTGGAAACGGGGTTGAACCGGCTGCGCTTCGAGGCCGCGGAGGGGGTGCGGGAACTGCCGGCCGAGCTCGGCGCCTGGATCCACCGGATACGTGCCAGCGGCCTGGAAATGCAGGTACAGCACCACGGCATGGAAGAACTGGAGCAAACCATAGCCCGCGGCAGCAATCGCGTGGCGCTGGCGCTGGTGACGCTGGGCCTCTACATCGCCGCCTCGCTCCTGATGCAGCACTCGATCGGGCCGCGCCTGGGAGGGATGCCGCTGTTCGCCGCCGCGGGCTATGCGCTGGCGTTGTGGTTCACCTGGCGTCTCGCGCGGGGAATTTCACGTTCGGGGAAGCTGTGATGGCGTTAGGGAGAGCAAGCATTGTCGGCAGGGCCAGGGTCACATTGTCAGCACTGCGTAGAGTAGGGTACGTTCAACACGCGGAGGTCTCATCATGAAAACCGTTACCATCGAAGTCGGCAATCTGCTGTCGGCGTTGAGCGCACTCGGCGTGGAGAAGCAGCTCGCGAGGCTGCCGGGCGTGCATAAGGCCGAGGTCAACTACGTCGCCGGCAGCGCCACCGTTGTTTACGACGAAACCGCCACAGACCTCAAGACTATCAAGGCGCGGGTGCACGAATGCGGCTATCACTGCGCCGGAGAGAGCCTGCCCAGACACATCTGCGTGCCCGAGGATCCGCCGGCCGCGGCCATGGCGCCGCACGCCGGCCACGCGGCAACGACGCCGGCGCCCGCCGCGCCCGCAATCGGCCACGCTGAACACGCGGGCCATGACGCGATGGCGCGACCCGCCGCGGCTGCGGCCGGTCACGCCGACGCCATGGCGCACGAGATGGGTCACGGCGCCGGCATGGACCTGGCGGCGATGGCGCGCGACATGCGCAATCGCTTCCTCGTCGCGCTCGTCTTCAGCCTGCCGATCTTCCTCTACTCGCCGATGGGCGGGCTGTTCACGCCGCCGGCACCGCCCTTCGGGTTGCGGCTCGACCTGTGGCTGTTTGTCCTCGCGAGTGCCGCGGTGCTGTGGCCGAGCTGGCCGTTCTTCGTCGCCGCCTGGCGCGCGCTCAAGAACAGGGTGCTCAACATGGCGGTGCTGGTGGTGCTGTCGGTCGGCACCGGCTATGTGTTCAGCGTCGCCGGCACGTTTCTCTTCCGGGGCGAGCAGTTCTATGAGGCAGTCGCGGTGCTGCTGGTGTTCATCCTGCTAGGCCACTGGTTGGAGATGCGCGCCCGCGCAGGGGCTTCGGACGCGATCCGTGCGCTCATGGACCTGGCGCCGCCGATGGCCACGGTGATCCGCGGCGGCAACGAGATCGAACTGCCGACTGCCGAGGTGCTGGCGGGCGATATGGTCGTGATCCGCCCCGGCAACAAGATTCCGGTGGACGGCGAGGTGACCGAAGGCGAGTCGCAGGTGGACGAATCGATGCTCACCGGCGAGTCCATGCCGGTCGGCAAGAAACCCGGCGACACGGTGATCGGCGCGACGATTAATAAGAGCGGCAGCTTCCGCTACCGCGCGACCAAGGTCGGCGCGGACACGGCGCTGGCGCAGATCGTCAAGCTGGTGCAGGAGGCGCAGAACTCGAAAGCGCCGGCGCAGTTGCTCGCCGACCGTGCCTCGCAGTGGCTGGTGCTGATCGCGCTGGTGATCGGTCTGACAACTTTCGCAGTGTGGTTCGGATGGATCGGCCAGCCGCTGCTGTTCGCCCTGACGCTGACCATCACAGTGTTCGTAATCGCCTGTCCGGACGCGCTCGGGCTCGCCACGCCGATGGCGGTGATGGTCGGCACCGGGCTGGGCGCCATGAACGGGATCCTGTTCAAGAACGCCGCCGCACTGGAAGAGGCGACCCGGCTCGACGTCGTCATCTTCGACAAGACTGGCACGCTCACCCAGGGCCAGCCCGAGGTGGTCGAGGTGGTAGCGGCGCCGGGCGCGACCGCGGACGCCGCGCTCGCGCTGGCGGCCGCGGTCGAGCAGGGCTCCGATCATCCACTGGCGCAGGCCATTCTGCGGCGCGCCGCCGGACTCGCCGCGGAAAAAACCACCGGTTTCACCAATATCGAGGGCAAGGGCGCGCGCGCCGAAATCGGCGGGAGCACCGTGTTCCTCGGCAACCGCCGCCTCATGGACGAGCAGCAGATCGGCCTGGCCGGGCTGGAAGAAAAAGCAAAGCAGCTCCAGGGCGCCGGGCGCACGGTGGTGCACGTCGCCGACGGCGGCAAGCTCGCGGGGCTCATCGCCATCGCCGACGCGGTGCGGCCGACCTCGGTGGCCACGATCAAGGCGCTGCAGGCGCGCGGCGTGCAGGTGGCGATGCTCACCGGCGACAACCGCGGCACCGCCGAGCGCATCGCCGGAGAACTCGGCATCGACATCGTGCTGGCCGACGTGCTGCCCGGCCAGAAGGCCGACAAGGTCAGGGAATTGCAGGCCGGCGGCAAGAAGGTCGGCATGGTCGGCGACGGCGTCAACGACGCCCCCGCGCTCACCCAGGCGGACGTGGGCTTCGCCATCGGCGCCGGCACCGACGTCGCGATGGAGAGCGCCGACGTGGTGCTGATGAAGAGCGACCCGTTCGACGTGGTCGGCGCGATCGTGCTGTCGCGCGCCACCCTGCGGAAGATGCACCAGAACCTGTTCTGGGCGGTGGCCTACAACGTCGCCGCGTTCCCGCTCGCGGCCGGGGTGTTCTACCCGCTCACCGTCAGCCCGGAGGTCGCGGCGCTCGCCATGTCCGGCAGCACCGTGCTGGTCGCGATCAACGCGCTGCTGTTGAAGCGCACCCGGCTCGAAGGCATCCGTGCGCACGGATCGGCGGAAGGCACAAGTGTATGAACGCCACTGTGATGTCGGTGGTGGCTTCATCCCGCTGGGCGGCCGCGGAAGGGCTTCCGTTCCCCCTGGGCTCGACCCGGATAGAAGCGGAGAGCGCTTGCAACTTCGCGCTTTACTCGAAGCATGCGCAAAGCGTCACCTTGTTGCTCTACACCGAGCGCGACAGCGTTGAGCCCGTATTCGAATATCCGTTCGATTACCTCAGGAACAAGACGGGCAGGATCTGGCATTGCCGCATCCCGTTCGCGTCGATGCGGGGTGCGGCCTACTACGCGTACAGCGTTGACGGGCCCGCGCCCAACGGACGCTTCGAATGGCACGCGTTCGATCGCAGCAAGATCCTGCTCGATCCCTACGCCAAGTCCGTGTTCTTTCCCCCGGCTTTCGACCGGCTCGCCGCCGCCCGGCCCGGCTCGAACGCGGGCAAGGCGCCCCTGGGCGTCCTTGCGGGCGACAGCGAGCCTTTCGACTGGCAAGACGACCGTCGCCCCCGGCACGAGGCCGATACCGTCATCTACGAACTGCACGTCGGGGGATTCACCAAGAACCCCAACTCCGGCGTCAGGGAGGACGCGCGCGGAACGTTTGCGGGCCTAGTCGAGAAAATCCCCTACCTGAAGGAACTTGGCGTCACCGTGGTGGAGTTGATGCCGGTGTTCCAGTACGACCCGTCCGACGGCAACTACTGGGGCTACATGCCGCTGAATTTCTTCTCGCCCCACCATGGCTATCTCAGCGACCCCACCGCACGGGCGCGACACAACGAGTTTCGCGAAATGGTCAGGGCTCTGCACCAGGCGGATATCGAGGTGGTCCTCGACGTTGTCTACAACCACACGGGCGAAGGCGATCACACGGGCCCGGTCTTTAGCTACAAGGGGATCGACAACAGCACCTACTACCTGATGGCGGACCGGCCGGACGCGCCCTACGAGAATTTCTCCGGCACCGGCAACACGCTCAATTGCGCGAATCGCTGCGTCCGCAAGATGATCATGGACAGCGTCCGCCATTGGGCGTGCGAGATGCATGTCGACGGATTCCGCTTCGACCTCGCGTCCCTCTTTACCCGCAACCCGGATGGATCGGTCAATGCCGGCGACGCGCCGCTGCTCAGCGATATGGCCTCCGACCCGGACCTGGCGCAGCTGCGCCTGATTGCCGAGCCGTGGGACGCCGCCGGGGTGGTTCAACTGGGCCGGGCGTTTCCGGGGATCATGGCGTGCCAGTGGAACGGCCGGTACCGGGACGAGCTGCGGCGCTTCGTCAAGGGCGATCCCGGCATGGTGCCGGCCCTGATGCGCCGCCTGTACGGCAGCGACGATCTGTTTCCCGACGACCGGATGAACGCCTATCATCCTCATCAGAGCGTCAACTACGTCGCCTCCCATGACGGATTCACCCTCTACGACCTGGTTGCCTACAACCAGAAGCGGAACGAGCCAAACGGGCACGGCAACACCGACGGCATGGCGGAAAACCACAGCTGGAACTGCGGCTGGGAAGGGGACGCGGACGCGCCGCCTGAGGTCATGAAACTGCGCAGGCAACAGGTCAGGAATTTCTGCTGCCTGCTATTCCTTTCCAACGGGACGCCCATGCTGCGCGCCGGGGACGAGTTCATGCATACGCAGGCAGGGAACAACAATCCCTACAACCAGGACAACGAAACGGGCTGGATCGACTGGGACCGGCTGCACGCCAACCCGGACATGTTCCGCTTCTTCAGGCTCATGATCGCGTTTCGCAAGGCGCACCCCTCATTGGCAAGAAGCCGCTTCTGGCGCGAGGATGTCCGCTGGTACGGGGTGGGCCGCGATCCCGATCTGGCCTACGATTCCCGCAGCCTCGCCTTTGCCCTGCACGGCGGGTCGCAACAGGACGTCGACCTCTACGTGATGATCAACGCCTATTGGGAGGAACTGGCTTTCGAGATACAGGAGGGCGCAGCGAATGTGTGGCGGCGAGTGGTCGATACCAGCCTCGAAAGTCCGTTCGACTTTCTCGAACCCGGCAACGAGAGCCCCTTGCAGTCGTCGCATTATCGGGTGCCGGCCAGGGCTATCGTCGTGCTGCTGCGCGACGGAGGCGGAGGTTGAGCGCAATGAAAGTCCATCCTTTGGCGGGAAAGCCCGCGCCGCCGGCAATGCTGGCCAATATCCCCAGACTGGTGACGGCCTACTATACCGGCATCCCCGATTTCCAGGCGCCCGCGCAACGGGTCGCGTTCGGCACGTCGGGGCATCGCGGTTCCGCGTTCGAAAAGACCTTCAACGAAGGGCATGTGCTCGCCATCAACCAGGCGATTTGCCTCTATCGCACGCAGCAGGGAATCGATGGCCCGCTGTTCCTCGGCGTCGACACGCACGCGCTGTCCGAGCCCGCCTTTGCCAGTGCGCTCGAGGTGCTGGCGGCCAATAGCGTGGACGTCATGCTTGCCGAGCAGGACGAATACACGCCCACCCCCGCGGTTTCGCACGCCATACTCGTCTACAACCGCGGACGCGACACAGGACTGGCAGACGGCATTGTCATCACGCCGTCGCACAATCCGCCAGACAATGGCGGTTTCAAATACAACCCGCCCAACGGCGGGCCGGCGGATACCGGCGTCACCGGCTGGATCGAAGCCAAGGCCAACGCGTTTCTGCAAGATGGCCTCCAGGGCGTAAAAAGAATCCCTTTCGAACAGGCGTTGCATGCCGCCACGACGCACCGGCACGACTACCTCAACGCCTATGTGGGCGACCTCGGCAATGCGATCGACATGGACGCGATTCGCGGCGCCGGCATCCGCATGGGCGTCGATCCGCTCGGCGGCGCAGGCGTCCACTACTGGGCCGCGATTGCCGAACGCTATGGTTTGAATCTCACGGTCGTCAACGATGCCATCGACCCGGCATTCGGCTTCATGCCTCTCGACTGGGATGGCCATATTCGCATGGATCCGTCCTCGCCTTATGCGATGCGGAACTTGATCGGCCTGAAGGACCGCTTCGACATCGCCTTCGCCTGCGACACCGACCACGACCGGCACGGGATCGTTACCCGCAGCGCGGGCCTGCTCCCGCCCAACCACTATCTTTCGGCCGCCATCCACTACCTGTTCCAGCATCGGCCCAAATGGCGACCGCAAGCGGCGGTGGGAAAAACCGTCGTGAGCAGCCAGATGATCGATCGCGTGACGGCGAAGCTGGGCCGGAAACTGGTTGAGGTGCCGGTCGGCTTCAAGTGGTTCGTCGACGGCCTGCTCGACGGCTCGCTGGGCTTCGGTGGGGAAGAGAGCGCAGGCGCCGCCTTCCTGCGCCTTGACGGCACCGTCTGGACGACGGACAAGGATGGAATCGCCCCGGCTTTGCTCTCCGCGGAAATCACCGCACGGACGGGCCGCGATCCTGGCGAGCTATACCGCGGACTGACGCACGAATTCGGCGAGCCTGCCTACGACCGGGTCGAGGCGCCCGCCACGCCGGCGCAAAAAGAGAGGCTGTCGAAACTCTCGCCGCAGCAGGTTCGATCCACAGAGCTGGCGGGCGAAAAAATCCAGGCCATCCTCAGCCATGCGCCCGGTAACGGCGCACCCATCGGCGGGTTGAAGGTGATCACCGAGAACGGCTGGTTCGCTGCCCGTCCCTCGGGCACCGAAAACATTTACAAGATCTACGCGGAGAGCTTTCGCGGACAGGAGCATCTGCGCCAGATCGTGGATGCGGCGCAGGCGATTGTCGACGACGCGACCCATCCGGGAATGCGGCGGTGAGCGCCAAACAAAAACAGTTTTTGCATTCCAGCGTTTTCTTCGTGTTGCTGGCGTTGGTATTCACGGTATCCATGGGATACGGCATCGTTTTACCGGTGCTGCCCAGCTTTCTGGAGAGACTGCCGGCCAGCGCCGGACGTATTTCGGTGTCCTGGCACACCGGTTTGCTGACGGGCACGTACATGCTGGCGCTATTCCTGTTTGCGCCGCTCTGGGGCTTTATCTCGGACCATGCCGGACGGCGCAAGGTGATCCTGCTCGGGCTCGTCGGCTTCGCCGGCGCAATGTTGTGGTTCGCTCTGGCGCGCCAACTGGCGTTCGTTTACGCTGCTCGCGCGCTCGCCGGCGCGTTCGCGGCGGCGGTGCTGCCGGCGGTGTTGGCCTGGGTAGGCGATGCGTGTAGGGCGCAGGAGCGCGCGGCGGCATTCGCGAGGCTGAGCGCGGCGAGCGCGCTCGGTTTCCTGTTTGGCCCGGCGCTGGGTGGGTGGCTGGCATCGGTCGAGAGCATCGGCGGGGTTGCCGCCCTCGCGCTGCCGTTCTACGCGACCGCGGCCATAGGCGGCGGGATGTGGTTCGCGGCTTATCTGTGGCTTCCCGAGAGCTCGATGCAGCCCGCGAGGGAAAACACGTCGCAACCCGATACACCGGCGTTGTTCGGCCTGCTGGCGCTGTCGCTGCTCGTGATGTTTGGCATCGGCAGCTTCGAAGTAGGTTTGGCATTGCAGGGGCAGCAGATGTTGAACCTGCGCCCGCGCGAGATCGGCTGGATGTTCGCCGAGTGCAGCCTGATCATGATACTGGTGCAGGTATTCGTGCTCGCGCCGCTGCTCCGTCGCGTCGGCAGCAGGCTGCTAGCGCCGGCATTCCTTGCGATGGCCACCGGTGTCGCGCTGCTGCCATACGCTACGACCTATCCCTTGTTGATAATCGGGCTGGGACTGGTTGCCGGCGCGTCGGGCGTGCTGATTCCGGCACTTGCTTATCTGGTATCGCTCGCAGCCGGGACACGGCAAGGCGCAGCGCTCGGCAAGCAGACTGCAGCAGCGAGTCTGGGCCAGGCCTCAGGATCGGCCGTTGCCGGCTGGTTATTCGCCGTGTTGATCGGCCATTCGTTCTGGGTTACCGCCGCCCTGCTAGCCTTTGCTGCAGTCGCCGCGTTCCGCATTGCGGAGGCCTGAAGGAGGGGCGTCATGGTTGTTCAATACAATAGGTCGATAACCGTCACACGGCCTATGTGAATAGAATGCCGTAAAGCGTTATCAAGCATTGACTTGCAGGCGCGGCCAAGAAGGACATCGCCACGCCTGCCGCTGATTACATCACTTCTTCTTGGTGGCTTTCTTGCCCGCGACAGCTGCCTTGAAGCCAGCGCCAGCCGTGAAGCGTGGCACTGTCGAAGCTGCAATCTTGATCTCAGCACCGGTCTGCGGGTTGCGGCCAGTTCGAGCAGCGCGTTTGGACGATTTGAAGGTGCCAAAACCTATGAGGGTGACGGTGTCGCCCTTTGCCACAGCTTTAACAACTGTATCGAGGATCGCATCGAGCGCTCTACCGGCGGCGGCCTTGCTGATGTCTGCTTCGGTTGCAGCGGCTTCGATCAATTCGGACTTGTTCATAAATACCCCTTGGGTTGGTTGAGGGAACTTGATGCTACCAGCGATCAAAACTTCGTGGGCTTACTATCGTTAACCAAGTTATTCCCGGGTGTGAAATTTTTCGGATAACGCATCATCCGTGCGGTGGGGTTCCTTCCCGTTCGCCCGATAGCCCAGCAGGCGTAGCGCGTTGATTACCACCACCACGGTCGAGCCCTCGTGTATCAACACCGCCAGGCCGATGCCGGCCCAACCGAATAGGGTGGCGGGAATCAGCAAGGCCACCACGCCCAACGACACATACAGGTTCTGCCGGATGATGCGTCGTGATGCCCGGCTCAAGGCCACGGCAAAAGGAAGTTTGCTCAAATCGTCGGCCATCAACGCTACGTCGGCGGTTTCCAGCGCCACATCGGTGCCGGCGCCGCCCATGGCGATGCCGACCGTGGCGCGAGCCATCGCGGGGGCGTCGTTGACGCCGTCGCCGACCATGGCCACCTGGCCGTGGCGCTGCCCGAGTTCTTCCATGGCCTTGACCTTGTCTTCCGGCAACAGGCCCGCTTTCACTTCGTCCAGGCCGACCGCGTCGGCGATGACCCGGCCCACGCGTTCGTTGTCGCCGGTGAGCATGATGGTTTTGCGGATGCCGAGCCGGTGCAGCCGTTCGAGTATTTGCTTTATGCCCTCGCGCGGCGTGTCGGCCAACGCGACGATGCCGAGAAACTGTGCGTCCGCCTGGATCAGCATGAGGGTCTTGCCCTCCGTCTGGAGGCGCTCCGCCTGCCGTCGGATTTCTTCCGGGATGGCTTCGCCCTCGAACAGCCTGGCGTTGCCGATGGCGATCTTCTTCCCATCGAGTTCGGCGCGCAGTCCCTTGCCGGTCACGGCTTCGACCTCCCCGGCCTCGCGCCAGGTCAAACCGCGCCGCTGCGCTTCCGCCACCACCGCCTGCGCCAAGGGATGGGCGCTGCGGCTTTCCACGGCGGCGGCGACGGTCAGCAGCCGTTCCTCGTCTCCGTTGACGGCGACGACGTCGGTCACCGCGGGCTTGCCGATGGTCAGGGTGCCGGTCTTGTCGAAGGCGATGGCGGTGAGCACGCCGAGATTTTCCAGATGCGCGCCGCCCTTGATCAGCACGCCGCCGCGCGCGGCGCGGGCAATGCCGGACAGCACCGCCGACGGGGTGGCGATGGCCAGCGCGCAGGGCGAGGCCGCCACCAGCACCGCCATGGCGCGGTAGAAGGATTCGGCGAAGGGAAAGCCGAACAGCGGCGGCAGCACGATGAGCAGCGCGGCGCCCACCAGCACGACGGGCACGAAGATGCGCTCGAAGCGGTCGGTGAATCTCTGGGTGGGGGATTTCTGCGTCTGCGCCTCGGCCACCATCTCCACCATGCGCGCGAGCGTGCTCTCCCGCGCCAGCTTGGTGACCTCGACGACCAGCGCGCCCTCGCCGTTGACCGTGCCGGCGAACACCTTGTCGCCCTGCTGCTTGTCCACCGGCATGGATTCGCCGGTGACCGGAGCCTGGTCCACCGCCGAATTGCCCGATGCCACCGCGCCGTCGGCGGGGATGCGCTGGCCGGGCTTGACGATCACCCGGTCGCCGCGCTGCAAATCCTCGACCCGCACCTCGATCTCCACACCATCGCGCTGCACGATGGCGGTCTTGGGCGCGAGTTCCGCCAGCGCCTCGATGGCCTTGCGCGCACGGTCCATGGCCATGTGCTCCAATGCATGACCGAGACTGAACAGGAACAGCAGCAGCGCGCCTTCTTCCCAGGCGCCGAGCGCCGCCGCGCCGGCCGCCGCGACGATCATCAGGGTGTCGATGTCGAAGCTGCGGCTCTTCACGCTCTGCCAGGCATCGCGCAGGGTATAGAAGCCACCCGCCGCATAGGCGCCCAGCAACAGGCCGAGCGACAAGCTGCGCGGCTGCGCGGCGAGACCCGCCAGCCAGCCGGCCAGCAACAGCAAGCCAGCAACGCCGCTGAAGATGAGCTCGCGATGCTCGGCGAACCATCCGGCCTCGTGGCCTTCTTCCAGCACGGCATAACCGAGCGCCTCGATGCGCCGGACGATCGCAGCGCGCGCGATTTTTTCACTGTCGTACTCCAGGCGCAGGCGCTCGGCGGCGTAGCTCACCGAAGCCTCCAGCACGCCCTCGGTGCGTTGCAGGGCGTGCTCGATCACGGTGGCGCAGGTGGGGCAGTCCATGCCGTCGATGCGCAGGCTCTCGTGGTGAAAGCGGTTGCCGATCCTGGCGCCGGCCGCTTGCGCCAGTTCGCGCACCCGGCTCACGCTGAAGCGCTGCGGGTCGTAGTGCAGGCACAGGCGGGCGCCGCCGTCTTCATGGACCAGGTGTACTTTTTCCAGGCCCTCGGCCTGCAGCAAATTGGTCAGCCGCCCCACGCAGGCGTCGCGCTCGTCGGCGAGATCCGGCAAGACCAGGGACAGGTCCAGTTTGAGTTTTTCGGCCATGTTGCCGCTCCTCAAGAATCAAACGATCACAGATGGATGTGCGCTGCGTTACTGCCGGGGTTTGCCGCATTGGCCGCAAAACTGTGCGCCCGCCGTCAATTCCGCGCCGCAACCGGAGCATTTGGCGGGCGCCAGGGCAGCGCCGCATTGCTGGCAAAAGCGTGCTTCGGCCGTATTGGCGCTGCCGCACTTGGGGCAGGGATTGCCGGAATTGCCGCCGCCTGGGCCGCTGCCCTGCGGATAGCGCTGATTACCGCCGTAGCCGCCATGTCTGGAACCGCCGTGATGACCGCCTTGATAGCCGCCGTGGTGGCCTCCGAATCTGCCGCCCATCAAATTGCCGAGCATGCGTTCAAACAATCCCATGATTTGCTCCTTCAATAGTTGATTGAGATAAAAATCTGACTTCGCTTGCTGGGTTCAGGACGTGGACACAGGCCATAACCTGAAACCAGGTTCGCTCGTTACATTGCCCCGACAGGGATTGCCCTGACAACGTCGATCACGAATATCCACCCTGGATCGGCCTGGCCGGTGCGGGCGGTGCGCGCGATGATGCCCACCAGTTCGTCCACCTGATGGTCTTCGCAGATCAGTTCCAGCTTGGATTCGTAAATGACCTCTTCGGCCAGTTCGATGGAGTAGTGCTGCTCCCTCGCGTCTACCGCCTTCAGCAGGCTCTGCACGGGGACGACGGTGAGATTGCGGCAGCCGG
>JAJYXG010000034.1:0-11327 GCA_021791095.1 Pseudomonadota bacterium
GTCAGGACCCGGGTGTAGGGATCAAGCTGCTTCATGATCTTGTCGTCAATGGGCTCGAATTTTTCGTAACCCGTCGTGGAGAAGTAAGCCTCGCTACCGGGAACCCGATGATATTCAAGCAGCAGCGCTTTTATTTTCGCGATGTCCTGAGCAGACAGACGCGAGTGGGCCATCAGCATGAACCCGGGTGCTTCCTCGGTTGTGCCGATGACCCGCATCTGGCCCTTTTGCTCCTCTCCCAGAACCCGCCACAGCAGCGTTCCGGTCACCGACGCATCGGCTTCGCCGCGCAAAGGCGCATGCATGGCATTGTTGTGCGTACGCGTTTCGATGATCTTCACCGATACGCCGGGGACGAGGCCTTTTTCCCTCAGCAGGCGTTCTGCCATTTGATAAATGAGCGAGACCCGTTGCGCGATCATCACGGTTTTACCCCTCAGGTCCTCAATCTTTTGGATATCCGAATCCTTGCGGGTCAGGAAAATGCCCTGAACCACATGGCGGGTCTGCGCCAGTCGCTTGTAGCCATCGCGGGTTTCAGCCAGGCGGCCCAGGTGGGGGGCGGTGATGATGATGTCGTACTGGCCCTCGCGGGTGCGTTCGATGAAATTGTCAAAGTCCGGCGCGGTGACCAAGGTGACAGGTCGCTGCAGGCTTTTGGCGAGATGGTCTTTGAGGGGGGTGTGAAATGACACCAACTGGACCGGCGTTACGTAGGGAAACACGCCCAGGGTCAATGGAGTTTTGTCGTCAGCAGTGGCACTTGGGCCTATCGCAAGGCCGAGCAGCAACAAAACAAAACGCAACAAACCGGCCATTCGACAACTCCCCCAATGAATTACCAGCCTTTGTGCCGCCGGCCAGTTCTGCGCCCGGTCAGGAATGCTGGCTTTGCTTTTCTGGATGGGCGCGGGTTCGGGTTCGGGTCATCCGCTGCCCTGCCAGTCTAATTGTTCCTATTACGGATAATGGTTTGATAACCTTGAATAATAAGGAATAAGCCGCCTCGGACCCGTGCAAGACGGGCGAGTGGCTGGTTATAGCACAGCCAGCCTGTTGAGCACCTGTGCTGCTGCCCGCAGGCCGAAGGTGGCGGTGACGCACACCGACGAACCGAACCCGGCGCAATTGAGGCCGTGCAGGTGGGCGTCCTCCGGCCGTTCGTAGCACACGCCGCCCTCGGCGCTCGGATAGGTGAGGGGTTCGGTGGAATAGACGCAGTCGACGCCGAACTTTTTTCCGGGCTCGCGCGGAAAGCCGTGTTCGCGACGCAGGCGGGCGCGTACCTTGGCGAGCAGGGGGTCTTCGGTGGTACGGGCCAGGTCGGCCAGTTGCACCCGGCCGGGATCGGTCTGGCCGCCGGCGGCACCGATGCAAACCAGACGGATGCGATTGCGGCGGCAGTGGGCAATCAATGCGGTCTTGGCGCGGGCGCTGTCGATGGCATCGACCACATAATCGAATTTGTCCGCCAGCAATACGGCGACGTTCTCGGCAGTCAGAAACTCCTCTACCCCAGTCACCCGGCAGCGGGGATTGATCGCATGGATGCGCGCTTCCATGGCCTGGATCTTGGATTTCCCGAGTTCGTGCGTCAGTGCGTGGACCTGGCGGTTGATATTGGATTCGGCCAGGTGATCGGGGTCGATCAGGGTGAGGCGGCCGATGGCCGTGCGCGCCAGCGCCTCGGCGCTCCATGCACCGACGCCGCCGATGCCGATGACGCAGACGTGCGCCTGCTGGAAACGCTCGAAAGCAGCGGCGCCGTAGAGTCGACGCACACCGCCGAAGCGTCGCTCGAAATCGACCGCGTGTTCGCTGTGGAAGAGGTCAGTCATGGACCGGGCCGGACAGGCAGCCTGTCGTCAAAGAAATTGGCGACATCAGGTCTACAGGCAGACAGGAAGCGGGCATGACGCGAATGATACCGTGTCTATTGCCGCAGTTTTGATCAATTTCCTACCAGACGCCATGCAGGGGCTCACGCCGGAATGTAGCGTGTTGCGTGGGAAGGGGGCAATCCGCTGCGGCTGGGGGAAAGCCCCCAGCCGTCGGATCACGGATTTGCGGTTTCGAGCTCGAACTGGATAGCCTGGATGCCGGCGCGGGCACAGGCTTCGTCCTGCGCGCCGGTTGCCGCGCCGGAGATGCCGACTGCGCCGATGATGTTGCCGGCGGCCTCGATCGGCACGCCGCCTGCGGAAAACACCAGCCCCTCGACCTTGCCGACCGAGAACGGCTGGGTGAAACGACTTTCCATGCTCGAGGTGGCCGCATTGAAATTGACCGCCGTGTTAGCTTTCTGCCGGCTGATTTCCAGGGTGATGCGCGGTGCCAGGGTATCGCGCAGCACCGCCATAGCGTCGCCGCTGCGATCGACCACGGTCACGCCGATCTGGATACCGTCTTTGCGACAGGCGTCCAGTGCGGCATGGGCGATTTTTTCCGCAGCCTCGACGGTGAGCCGGGGAATCTTGACGATGACGGGCGCTTCGGCGGCGATCGCAGGAAAGGCGAGCAGGGCGGCGCAGCTCGCCGCGATCAGTGATGGTTTGCGCATGGGGTCAATTCTCCTGTGGTGGGTTTTAGTGATGCACATCCAGCATAGTGCAGGTCAGGAAAAGCGCAGGCCGGACGCCACGTCTGCATCTGAACGCTTGGCCGCTGTTCGCAAGGCCGCCCCCCTCTGGACTTATTGCCCGAAAAACGATTTGACCTTGTCCATGAACGACTGCGCGCGCGGATTATTGTTCCGACCCGGACTCAAGGCTTCGAACTCGCGCAACAATTCGCGCTGGCGATCGGAGAGATTGACCGGCGTTTCGATCTGCATGTGACACATCAGGTCGCCCGGCGCCTGGCTGCGCACGCCCTTGATGCCCTTGCCGCGCAGACGGAACACCTTGCCCGATTGCGTTTCGGCCGGAATCTTGATCTTGGCGTGGCCGTCCAGCGTAGGGATGTCGACCTCGCCGCCGAGCGCGGCGGTGGCGAAGCTGATCGGCATTTCGCAATGCAGGTCGTCGCCGTCGCGCTTGAAAACCGGGTGTTCCTTGAGATGGATCACCACATAGAGGTCGCCCGCTGGACCGCCGTTGACCCCGGCTTCGCCTTCGCCGCCCAGACGGATGCGATCGCCGCTGTCGACCCCGGCCGGAATCTTCACCGACAGGGTCTTGTGCTTCTTGACGCGGCCTTCGCCGTGGCAGGCGGTGCAGGGGTCGGACACCATCTTGCCGGTGCCGCCGCAGCGCGGACAGGTCTGCTGCACCGAGAAGAAGCCCTGCTGGATGCGCACCTGGCCGTGGCCGCCGCAGGTGGTGCAGGTCGTCGGCTGGGTTCCCGGCTTGGCGCCGCTGCCGTGGCACACGCCGCATTCTTCCAGGGTGGGGATGCGGATCTTGGTTTCGGTGCCGCGCGCGGCTTCTTCCAGCCCGATTTCCAGGTTGTAGCGCAGGTCGGCGCCGCGATAGACGCGGTCGCGGCGGCTGCCGCCACCACCGCCGAAAATGTCGCCGAAGATGTCCGAGAAGGCGTCGGAAAAGCCGCCGCCGCCAAAACCGCCACCGCCCATGCCGGCCTGCTGGTCGACGCCGGCGTGGCCGAACTGGTCATAGGCGGCGCGCTTGTCCGAATCAGACAGGATTTCGTAGGCCTGCTTCGCTTCCTTGAATTTTTCCTCCGCGCCCTTGTCGTCCGGGTTGCGGTCAGGATGGTGCTTCATGGCCAGCTTGCGGTAGGCCTTCTTGATTTCTTCGTCCGAGGCGTTCTTGGCGACGCCGAGGACTTCGTAGTAGTCGCGTTTGGACATGGGATCGTTAAAAGTTGAGAGCGATGATTCGAGCGTGCGACTGCAAGTGCGAAGAAGCCGAGAGGGCTTGGCGCACTCTCGGCTCTTTGCTGTGGACTCTCGGCGGCCTTACTTGTCCTTCACCTCTTCAAACTCGGCGTCCACCACGTTGTCGTCCGCCGCACCGGCGCCGCCACCGGCTGCTTCGCCCGGCTGCGCCTTGGCCTGCTCGGCCTGGTACATCTGCTCGGCGAGCTTGTGGCTGGCAGTGGCGAGCGCATTGGTCTTGGCCTCGATGGTGTCCTTGTCGCCTTCGCGCACGGCGTCCTCGGCTTCCTTCAGCGCGGCTTCGATCGCGGCCTTTTCGTCGGCGGAGACCTTGTCGCCGTAGTCGGCGAGCGACTTCTTCACCGAGTGGATCATCGCGTCGGCGGCGTTGCGCGCAGTCGCCAGTTCGAAGGCCTTGTGGTCTTCGGCGGCGTTGGCTTCGGCGTCCTTCACCATCTGCTGGATCTCGGCTTCGGTCAGCCCGGAACTAGCCTGGATCTTGATCTTGTTTTCCTTGCCGGTCGCCTTGTCCTTGGCCGACACGTGCAGGATGCCGTTGGCGTCGATGTCGAACGTGACCTCGATCTGCGGCATGCCGCGCGGCGCGGGCGGAATGTCGGACAGGTTGAACTGGCCCAGGCTCTTGTTGCCGGAAGCCATTTCGCGCTCGCCCTGCAGCACGTGCACCGTCACCGCGCTCTGGTTGTCGTCGGCGGTGGAGAACACCTGCGAGGCCTTGGTCGGGATCGTGGTGTTCTTCGGGATCAGCTTGGTCATCACGCCGCCCAGGGTTTCGATACCCAGGCTCAAAGGCGTCACGTCGAGCAGCAGCACGTCCTTCACTTCACCCTGCAGCACGCCGCCCTGGATCGCCGCACCGACGGCGACCGCTTCGTCCGGGTTGACGTCACGGCGCGCGTCCTTGCCGAAGAAGTCCTTCACCGCGTCCATCACCTTGGGCATGCGGGTCTGGCCGCCGACCAGGATGACGTCGTCGATCTGCGAGGTGGTGAGGCCGGCATCCTTCAGCGCCATCTTGCACGGCTCGATGGTGCGCTTGATCAGGTCTTCCACCAGCGCCTCGAACTTGGCGCGGGTGATCTTCACCGCGAGGTGCTTGGGACCGGAGGCATCCGCCGTGATGTAGGGCAGGTTGACTTCGGTCTGCTGGCCGGAGGACAGCTCGATCTTGGCCTTCTCAGCGGCTTCCTTCAGGCGCTGCAGCGCGAGCACGTCCTTCTTCAGGTCGACGCCCTGTTCCTTCTTGAATTCTTCGGCGATGTAGTCGATCAGCCGCTGGTCGAAGTCCTCGCCGCCGAGGAAGGTGTCGCCGTTGGTCGACAGCACTTCGAACTGGTGCTCGCCGTCCATCTCGGCGATCTCGATGATGGAAATGTCGAAGGTGCCGCCGCCGAGGTCATACACCGCAATCTTGCGGTCGCCTTCCTTCTTGTCCATGCCGAAGGCGAGCGCGGCCGCGGTCGGCTCGTTGATGATGCGCTTGACCTCGAGGCCGGCGATGCGGCCGGCGTCCTTGGTGGCCTGGCGCTGGCTGTCGTTGAAGTAGGCCGGCACCGTGATGACGGCTTCGGTCACTTCCTCGCCCAGGTAGTCTTCGGCGGTCTTCTTCATCTTGCGCAGGATTTCGGCCGAGACCTGCTGCGGGGCCAGCTTCTCGCTGCGCACTTCGACCCAGGCGTCGCCGTTGTCGGCCTTGACGATCTTGTAGGGCATCAGGCCGATGTCCTTCTGCACTTCCTTCTCTTCGAAGCGGCGGCCGATCAGGCGCTTGACCGCGAACAGGGTGTTCTTTGCGTTGGTGACCGCCTGGCGCTTGGCGGGCGCGCCGACCAGGATCTCGCCGTCTTCGGTATAGGCCACGACAGACGGCGTGGTGCGCGCGCCCTCGGCGTTCTCGATCACTTTCGGCGTGCCGTTTTCCATCACCGCCACGCAGGAGTTGGTGGTGCCCAGGTCAATGCCAATAATGCGTCCCATGATGCGTTCCTTCTGTAAAAGATTGAATTGATTCGAATGTGGGGGAGGTTGGCGCTATTTCAAGCGTCCTTGCCCTTGGCGACCATCACCAGCGCCGGCCGCAGCGTGCGCTCGTTGAGGCGATAGCCCTTCTGCAGCACCGTCACCACCGTGTTGGCCGGCTGGTCGGACTCGATCATCTGAATCGCCTGATGCTGGTGCGGGTCGAATTTCTCACCCAGCGGGTGGATGTCGTGCAGATTGAATTTGCCGAACGCGGCAACCAGTTGCTTCAGGGTCAGCTCGACGCCGTCCTTGAGGTTTTCCACGCTCGGCGACTCGACTGCCAGCGCGGCTTCCAGGCTGTCCTTCACTGCCAGCAGTTCGCTGGCGAAGTTTTCCACCGCGAACTTGCGCGCCTTGTCGACGTCTTCCGCCGCGCGGCGGCGCATGTTCTCGGTTTCCGCCTTGGCGCGCAGCCAGGCGTCGTGATGCTCGGCCGCCTGGAGTTCGGCAGCTTTCAGCAGCTCTTCCAGGCTCGGCATGATTTCCTTTTCTGCCCCGGATTCGGCCGTGTTCGCGTCGTTTTTGAGTTCGTCCTGCATGTGTGCTCCCAGTTGGTTCTCGCGGGAATCTGGGGGCGCGGGCAGGGTTTTCAAGCCCTCGGTTCAAATAACCGGCTGGACAAGGTCCGGGACCGGAATAAATTGGGGTGACTTGTCGTCTTATTTCAGACAGGAGGGCCAGCCATGAAACGCTCCCGTTTAGCGGCTTCAATCACAATTCTGGCTGCCATGGCGCTTGTTTTGGCGCCGGTGGGCAGCGCGGCGTTTCAGACGCGTGAGGACGCCCTCGCAGCCCTGCAGCAATACAATCGCCTGATCGAGGCGGCACCGGGCGTGGCCGTTTTCTACACGCAGCGCGGGGATGCCTACTATGCCCTGAACGATTTATACGCGGCGATGGAAAATTACACCGCCGCCATCAAGCTGGACGACCGTCAGGACCAGGCCTTTTTCGGGCGTGGCATGGCCCTCGGGCGCATGGGCCTGGTGGACGAGGCCATTGCCGACCTCGACGTCTATATCCAGCGCCATCCGAACAGTTCCGTCGCCTATACCAAGCGCGGCGTGCGCAACATCTGGCGCAACCATCTGGCGGAAGCCGAGCGCGACCTGATCCGCGCGATCGAGCTGGACCCCGATAACGCGGAAGCCCACGACGACCTGGGCGTGGTGCATGCCAAGCACAACCGCATTGGTTTGGCGGCCAGGCACTTTTCCACGGCGATCCGTCTGGATCCGGGCTACCAGAAGGCCTACCACAACCTGGCCATCTGCTTTCACCTGAGGGGCCAGAACCGGGAAGCGCTGGAAATCGTCGATGCAGGCCTCCTGCTGGATCCCGACAGCCGGGATTCGCTGCTGCTCAAATCAACGGTTCTGCAGGCGCTGGGACGGACAGACGAAGCAAAAAACATCGCCGAGCGCGCCGAGTTCCTGCCCGAGAGCAACTGGTCCGAGCGGAGCGAAGTCGGCAGCGCCTCAAAACAGGGGGAACAAGAATGATGCGGGATCTGCTGGTGGGCGGTGCGTTACTGCTCGGGACGCTTGTCTCGTTTGTGGCGGGCGCCGCCAGTCCGGATGTAACGCTCGACGACGTCCATGGCAAGCCGCATCATTTCAGCCAATTCATTGGACGCGGCCAGTGGACGGTACTGACCGTGTGGGGGCCGCGCTGCCCGCCCTGCATCGAGGAAATGCCGGAGTTGCAGAAGTTTCACGACGCCAACAAGGACGGCAGGGCGACGGTGCTCGGCGTGGCGGTGGATTTTCCCAGCTTTGGTCCGGCACGACGCGACGAGGTCGTCCAGTTTGCCGAGAATTACCTGATTGGTTTCCCTTTGCTGTTGGGCAGCGAGGAGGCCTTCACCCGTTTCGGCCGCGCCGAGCTGCTGGGTGTGCCGACGACGGTCATTTACGATCCCAGGGGCGCCATTGCCGCACGCCATACCGGCAGCGTGAACCGCGAGATGCTCGAGCGTTTCATCAATCAATGGGACAAGCCGGAGGTGCCGAAATGAAGCGATGGATCATGATGGTTGGCCTGTGCATTACGCAGATGGCTGCTGCAGCGCCATCGCGCCCCGAGTTTCATCATGCGGTGTACGCCCTGCATGAACAGCAGATTGCCCGGCATGCGATCCGGACAGAGGAAACAAGCGGGGACTACCAGGGCGTCGCCGCGGCCGGCTATCGCTATCTCATCACAAGCTATTACGATGCGGAAACTGGACGCCTGCTGTCACGGATACAACGGGATGCCAGGCTGCCCGAGGCGATCCATATCGCCGAAGTGAATGTTTACGATGCCGAGGGCAGGCTGGTGCGGGACTACTTTTCCAGCGCCCCGCCCTGGAGGCCGGTTCACCCCACGCACGCCTACATCAATCTGCACAACCACAATGGCCGACTGCACAGTTTTCGCCAGTATGAGCTTGATGGGCAGGTGAACTACGAGTTTTGCGAAGGCGAACTCGAAGGCAAACCTGTCCGCATCGCGCTGAGCGGCGTCGATCAGAAAACCCTTGCTTCACCCGAGTACCGCGCGTGTTTTGACGGCATGAGCAATGACTGGGCGCGGTACACCACACCGCATTAGCGGTTGCCAGGGAAATAAAACACATCAGCGTCCAGGATGCCGCATGTCCTGGTTTGCAACGGCGGTTCGGTTTGCCTTAAACCCACCTCTCGATTAGAATGCGCGGCTCTCGGAGAGGTGGATGAGTGGTTTAAGTCGCACGCCTGGAAAGCGTGTTCAGGATAATATCCTGACGGGGGTTCGAATCCCCCCCTCTCCGCCACACACAGTCCCTCATGCCTTGATCGCACCGGATGATTTCCGGGTTCGTCAGGTCATTGACCAAAGCGGGCTTGCCGGTTGTAAGGGTCAAGTCCGTATCGGCCGCAATCCTCATTCATAAATCCGAAATCTTGTCCTGTCGCAGGGGCATCTCATCGAGTGTGCCCGATGCGCTATTCGTCAGGCCCTATGACATGTTTGCCGCCCGAGCACGCCGCAGCGCGCTTCAGCAAAAGCGCGCGTTCGCGGGCATTGCGGGTAAGGGTGGCCGCACGCTCGAATTCGGCGCGTGCCTCATGCACGCGATCCAGCCGGACGAGAAGATCGCCGCGCACGCTGGGCAATAAGTGGTAGGTCTTGAGGGCGGGTTCGGCGAGCAGGGCGTCGACGATCTGCAGTCCTGCTGCGGGGCCGAACGCCATGGCGACGGCCACGGCGCGATTGAGCTCCACCACCGGCGATGGGGCAAGCTGGGCGAGCGCGTCGTACAGCGCAGCGATGCGGGCCCAGTCGGTCTGCTCGGCACTGGGGGCGCGTGCGTGGCAGGCGGCGATCGCGGCCTGCAGGCCATAGGGGCCGAGCGGACCGGCCAGCGTTTCGGCGCGTACGAGCGCAGCCAGGCCACGCCGAATGAGCAGATGATCCCAGCGGGCGCGGTCCTGCTCGAGCAGCAGGATGGGCTGCCCTGCGGGGCCGACGCGCGCATGCAGGCGCGAAGCCTGGATTTCCATCAGCGCGACGAGGCCGTGCACCTCGGATTCAAGTGGCATCAACCCGGCGAGGATGCGGCCGAGGCGCAGGGCTTCTTGACACAGCGCCGGACGCATCCAGTTGTCGCCCGTGGTCGCCGCATAGCCTTCGTTGAAGATGAGATAGACGACTTCGAGCACCGAGGCAAGCCGCGCGGTGAGCGCCTCGCCGCGCGGCACCTCGAACGGCACCTGTGCGGCGGTGAGCGTGCGCTTGGCGCGCACGATGCGCTGCGCGATGGTCGGTTCGGCAACCAGGAATGCGCGCGCGATCTCGTCCGTGGTGAGGCCGCCGATTACGCGCAGCGTCAGTGCGGTGCGCGCCTCGGGCGAGAGCAGCGGGTGGCAGGCGGTGAAGATCAGGCGCAGCAGATCGTCACCGACTTCGTCGTCGAGTGCGGCATCGACCATCTCGTTGAATTCGGCGGCTGCGCGTTCGTGCTGTGCATCGAGCTCGCGGCTGAGTTCCTCGTGTTTGGGCGCTATGAGCGCGTTGTGGCGTAGCCGGTCGAGCGCACGACGTTTGGCCGTGGTCATGAGCCAGGCGCCGGGATTGTCGGGAATGCCCGTTGTGGGCCAGTTTTCCAATGCCGCGACCAGTGCATCCTGTGCGAATTCTTCGGCCAGGCCGACGTCGCGCACCATGCGCGCAACCCCGGCGATGACCTTGCCCGCCTCGATGTGCCAGATCGCCTCGATGGTCCGGGCGGCGTCGCCGTCCGCGCTAGGCTTGCCCATGCGCGACTCAGGCTTGAGCCGGGGGGATGTAAATCAGTTCCCAGATGTGGCCGTCCGGATCCTGGAAACCGTGGCCGTACATGAAACCGTGATCCTGCGGATCGTTGTAGGTCGAGCCGCCGGCGGCGACCGCCTCGCGTACCATCGTGTCGACTGCCTCGCGGCTGTCGCGCGAGAGACAGACCAGCACTTCGGTCGTGTCGTGCGCGTTGCAAATCGGCTTGGGTGTAAAGCGCTGGAATTTATCGCGCGTCAGCAGCATGACGAAAATGTTGTCGCCGACGATCATGCAGGTCGCGGTGTCGTCGGTGAACTGCGGATCGAAGCTGAAGCCGAGCCGGGTGAAGAAGGCGATGGATTGCTGAAGGTCGGCGACCGGCAGGTTGACAAAGATTTGCGTAGACATGAGGACTCCTGGAAGGATCGGATTGGGGCAGGGCAATCAGCCGACGTGGCAGGGCGCGGCCTCGCGCACCTCGACCGTGGCCCAGCGTGCGGCCGGGCACTGGCGGGCGATGGCGACGGCCTCCTGCTGCGACGCGCAATCGACGAGAAAAAAGCCGCCGACCATTTCCTTCGCCTCGGCGAACGGACCGTCGCGCAGTTCCGGCTTGCCGTCGCGTTGCCGCACGCGCACGCCGTGCCTGTCGGGACGCAGCGATTCGCTTGCGAGCAGCTGGCCGCGCGCCGCAAGCCCTTCGCCAAAGCGCACCATTTCTGCGTATAGCGCACGGCCCTCGTCTTCGGTGCGGGTTTCGCGCTGGCCGCGCGGCTCGACGATCAACAACAAATAGCGCATCTGGGCTCCTTTCAACCGGTGCAGGCCTGGGTTGCGGCCGCCTGGATGTCTTCCGGGCTGAGGTCGCGGATATGGGTGGCGACCGACCACTGGTGACCGAACGGGTCCTCGAGCCTGCCGTAGCGGTCGCCCCAGAACATGTCGTCGACCGGCATCGTCACCCGGGCGCCGGCAGCGATGGCCTGCGCCACCACCGCGTCGACGTCTTCCACATACAAATGGATCGTCACCGGCGAACCCTTCAACGACAGCGGGCTGTAAGAGCCCCATTCGGGGAATTCGTCGACCAGCATCAACGCCGAGTCGCCGATCATCAGCATCGCATGGATGAGCTTGCCGTCCGGGCCGGGAAGGCGGCCGAATT
>JAJYXG010000056.1:0-11305 GCA_021791095.1 Pseudomonadota bacterium
GTCGGTCAATCCCAACATCATCAAGACGCTGGAAGAGCGCGGCTGGATCGAGGCCATCGGCCATCGCGACGTGCCGGGGCGCCCCACGCTGTTCGGCACCACCGGGCATTTCCTCAGCGATCTGGGGCTGGTCACGTTGTCCGAACTGCCGCCGCTGGAAGAGCTCGGCAATCTGGTCACCCCGGATGAAACCGCATTAATTCCTGAATTGCGCGAGGAATTGGCGGACAATGACGTCCCCCAGACGTTTGGCGCGGTGATCGAAACTGCCCGTGCCAGCACCGCGCCTGACGACGCAGTCACCGAGATCACCTGAATATGGCCCGCCCCGCATCCCCCATCCGCCGTTCGCCCACCGCCCCCATGGGGCGTGCGGCGAGCCGCCTGCAGCAGGCGATCGCCCCCGAGCCCGCAAGCGAGCGTCTGCAAAAAGCGCTCGCCTCAGCCGGCCTCGGCTCGCGTCGCGAGATGGAGGAATGGATTGCCGAGGGTCGCGTGCAGGTCAACGGCGAGACCGCGACGATCGGCAGCAAGGTCGGGCCGCGCGACATCGTCAAGGTCAGCGGCCGCCGCGTCTATCTGCGCTTCGATGAAAAGCGCACCCGTATCCTGATCTACCACAAGTCGGAAGGCGAGATCGTCAGCCGCGACGACCCCAAGGGCCGCGCCACCGTGTTCGACGCGTTGCCCAAGCTGCGCGGCGCCAAGTGGATTTCCATCGGCCGGCTGGACTACAACACCGACGGCCTGATGATCTTCACCACCGACGGCGAGTTGGCCAATCACCTGATGCACCCGCGTTTCGAAGTCGAGCGCGAGTACGCGGTGCGGGTGCTGGGCGAGCTGACCGAGGACATGATTGCGCAGTTGCTGGCCGGGGTGGAACTCGAGGACGGCCCGGCGCAATTGCAAAGCTGTTTTGCCGCAGGCGGCGAGGGCGCCAACCGCTGGTACCGCGTGGTGATCAAGGAAGGTCGCAAGCGCGAGGTGCGGCGGCTGTTCGAGCATTTCGGCCTGACCGTGTCGCGGCTGACGCGCATCCGATTCGGCCCGATCGTGCTGCCGCCGCAACTGCGGCGCGGGCAGAAGATGGAGCTCGACGATGATCTGGTCGCGCGCGTGATGGAATGGGCGGGCATGGCGCCGACCCCGCGCCGCCAGACGCGCGGCGTGCCTGACAAGCACACCCGCAAGCCGCGGATTCGCTAGGCGAATTAACTACGTCGGGTTTTTTTAAAGTGTGGGCTGCATGGGGCAAGGTGGAGGGGCCTTCTTGGCCAGCAACAATGCGACCCGTTTGAGCCGTGGTTAAACCTGAAGGGGGATGGTTCTCAGAACACCTTCCTGGTGACGCAGAAGCGATGCCAATTGTTTGGCTACCGCGAGTTGAAACCCCTGTGCAATGGGGGCGGAGGCCTGTGCCAAAAGATTGTAGGCATTACGCTGCAGAACCCCGATTTTGACCGGGCCTGCTGAAATGCAGCTCGCCGAAGTAGACAAGTGATCAATCAGGGAAAGCAGACCAAACAGTTCGCCCGGCTGTATAAGATTGATTTGCTCAAGCTGGCCGGTTTCGGCATTGTATTGGGCCACTTTCACCTGGCCTTCAATGAGCAGATAGAGCTCTTTGCCGGAGCGGCCTTCCTGGATGATGGCGTGCCCATCAGGAAATTCCCGGATTTCTATCGCATGAGCCAGGGCATCGAGGTCACGATCGGACAAGCCGATGAAAATGGGCTGGCTTTTAAGGAAATTCTTGAGCAGCATTGTTGCCCTCCCTTACCGGTTTTTGTAGTGCGCTCTCAGGCAAGACCTGACTTCAAGCTTGGCTCGGCGGGCTTGCATGGACAGAAGCCGCTTTTTGCAGACAGTGATTGATCAACTCGTCCGCAGCGCGTACACGCTCCGACATGTGGTCAACAAGCTCTCGGGTAAGCACGCTTGCCAAATCAGGGTTTTCTGTCCGGGCAGACCAAAACTGGGCATGCTGCATTTCCAGGACCCGGGATGGGGTGGTGGCAACAGTCCGGGAAGTCGATAGGTGATCATCGCTGAAAAGTGGAGTCTCGCCGATCCATTTCCCGTGGCCAATCCGGCCAATTTCAATCTCGCCGTCAATCCGCGGGACTTCAACCCGAAACTCACCCTCGATGACGAGATACAACGAATCTGCCAGCGTTCGATTCTCAATCAGGGTCGTTCCCGCAGGCACTTCCCGTTCGCGCATGAGTGTTGCCAAAAGCGCAGTATTCTGGACGCCAAGACGATGTGCCAGTTTCGGGAAAGCATTCTTAAAATCGACAATTTCCATTCCAGCACTCCTTGATGTTTTTTAGCCCTGGACAATGATCAAGTCAATTTTTTTTGAGGGTACATCATCCACTGGTCAAACGTAAGTGAGCGGCGCTCCGGCCATGCTTATCGCCTGTTCTGCAACTTACTTCTCAGTCAATTTCTTGATTACGCCGGCGGCCCATTCGCGGCCGCCCAGCCCGAACGCCAGCGCAAACGCCAGGCCGATCGCGCCGAAGCCGATCTGGAAGGCAGCGGTCAGCAGCGTGGTGCCGATCGCGAGCTGTTCCAGCGCGACAAACACCACAAAAATGATCACCCCGTATTCCGCAATCGTGCTGATGGTGAGCGCGCCCTGCACGCCGATGTTGTTGAGGTAGGCGAACACCATGCGGTTGATGAAGCGTGCCACCAGCACGCCGAACACCAGCACCAGGATGGCGACGATGATGTTGGGGATGTAGAGCACCACCTTGTTGAACAGGTCGGCCACCATGTGCAGGCCCAGGCTGTTGGCCACGGTGACGACGACGATAAAAATGACGATCCAGTAGGCCAGCTTGGCGAGCAACCGCGACAGCGACACATCCAGATTGCCCTGTTTGAGGAAGGCTTCGATGCCGGTCTTTTCAGCAAGGCTGTCGAAGCGCAACAGGTCGAGCAGCTTCATGACCCCGGTACGCACCAGATTGGCGAGCAGCCAGCCGACGAACAGCAGCAGCAGGGCTGCCAGCAATTGCGGCACAAAGCCGGCCAGCTGGGTCCAGAAAGAAGTCAGGGATGCGACGAACACGTCGAGTTGTTGCTGCATGACACACTCCTTCATTGCTGCGGAAAGGCGCATTATAGCGAACGCGTCCGGATGATTTTTTTCACTACCGTGAAACCTGTGGCGCGCTAAAGTAACGATGCAGTTAAGATCTGTTTTCTGTCGGGCTTGTGCCTAAACTGCATAAAGGGAGCATTTCCAGCCATGTTTTCCCAATCCGACCACGCAGGATTTCTGCCGCTCGACCGGTTGCATGCACTGGTGGCCCAGCTTATGCAACAGGGCTATCAATGTCTGGGTCCGGCGGTGGAAAACGGTGCCATCGTCATGCGCGAACTCGAGGCGCCTGATGGTCTGCCGCGCGGCTTGCAGGCAGAGCAAGCACCGGGCCGCTACCGGCTGACGACAGACCCCCAGAACCGTTATTTCGCCTGGGCTAACGGTCCGCAGGCAATCAAGCCGCAGGCGTTCGCACCGAAAGAATCGCTGTGGCGCGTGGAGCGGGATGCGGCGGGCATGCTGCAATTCGAAGCCGTGATCCTGGATGTGCCCGCACAGGCCATCATCGGCGTGCGCGCCTGCGACCTGGCAGCCCTGGCTTTGCAGGATGCGCATTTCCTGCGCGAAGGCCGGCGCGATCCCCATTACGCCCAACGTCGCGAAGAACTTTTTCTGGTGGCTGTGCAATGTGCCGAGCCTGCGGCGACCTGCTTTTGCGCCTCCACCGGTGACGGACCGACCCCGACCACGGGCTACGACCTTGCGCTGGCCGAACTGCCGGACGGCTTCGTCGCGGTGGCGGGCAGCGCGAAGGGCGGCGCCGTGCTGAGCGCATTGAATCTGTCTCCGGCCACCCCGCAGCAGCTCGATGCTGCCCGCCAGCAGGGACTGGCTGCCGCAGCCGCCCAGACGCGCAGTCTGCCGGGGCGTTTATCCCCTTCAGGGGGCAATTTGCACGAAACCCTGATGAGCCGTCTGGAGCATCCGCGCTGGGACGAGGTGGCGTCACGCTGCCTTGCCTGTGGCAACTGCACCGCAGTGTGTCCCACCTGCTTCTGCCACGCCGAGATCGACGAACCTGCGCTCGACGGCCAGACCAGTCGCCACGAGCGGATCTGGGATTCGTGCTTTGGCGAAAGTCACGGCCATCTGCATGGATTCAATGTACGGCCCGACATCCGCAGTCGCTACCGTCAGTGGCTGACCCACAAGCTCGCCACCTGGCACGACCAGTTCGGCCGCAGCGGCTGCGTCGGCTGCGGCCGCTGCATTGCCTGGTGCCCGGTGGGCATCGATCTGACCGAAGAAGTCGCCGCGCTGACTGCGGGAGGACAGCCATGAGCGCGAAGTTGAGCGTCGACGCCGGACCGCCGCATGCTGCCACCGTGGTGGCGCGCACCCAAGAGTCGCCCACCATCTTCACCCTGCAACTGCGCCTTGACGATGCGGCGGTGCAGGCGGCCTACCGTTTTGCCCCCGGCCAGTTCAACATGCTGTATCTCTATGGCGTCGGCGAAGTGCCGATTTCCGTCATGTCCGACCCGGAAGACCGCGATGGCATCGGTCACACCATTCGCGCATTGGGCCGCGTCACCCAGGGCCTGGCTGCGCTCAAACCCGGCGACAAGGTGGGGCTGCGCGGGCCGTTCGGACGCGGCTGGCCGCTGCAGGAAGTGAGCGGTTGTGATGTCGTGCTGGTGACCGGCGGACTCGGCTGCGCGCCGGTGGTGTCGGTCATTCATTACATCCTGCGGCGGCGCGAGCGCTTTGGCAAACTGGTCATCATCCAGGGGGTGCGACATGCAGAAGACCTGATCTGGCGCGAACAGTACGACCGCTGGGCGAAGCTGCCGGATACCCAGGTGCTGGTGGCGGCGAGCGAGGGGGCGGCATTCTGGCCCTGGCATGTCGGTCGGGTGACTGAACTGTTCGGTCTTGCCAACTTCGACCCGGAGTGTGCGGTGGCGATGATGTGCGGCCCGGAAGGCATGATGCATTCCGCTGCGGAAAGCCTGCTGGTGCGCGGCCTGCCCGAGTCGCGCCTGTTTCTCAGCATGGAGCGCAACATGCAGTGCGCGGTCGGCCGCTGCGGCCATTGCCAGTTCGGCGGCGCCTTCGTCTGCCGCGACGGCCCGGTGTTCAACTGGGGCGAGGTCAAGCCCTTGCTGGCGCACAGGGGATATTGATGAAAGCGCCAATCGAACATTTCAGCAAGCCACGCGTTGCGGTGCACAAGTTCAGTTCCTGCGACGGCTGTCAGCTGGCCTTCCTCAATCTCGGCGAAGACTTGCTCAAGCTGGCCGAGCGTGTCGATCTGGTGCACTTCGCCGAGGCAGGATCGCTTGATCCCGATACCGACGTCGACGTCGCGTTTATCGAAGGCAGCGTGTCGACGCCGGAAGACCTCGAGCGGATACAGCACATCCGCCAGCACAGCCGGCTGCTGATCGCCATCGGCGCCTGCGCCACCGCGGGCGGCATCCAGGGTTTGCGCAACGGTGTTTTCGGCGCGGACTGGGTAACGCAGATCTACAGCCACCCCGAGGCGATCGCCAGCCTGGAACGCTCCACGCCGATTTCGAGCCACGTGAAGGTCGACTTCGAGCTGTGGGGCTGCCCGGTCAGCGGCGCTCAGATTGTTCAGGTGGTGAACTCCCTGCTGCTCGGCGTGGCGCCGCGCGACAACGCCGACAAGGTGTGCACCGAATGCAAGCGCCACGGCTACCCCTGCGTGATGGTCACCCGCGGCATCGCCTGCATGGGACCGGTGACGCGGGCCGGCTGCGGCGCGCTGTGCCCGAGCCTCGGACGCGACTGCTATGGCTGCTACGGCCCGGCGGAAAACGCCAACGCCGGCGCGCTGGCGGCGCAGTTCGCAAGCCAGGGGCTGAGTCCGCAGGCCATCGTGCAGCGCTTCCAGTCGATCAACAGCCAGGCGCCGGTTTTCCTCGCCGCCGCCGATACGGTCCGGACCCACAGCCATGAGTGAACAGCAGCGCAGCGTCGCGATTCACGTGCCGGTGCTCGCCCGGGTGGAAGGCGAGGGCGCGCTCGACCTGCGCATCGAGAACGGCGACATCATCCAGTTGCGGCTTCGCATCTTCGAGCCGCCGCGCTTCTTCGAGAAATTCCTGGAAGGCCGCCACTACACCGAGATCCCCGACCTGGTGGCGCGCATCTGCGGCATTTGCCCGGTGGCCTACCAGGTCACCGCCGCGCAGGCGCTGGAAAAGCTGTTCAATGTCGAACTCAGTCCGTGGGCGCGCGCCATGCGCCGGGTGTTCTACTGCGGCGAGTGGATCCAGAGCCACAGCCTGCACATCCACCTGCTGGCTGCGCCGGACTTCTTCGGCTGCAACAATGCGATCGAACTGGCGCGCATTGCACCGGAGGAAGTGCGGCGCGGCCTGCGTATCCAGGCGCTGGGCAACGAACTGGTGGACCTGTTCGGTGCTCGCTCGGTGCATCCAGTGGGGGTGCGCATCGGCGGCTTTCATGGCGCACCCTCGCTGGCACGAATCCAGAAGATGCGGGGGAAACTGCGCGCCGCACTGCCCGAAGCCGAGGCATTGATCCGTTGGGCGGCCAGCATTCCGATGCCGCAGGACGATCAGCGCTTTGTATCGGTAGCGACACGACACCAGACCGATTACGCCATCGAAACGGGCGCCATCGGCGCCAGTGACGGGCTGTGCATCGAAGCGGATGAATTCGATGCGCACTTTGCCGAGCAGCATGTGCCGCATTCCACCGCGTTGTTCAGCACCTATCACGGGCAGCCCTATCTGGTCGGTCCGCTGGCGCGGCTCAATCTGAATCACGAACGCCTGCCCGAGCGGATAAACACCCTGCTCGCCGAGGCCGGTTTCGTGCTGCCCAGCCGCAACCTCTTCCACAGCCTGCTGGCGCGTGCGGTGGAGATCCTGCTCGCGCTGCACGAGGCGTTGCGGCTGCTTGAAGGCTATCGTGTTCCCGATTCGCCCTGGGTTGCGGCGACCCCGCGCGCCGGCGTCGCCACCGGCTGCACCGAAGCGCCACGCGGCCTGTTGTGGCACCGCTACGAAATGGACGACGACGGCCGTGTGGTCAATGCTCGCATCGTCCCCCCGACCAGTCAGAACCAGGGTCGCATCGAGGAGGATCTGCGACTGTCGCTGCTGAATTTCGGCCTCGGCCATGCAGACGACGCACTGCGCCTGCACTGCGAGAAAGTCATCCGCAACTACGATCCCTGTATTTCCTGCGCGACCCATTTCCTCCGGATGAACGTCGAGCGCGGATGAGCCCGGTGCGTATCCTCGGCATTGGCTCGCCCTTGGGCGACGACCAGGCTGGCTGGCTGGTCGTCGATGCCTTGCTGGCCGCCGGCGTGCACGCGAGCGGCGGGATCGCCATCGAAAAACTGGATCGTCCAGGCGCCAACCTGATCCCCCTGTTGGGCGATGCTGCCTGGGTCATCCTGATCGATGCCATCCAAAGCAACAGCCCGGTCGGCTGCATACGGCACTTGGGTGCCGACGACTGGCCGGCCTATGGCCGAGGACTTTCCAGCCATGGATTCGGCGTGCTCGATTCCCTGTCACTGGCGCGTGAACTCGGCAGCCTGCCGCCCCGACTCGATTTATACGGAATCGAGATCGGCCCGGTGAGCCCGGGGGAACCCGTTCGAGTCGAAATTCAGGCTGCAGCGCAGCAACTCGCGCGGCGCATTGCCGGCGATTTGAATGCCTCGTCTGAGCAAGCGTGATCAAATTACGCCACTGGAACACCAAATAGAATCAATGTCTTGAGCAGGGTTATCCGCTTGCGTCCTTATGTTTATACAGTGGCCGATGCCGGTTTCAACTCCTATACTTGTCTTCGATTCCCTCCAGCATGCCGTTGCCGTAATGCACGATACGGCCCAAATCCAAGGACAAAAAATCGCGTGGCGTTCCGAGTATTTTTGCAGGCCTGTCTGTTCTGGCTGTTGTCTTTTTCTCTGGCGTGGGCCGCGCCAGACCGTATTCCAGTCCGGGTAGGCGTATTCGAGAATTCGCCTATCGTCACTGCAGCCCCCGGCATGCTTCCCGAAGGCATCGCGATCGACATGATCCGCTGGGTGGCCGAACGGGAAGGCTGGCAGGTCACCTATGTGCCCGATTCCTTTGACAACCTGGTAGAACGCCTGGACAAGGGCGATATCGATCTGCTCGTAGGCTTTGCCTATAGCGAAGAACGCGCCAAGCGTTTCCGGTTCAGCCAGAAGAGCCTGATCGGCAACTGGGGGATGGTGTTCCGCCATACGCAGGCCGAGATCAATTCGCTGCCCGATCTCAAGGGCAAGCGGGTCGCGCTGATGCGCAGCAGTACGCACAGCCAGGCGCTGGTCGAATTGTCGACGCAGTTTCACGCGGCGTTCACCCCCGTCTACGTGGATACCTATCCCCAGGTTCTGGAAGCGATCGTCGAGCGTCGGGCCGATGCGGGCGCGGTGAATCGCGTGTTTGCCGCGCTGCATGCCCACCACCCGGACGTGGTGGTGACCAGCATCGTCTTCAATCCCGTTTTCGTTCACTACGCGGCGCCGAAGGGGGGCAGTCCGGCCCTGCTGGCGGCACTCGACCGGCATCTGGGGGCGCTCAAGGCGGATCCTCAGTCGGCCTATTATGATTCCTTGCGGCACTGGCTCGAAGCGACGCCAGCCAAGCGGTTTCCAAACTGGCTGCCCTGGACTGCTGCCGCTGTTGGCAGCCTGCTTGTCCTGGCGCTGGCCATCGCCGGGTTTCTACGGCATCAGGTGCAGCGTCAGACCGGCGAACTGCAGCGGCGGGCCGATCAGTTGCAGTCGGAAATCGAACAACGTGAGCAGGCCCAGGAACATCTGAATCAGCTCGCCTTCTTCGACGGACTGACCGAGTTGCCGAATCGCGAGGGCTTTCGCATTGCGCTGAACCAGTCGCTGACTGGCATGCAGGGCACCAATGAACGCCTGGCCGTGCTGTTCATCGATATCGATCGGCTGAAAACCGTCAACGACGGGCTGGGGCACGGCGCCGGCGATCTGCTGTTGAAGCAGATCGCCATACGTCTGCAATCGGTGTTGCGCGCGCACGATCATCTCAGCCGATTCGGCGGCGACGAGTTCGTGGTCATCGTGTCCGAGATCGGCCCATCCTCGGATGCCGAACTGGTCGCAACCCGTCTTTTGCAAAGCCTGGCCATGCCGATCGACATCGGGTCCACCCAGATATACAGCAGCGCCAGTATCGGTATCGCCCTGTATCCGGACGACGCGAGCACGATGGAGACGCTGCTCAAGCATGCCGACACCGCCATGTATCAGGCGAAGGAGCAGGGCGGCAACCGATACCTGTTCTATCACGCCCAGCAGACTGCACGCGTGGTCGAACGGCTGACGCTCGACACCCGCCTGCGTCAGGCGCTGGAGCGGGACGAATTGCTTTTGCATTACCAGCCGATCGTTGAGTTGGGCAGCGAGCGCATCGTCGGGGTCGAGGCGCTGCTGCGGTGGAATGATCCGGATCGTGGCCTGGTGATGCCCGGCGCGTTCATTTCCGCCGCCGAGGACACCGGCCTGATCGTTCCGCTCGGCGAGTGGGTGCTGGAAGCAGGGTGCGCCCAGTTGCGCGGCTGGCAGAAGCAGGGCCAGGCAGCGGGAATGACGCTGGCGGTGAACGTGTCCACCCGCCAGTTCGAGGGACGGCGCCTGGTGAGATCGGTCGAGCAGGCGCTTTCACGTACCGGTCTGGCGCCGGAGTTTCTCGAACTCGAAATTACCGAGAACGTGATGCTGATCATGAACGACGAAGTGCGCAGCAGCCTCAATAGCCTGCGCGGCATGGGCGTGCGGCTGTCGCTGGACGATTTTGGCACCGGTTATTCCAGCCTGGGCTATCTCAAGCAGCTGCCGTTCCATACGCTCAAGATCGATCAGTCGTTTGTCAGAAAAATCCCGGGGCAGCCGGGCGACACCCAGATCGTCACGACGATACTGGCACTGGCGAAAGGTCTGGAGCTCGAGGTTGTCGCCGAGGGAATCGAAACCCAGGCGCAGTACGATTTTCTGCGCGAGCGTGGCTGCGAATTCGGTCAGGGCTATCTGATGAGCCGGCCGCAGCAGGCGGACGCGCTGGCGGCCATGCTGGACCGGCACAGGCTTGCCGGCAGGAGCTAGGCGATTACGGCAGGTCTTCGCGCCGCAGCAGGAACACGAACTGGTCGCCGCTTTCGGTGTCGAGCCAGGTGAAGGGCAAGGTGGGGTAAGCGGCTTCGAGCACGTCGCGGTTGTGGCCGATTTCCACCACCAGCAGACCGCCGGGATTGAGATGGGCTTTGGCTGTAGCGAGGATCTGCCGCGTCGCGTCCAGGCCGTCCTCGCCCGAGCCCAGCGCCAGCGCCGGCTCGGCCTGGTACTCCGGCGGCAGCGCGGCCACCGATTCGGCGTTCACGTAGGGCGGGTTGCTGAGAATGACATCGTAGGTGCGGCCACCCAACGCAGTGAACAGGTCCGATTCGATCGGCTCGATACGATCCGTGAGGCCGTAGTCGGCGACGTTCTTCGCGGCGACATCGAGCGCGTCCTTCGAAACATCCACCGCGTCCACTTCTGCATTCGGAAAGGCCAGCGCCGTGAGGATGGCGAGGCAGCCGGAGCCGGTGCACAGGTCGAGCGCGCGGGTCACCTCCGCCGGCTCTTCCATCCAAGGCGACAGTTGCTCGCGCAGCAACTCGGCGATGAAGGAGCGCGGCACGATCACCCGCTCGTCGACATAGAAACGGTGTTCACCCAGCCAGGCCTCGTGGGTGAGGTAGGCGGCGGGGATGCGTTCTCTGACCCGGCGCTCGATCACCGCCTGCACTTCCTCCGACTCGCCATGCGTCAGGCTGGCATCGAGAAACGGCTCCAGCCGGTCGAGCGGCAGATGCAGCGTGTGCAGGATCAGGTAGGCCGCCTCGTCGAACGCGTTGTCCGAGCCGTGGCCGAAAAACAGCTTGGCCTCGTTGAAGCGCGACACCGCAAAGCGAAGCCAGTCGCGCACGGTGATGAGGGATTCGGTGTCGTCGAAATGCTTCATGGCGTCAGCAGTTTTTCCAGCGTCTTTTGATAAATCGTTGCCAGGTGTTCGATGTCTTCCACCGCGACGTGTTCGTTCAGCTTGTGGATGCTGCTGTTGAGCGGGCCGAATTCGACGACTTCGCGGCAGATGTCGGCAATGAAGCGGCCGTCCGAGGTGCCGCCGG
>JAJYXG010000106.1:0-50333 GCA_021791095.1 Pseudomonadota bacterium
CACGCCATCGCCGGCCAGCAAAAAGTCGTCGCCGACGCCAGGCAGCGGATTGCCCAGGCGCGCGCCGCCTGGCAGGCCTGCGAGCAGAAGAAAATGTCCTTCGTCACGCTGGCAGACCGCGCAAGCAAGGAAAGCACGCGCCGCGAGCTGTGGCTGGACCAGAAGCAGAACGACGAACACGCCGCCCGGCGCGCACTGCACAAACGAAATCCTTCCTGAGACAGGACAGACACCATGAACGCGACCCCCATGAACATCAATCCGGCCAATGCCGCTCAGACGCAGCCCGCTGCCGGCAAGCTGCAGGATTCCGCCGCGCCGGAGACGCCGTTCAGCGAGGTCCTGTCCAGCGAGATGGCACAGAACCGGCGCAACAGCAGCGCAGCCAAGGAAAGCGCGGGCGCGGATACCGGCACAGACGCCGCATCGCAGGCCGGCGGACCGACTGAGGCCGGCGCGAGTTCGGCCGCCACAGCCGCCGTGACGGAAGCCGAGGAATCCACGGGAGATTCGCTGGCCCTGCCGCTGGCTGAAAACGCCGCGCTGGTGCCGGAGGCCCTGCTTGCACTCGGGATCAGCCCGGACCCGCTGAAGCCGGCACCTGCCGGAATGGAAGGCGTTGTCACAGAGGAGGCTCCCGAACTGCTCGCGAACATCCTGCCCTTCCAGCATGAACGCAAAGGACGGGCGCCGCTCGCCCAGCAGGCCGAACAACACGCCGACAAAGCGCGCACACCCCAGAAGGCCGACCCCGCGCTGTCGGCCAAGGCGGATGTTCAGGCAGCAAAGGAGGCAGCCACAGCCACGGCCTTTTCAGGCCAGCTGGCGGCAGCCCGCCAGGCCGAAGCCATCAAGACGCGGGAATTCGTGTCGGAACTCATGAGCAACCCCGCCATGCGCCCCGCCGCGCAGGCACCGCTTGAAACCCTGAACACGCCGAATGACGTTGCGGCGCCCCGCCTGGCCCCCACGGTGGGCACGACGGCCTGGACCCAGGCACTGGGCGAAAAAATCGTGTGGATGACGGCCGGCGCCCAGCAATCGGCGACGCTCACGCTCAACCCTCCCAACATGGGCCCGCTGCAGATTGTGCTGAACGTGTCGAACGAGCAGGCCACGGCCAGTTTTTTCTCGGCCCAGCCCGAGGTTCGCCAGGCGCTGGAAGCCGCCTTCCCCAGGCTGCGGGAAATGATGAACGAGGCTGGCATCCAGCTGGGGCAGGCGACGGTGAGCGCGGATACGCCGCAGCAGAACGACGCGTCGGACCGCCAGGCGCAACGGGCCACGGTGCCGTTCCCCGGCGCTGACGAGGCCATTGCGGCCGGTCTGCAGAGCGCCCATGAACCCGTCCAGCGATCCGGCCGGGGCCTGATCGACACCTTCGCCTGAGACGGTCCGCCCACCTGTTTTGAACGATATGCGTGCCTTTTCCCCCTCTATTTGCAGCATCGAAGGCGCGCGTTTTTTTCAATAATGACAAACATCTGCACACCACTTTCCATGTAGAGGAACCGTATCGATGGCCACACCTGCCGAACCTGTCGAAATTGACGAGGCCGCGGAAGCCGCTCCCGCCGGGAAGCCGAAGAAAAAGCTGTTCGTCATCCTCGGCGCGCTCGTGCTTTTGCTGGGCGGCGGCGGTGCGGCTGCCTGGTATTTCACCCAGGGCAGTGATACCTCCAAGAAAGCGAAGGTCGAACCGGCAAAAGTGCCTGTTTTCCTGCCGCTCGAAACCTTCACCGTCAACCTTCAGGATGGCGAGCAGTATCTGCAGATCGACATCACGCTGCAGGTGCTCGACCTGGCACAGGTGGAGGCCATCAAGCTGCACATGCCGCGTGTTCGCAGCCGCCTGCTGACCCTGCTCTCCGGCAAGCACGCCGACGAACTGGCCACTGCCGAGGACAAGAAAAAACTCGCGCAGGAAATCCAGGCGCAGATCAACCTGCCGTTTTATGCCGATGGCAAGCCCCAGCAGGTCGACGACGTCCTGTTCACCTCATTCGTGATCCAGTAAGGGGCCTGTAAATGAACAACCTGGACAATTATGGGTGTGCTGGCGGGGCGCGATGCAAGGCGCCTGGCGCGCCGCATGGCCATTCCATGCAAGTGACGGGCAACGCCGCAGCGTGCCTTGCCAGCGCAGCCAGAATGTTCTTGTTGTTTGTTTGCAGGCCCTAAGTTTATGGCCGACAATTTTCTCTCGCAGGATGAAGTCGACGCGCTGCTGAAGGGCGTGACCGGTGAAGCCGACGAGGCGCCGGCCGAATCGAACGACCCCACGGAAGTACGTTCCTACAACCTGGCCACGCAGGAACGCATCGTGCGCGGCCGCATGCCGACGCTCGAGATCATCAACGAGCGTTTTGCGCGCCTGCTGCGGATCGGCCTCTACAACTTCCTGCGGCGCGGGGTGGAAATCTCGGTCGGACCGGTGCGGGTGTCGAAGTACAGCGAGTTCATCCGCAACCTGGTGGTGCCCACCAACCTCAACCTGGTGCAGTTCAAGCCGCTGCGCGGCACCGCGCTGATGATCTTCAACCCCGACCTGGTCTTCCTGATGGTCGACAACCTGTTCGGCGGCGACGGGCGCTTCCACACCCGCGTCGAGGGTCGCGACTTCACCCAGACCGAACACCGCATCATCCAGCGCGTTCTCAATATCGTGTTCGAGGCCTACTCGAAGTCCTGGGAACCGGTCTATCCGATCGAATTCGAGTTCATCCGCTCGGAAATGAATACCCAGTTCGCCAACATCGCCACCCCCAACGAAGTGGTGGTCGCGGTCACCTTTGCCATCGAGCTCGGCCAGATCAGCGGCGAAATGCATTTCTGCATGCCCTATTCGATGATCGAGCCGATCAAGGATCTGCTGACCAGCAGCCTGCAGGCGGAAAACCTGGAAGTCGACAAGCGCTGGATCCGCATGATGCGGCAGCAGATCCAGCTGGCTGAAGTCGAGATCGTCGCCGATCTGGGCACGGCCGCGATCAGCCTGCGCGACATCGTCGACATGAAGGTGGGCGACATCATTCCGCTCGACATCCCGAAAACCATCGAGGCCAAGGTGGACGGCGTTCCGGTGATGGAATGCGCCTACGGAAAATTCAACGGCCAATACACGCTGCGCGTCGAGAAACTGCTGTCAACCAGCGCGAGCGACACGCAAACAGGAGACCAACATGTCTGAAGACATCACCCAAACCATCGCCGAAGACGACTGGGCGGCCGCCATGGCCGAACAGGCGACCCCTGCCGTCACGGCAAGCCCTGCCCAATTCCAGGAACTGTCCGGAACCGCGGCATCCGGCGGCCTTGCCAAGGATATCGATTTCATCCTCGACATCCCGGTGCTGATGACCGTGGAGCTGGGGCGCACCAAGATTTCGATCAAGAACCTGCTGCAACTGGCGCAGGGATCGGTGGTCGAGCTCGACGGCCTGGCAGGCGAGCCGATGGACGTGCTGGTCAACGGCTGCCTCATCGCCCAGGGCGAAGTGGTGGTGGTGAACGACAAGTTCGGCGTGCGCCTGACCGACATCATCACGCCCGCCGAGCGGATCCGGAAGCTCAACAAATGAAGCGGATCGCTGCATGGGTGCTGCTGAGCCTGCCGCTGCTGGCGCACGCGGCCGGCACGCCGGACGCCACGCCTGCCCCCGCCGTCTCCGCCGCCGGCAGCCTGCTGCAGGTCTTCATCGGCCTGGTGGCCGTGCTGCTGCTGATCGCCGCGACCGCCTGGGTCGCCAAGCGCTTCGGCGTTGCACAAGGCAGTTCGTCCAGCCTGCTGCACGTGGTCAGCAGCGCGTCCGTCGGCACGCGCGAACGCGTCGTGGTGGTGGAAGTGGGGGAATCCTGGCTGGTGGTGGGCGTGGCCCCCGGCAGCGTCAATGCGCTGATGACCCTGCCGCGCGGCGAAATCAAGTCGCCGGCCGCGCACGGTCTCAATGCCAGCTTTGCTGCGCGCCTGCACCAGATGATCGAGAAACGTCGTGACAAATAAGCAGCTGCCACGCGCGATCAAAGCCATCTTCATACTGCTCGCGCTGCTGCTGCCGTCGCTGGCACTGGCCCAGGGTGCGGGTCTGCCTGCATTCACCAGCACGCCGGGCGCAGGCGGCGGCCAGACCTACACCCTCAGCCTGCAAACCCTGCTGCTGCTGACCTCGCTGTCGTTCCTGCCGGCCGCGCTGCTGATGATGACGAGCTTCACCCGCATCATCATCGTGCTGTCGCTGCTGCGGATGGCGCTCGGCACCCAGTCGACCCCGCCCAACCAGGTGCTGATCGGGCTGTCGCTGTTTCTGACGCTGTTCGTGATGGGGCCGACGTTCGACAAGATCTACGTCGAGGCCTACCAGCCGCTGTCGGAAAACCGCATCCAGATGCAGGAGGCGCTGGACAAGGGGGCGGGCCCGCTGCGTGCCTTCATGCTGAAGCAGACGCGAGAAACCGATCTTGCGCTGTTCGTGAAAATGTCCGGCTCGGCCCCGTTGAAAACGGCCGCCGACATCCCGATGCGCGTGCTGATCCCCGCCTACATCACCAGCGAACTGAAGACCGCCTTCCAGATCGGCTTTGCGGTATTCATCCCGTTTCTCATCATCGACATGGTCGTCGCCAGCATCCTGATGGCGATGGGCATGATGATGGTGTCGCCCGCGATCGTCGCCCTGCCCTTCAAGATCATCCTGTTCGTGCTGGTCGACGGCTGGAATCTGCTGCTGGGCTCGCTGGCGCAAAGCTTTTACTGACGGAGACCCGCCATGACCCCCGAAAGTGTAATGACCATAGGCCGCACCGCGCTGGAAATGACCATCCTGGTCTCGGCCCCGGTGCTGCTGGTCACCCTGGTCGTCGGCCTGACCGTGAGCGTGTTCCAGGCCGCCACCCAGATCAACGACCCCAGCCTGTCCTTCATTCCCAAGGTGCTGGCGGTGCTCGTCACCTTTGCCCTCGCCGGGCCGTGGATGCTGACCGTGATGACCGACTACATGCGGCGGGTACTGACCGGCCTGCCCGGCATCATAGGATAGGCCTGACGGGCAGCTCCCTTTCATGATCAGCCTCACCGATGCCCAGCTCAATGCCTGGCTGATCAGCTTCATCTGGCCGCTCACCCGCATACTCGGCCTGATCATGGTGGCGCCGGTGTTCGGCCATCGCGCCGTGCCGGGGCGCGTCAAGATCGGCCTCGGCATATTCATCGCCCTGATCATTGCCCCTGCCCTGCCGCCGATGCCCGATGTGGGGCTGGGATCGTGGCACGGCCTGTTCATCTTGGTGCAGCAGCTGCTGATCGGCGTGGCGATTGGCTTCATCATGCGCGTCGTTTTCGCCGCGGTCGAAGCCGCGGGCGAAATCGTCGGCCTGCAGATGGGTCTGGGATTTGCGTCCTTCTTCGACCCGCAAAGCGCCGGTCAGACGCTGGTGCTCGCACGGTTTTTCAACATGCTGGCAGTCCTGGTGTTCCTCGCGGTGAATGCGCACCTGCTGCTGATCGGCGTGCTGGTCGACAGCTTCCAGACCCTGCCGATCAGCACGCAGCCGCTGTCTGCCGCGGGGTTCTTCAACGTGGCCGCTTTCGGTTCCACCGTGTTTGCCGTCGGCCTGCAACTGGCGCTGCCGCTGATCACCATCCTGCTGATGACCAACCTGGCGCTCGGCATCCTCACGCGCTCGGCGCCCCAGCTCAACATCTTCGCGATCGGTTTCCCCATCACCCTGGGGGTGGGGCTGATCGTGCTGGACCTCACCCTGCCCTTTTTCGCGCCACAGCTTGAGCAGATGATCCAGAACGGCTTCGACGCCACGTCCACGGTGATCCGGACGTTACGGTCTTAGGGCAATGCAGGAGCAAGATGCGGGGAAACCCGGCATCTCGAATCTTGAGCGGTGAAATTTTCAGAAGCCGAGGCTGTCGAGCAGATCGTCGACCTGGCTCTGGTCGGACACCACGTCGCTCTTTCGCTCGGGATTGATCTGCGGACCGTTGAGCAGGCCGCTGCCGGAATCGCGCTTCACCTCGGCCGGCGCATAGTCGATCAGCAGCTGCACCAGCTGCTGCTCCAGATTGTGCGCAAGATCGGTCACCTTGCGGATCACCTGGCCGGTGAGATCCTGAAAATCCTGCGCCATCATGATGTCGAGCAGCTGCTGCTTGGTTGCGCTCGTGTCGTTGCGCATGTCGGCCAGGCATTGCATGGTCATCGTCGCCATGTCGCGGTATTGGGCTTCGGAAAACGGCGCCTTGAAGGTGGCCTGCCAGCCGGCCAGAATCTCGTCGGCGCCCGCATCGATGCGTTCCTGCATGGGGATGGCCGCGTCGGTCGCGTTGAGCACCCGCTGCGCAGCCTGCTCGGTCATGCGCGCCACATAGTTCAGGCGCTCGCGCACATCGGGAATGTCCGCAGTCGCGCGTTGCAGCACCTTGTCGAAACCGAGCTCGCGCAGGTTCTCGTGCAGGGTGCGGGTGATCTGACCGACCCGAGCCAGCATTTCGTCCGATTCACACCCCTCCAGCGCCGCAGCGCGATGTTCGCCGGTTGCCTCAGCGGAGCTGGCGAATTGCGTTTCCACGTCAGGCTCCTGCTTTTTCGAGTTTTTCGAAGATCTTTGAGAGCTTCTCGTCGAGAGTGGCGGCGGTGAAAGGCTTGACGACGTAGCCGTTGGCCCCGGCCTGGGCCGCGGCGATGATGTTTTCCTTCTTGGCTTCGGCCGTGACCATCAGCACCGGCAGCTTGGACAGCGCGGCATCGGCCCGGATGTTCTGCAGCATGGTCAGGCCGTCCATGTTCGGCATGTTCCAGTCGGACACGACGAAATCGAAGTTTCCTGCGCGCAGCTTGGCCAGCCCGTCCACCCCGTCTTCGGCTTCTTCAACGTTGGAATAACCCAGTTCCTTGAGCAGATTGCGCACGATGCGGCGCATCGTGGAAAAGTCGTCAACAACCAGAAATTTCGTGTTCGGATCGGCCATGCAGGACTCCAGTGAGGCGGTTCATTTTGTTAGGGGATTAATCGGCATTCCGGCGTCAAACTTAAGCTTGGAGATGGGATTCCGGACGGGGCACAGAATGCATGGGGCGCGCTTCCCGTGAGACGCGTCCGGCATCCGCAGCAGACCGGTTATCACCTGCGATGGCACCGGCTGGCCGGCCCGGTTTCACCTCGCCTGGCCCGGCTCGGCAAAGCGCTCGCGGATTGCCACAATGCCCGGCAGTTCCTGCACGAATGCCTCGACCAGCACCGGATCGAAATGCCGGCCGCTGTTTTCCTTGATCAGATCCACCGCCGCATCGACCGTCCAGGCCTTTTTATAGGGACGCACGGAAGTCAGCGCGTCGAACACATCGGCCAGCGCCGCGATGCGGCCAGCCTGCGGAATGGCCTCGCCTGCCAGCCCGTTCGGATAGCCGCTGCCGTCCCATTTTTCGTGATGGGTGAGCGCGATTTCGCGAGCCATGCGCATCAGGTCGGAATCGTCCCCCTCGAGCAGCCTGCTGCCGATGGCGGCATGCGTCTTCATGATCTCCCACTCGTGCGGCTCGAACTTGCCCGGCTTGAGCAGGACTGCGTCGGGTATGCCGATCTTGCCGATGTCGTGCATCGGACTGGCGTTGAGGATCAGGTCGCAGTCGGCCTCGCTCCAGCCGATGCTGCCGGCAAGCAAGGCGCAGCTGTGGCTCATGCGAAGGATGTGATTGCCGGTTTCCTCATCGCGGTACTCCGCAGCCATGCCGAGACGCTGCACGATCTGCAGGCGGGTGTGCCGCAGTTCCTCGGTGCGCGCCCGCACCATGTCTTCCAGCACCGCCTTCTGGTCGTGCACCAGGCGATGCGCCAGTTGCGCGTCCAGCAGGTTGCGCACCCGCATCAGCAATTCGTTGCGGTCGAAAGGCTTGCCGATGAAATCGCGCGCGCCAGCAGCCAGCGCCCGCAGCAGGTAATCCTTGCCGTGCTGCGCGGTGAGAATCACGACGGGCGGCAACAAGGGATCGTTCAGCGCCTTCAGTTGCTGCATCACCTGGTAACCATCCAGATGCGGCATATTGATGTCGAGCAGGATGAGCGCGGGCCGCGTTTCACGGTAACGCGCCAGCACCTCGCGCGGATCCTCGACCAGCACCAGGTTCTTGTAGCCCTGTCCACTCAACATCTTGTCCAGCAGTTTGAGGTTGGACGGCTCGTCATCGACGATGAGAATGCTTTCATTGCTCAGGGCGTCGGGTTTCATGCTCGCTTCTCCTTGCTGTCGTGCAGGCGGCCGTCGAGTACCCTGAAAAACCCGGCTACGTCCAACGGCTTGGTCAGATATTCGCTGAACCCGGCAGCCCGGCCACGCTCGATGTCATGCGGCATGGCGCTTGCAGTGATGGCAACCACCGGAATGGCTTTCAGGCGGGCGTCGGCCTTGAACACCTCCAGCACCTGGTAGCCGTCCATGCCCGGCATGTTGATGTCGAGCAGGATCAACTCGGGGCGACGCGCCAGCGCCAGTTCGATGCCCAGCTCCGGCGTGTGGGCGGTCAGCAGATGGATGTGCGGGCGATGGCCGAGTATCTGCGCCACCAGCCTGATATTGGCCGGATTGTCCTCGATGTAGAGCACGACATGCTGTTCCGCCCCGGCACGCCGTGCCGGTGTGGCACGCGCGTCGGCCGATCCTTCGCGATCAAGGCCATGATCGGAGCCGGGCGCGGATTCGAGCGGCAGCTCGATCCAGAAGGTGCTGCCCACGCCGACCTCGCTCTCAACCCCGACGGCGCCGCCCATCATCTCGACAATGCGCCGCGTGATGGTGAGGCCGATGCCGGTACCTTCGATGTCGCCGTGCTCGGCGTCAAGCCGGTTGAAGGGCTGGAACAGTTCCCCCAGGCGACCGGCCGGAATGCCCGCCCCGGTGTCGGCGACCCGGATGCGCAGCTGGCCGGAATCCTCCGCATGCACGTCGACGCTGACGCTGCCCCCCTCGCGGTTGTACTTGACGGCGTTGGAGAGCAGGTTGAGCAGCGCCTGCTTGAGCCGGGTACGGTCGGCGCGCACGCTCGCCCCGTCCAACGTGTGGTGTGCGAGCCGGATGCCGCGCCTGTCGGCCAGAGGCCCGACCAGGCCCAGGCAGTCCTCGATCACCGTGCACACCTCCACCGGCTCCAGCGACAGGTTGACGTGCCCGGACTCGACCTTGGCCAGGTCCAGCACTTCGTTGATGAGTTCCAGCAGATGGTGGCCCGCCTTGAGTATCTCCCGCACGTTGTCCTGATGCTCTTCGGGCAGGCTGGCGTCGTATTCCATCAGCTGGCCGAAGCCAAGAATGGCGTTCATCGGCGTGCGCAACTCGTGGCTCATGCTGGAGAGAAACTCGGATTTGGCCTGGTTGGCGCGCTCGGCCTCTTCCTTGGCCAGCTTCATGTCCGCCGTGCGCTGCTCCACCCGCTCCTCCAGTTCTTCGTTGAGCCGCTGGAGCTGCTTCTCGGCCAGCTTACGCTCGGTGATGTCCCGCATCACCGTCGACAGATAGAGCAATTCTCCGTCCGCGTCGCGGTGGGCCAGAATGATCTGCGACACGGGGATCTCGCTGCCGTCGCGCATGTTCAGCAGCGCGGTTTCGCCAGACCAGCTGCCGTCGCGCAAGGCGGCAGGAATGCCCTGGCCAAGGATGATGTCGGTTGCCCATTGCGGGTGCACGCCAGGGATGCTCAGGTCATTGAGGGGGCGCTCGGACAGCCCGATCATTGCCCACCCGCCCCGGTTCAGGTACAGCATCTTGCCGTCAGGGTCGGCCATGCTGATGTAATCCGGCGACGTTTCAACGACGCTGATCATGCGGTCGCGCGCTTCCTCGGCAACCCGGCGCTGCCCGATTTCACTGCGCAGGGCTGCATTGGCCTGGCCGAGCGCCTCGCTGTGTTTTTCCAGGGTGTCGAGCATGTCGTTGAATTGCCGCGCAAGCTGGGCTGCTTCATCCACCCCGGGGATGTCGGCCCGCAGTTCGTGGCGACCGCCTTGAACCGCATCCGCTACCGATTGAATGGCGTACAACCGGCGCGTCAGTTGGCGCGCTGCCAGCATGGCCAGAATGGCGGCGAGCACAACCGCGATCAGGGTATAGAAAATTCCGTTGCGGGCAATCCGGGCAAGTTGGCCAGCAATCGATTGCTGGCCCAGACCGACGCGCACCCAGCCAATGTGATGGCCGGAAAGGGTAATCGGACTGGCGACGTCGACCATGGCCGCGTCCTGGCCCAAAAACGTCAGTTCCGCGCGTGACGGCAAATCGGTCAGATAAAGTCCGCGTCGCGTCGCGTCAGTATGGGCCAGCACCTGTCCTTTGGCATTGAGTACGATGGCATGCTGCAGATCGGGATAGCGCTCAAGGCCGCCGACAATTTCCTGCAGCCCGCTGAAGTCGCGCGATGCCACCCACACCGCCGCCGAGGTGGAGACGCTTTGGGCCAGTGCAGCCGCATGTTCGGATTGCTGCGCCAGCAGCGCCGATTGCTGCCGGCGGGTCAGATCCCAGACAAGCAGGGACATCATTGTGGCGACGACCAGCACCACGCCGACGACGAGTTGTCGCCTCAGGGTGCCTGTCAGCCATTTTTGCAGCCCGTCGAAGATCACTGTTGCTGTACCGGGCGGACTTCCTGCTCGAAGCGGGAAATATAGTCGCGCACCTTGTCATAACTTGCATTGTCGGCCGGGTGAAAGCGCGCGGTTTGCATGCCGCTCAGGATGGCCTTGCCGGCCGGCTGTTGCGCCAGTTCGATCAGCGCCTTGCGCACCTGCTCTCGAATGTCCGCCGGCACGTCGTCGCGCACCATCACCGAGTTGTTCAGCAGCGACGGGGTCTCCCAAATCATTTCGAGCTGGGCCGCCTCGGCCGGATGGTCCTTCTGGAACAGCCGCCAGGGCGGCGGCCAGGTGGCGGCAGCGTCCGACTTGCCCAGATAGGCGTTCATGATGGAAGACTCCTGGGAGCCCACGTAGATGTTCTGGATATCCCGGTTGATGTCGATGCCGTGTGCATGTAGGTAATGCTGCGGCATGATCGCAGCTGCCATGGCGGTGGGCGACGGGTAGCTCACCACCTTGCCCTTGAGGTCGGCCGGCATGCGTATGCCGCTGTCCCTACGCACGACGAAAACCCCCTTGAAGTCTTCCGCATCGCCCGCCATCGCGATGACGTGATAGCCCGCCTTCATGGCATCGAGCGTCTGCCAGGGGTTGGGCAACAGGAACGCCGGCTCTCGGTCACGAAATTTCCGCTCATAGGCCTGGTAGTCGCGCGAAGCCTCCAGTTCGAAGTGCACGCCCTGCAACTGGCGGTTGAGATGATCGACCAGGGGCTGGTAGGCCGCGCTGAGTTTTTGCGGGTTATGCAGAGGGTGGATGGCAAAGCGGTAGGTCGGAATGTCCTGGCCGGCCGGGGCATGGGTGTAGTGCAGCGTTTTCGCCGGCGGGGATGCTTGTTCGCATGCCGCCAGCATAACGCTGGATACCACGGCAGACAGCAGGCACAGGAGTTGAATTGATCGTCTCACGATGGGTTGTTCGACCGGCCGGCGTCCTTGATCTGGCGGCGTCCTCAAACCCGCATGGCTCGGTTGCCGTGCGCTGCGAAGAACTGCATCACCCGCCCCGGCAATTCGTGCAAGGGGCCGACATCGTGGGTGGCGCCGATGGCGATGGCTTCCTTGGGCATGCCGAAGACCACGCACGAGGCTTCGTCCTGCGCCAGGTTGTAGGCGCCGGCCTTTTTCATTTCCAGCATCCCTGCCGCGCCGTCCTTGCCCATGCCGGTGAGGATGACGCCGACCGCGTTCTTGCCGGCCGCGACCGCCGCCGAGTTGAACAGGACATCGACCGAGGGACGATGGCGATTGACCGGGGGGCCCTGGTCGAGTTTGGTCATGTAGTTGGCGCCGCTCCTGACCAGCAGCAGATGGGAATGCCCCGGCGCCAGATAGGCGTGGCCGGGCAGCACGCGCTCACCGCCTTCGGCTTCCTTGACGGAAATCCGGCACAGCTTGTCGAGCCGGTTGGCGAACGAACGGGTGAAGCCTTCCGGCATGTGCTGGGTGATGAGGATGCCCGGGCAATCCGGCGGCAGCTGGATCAGGAAATCCTTGATCGCCTCGGTCCCGCCGGTCGACGCGCCGATGATGATCAGCTTCTCGCTGCTGGTGAAGGGGTTGCCCACCGACGCCAGATGGGGGCTGGCCTGGGTGCCCGGCAAGGTGCGCGGCTTGATCCGGGCGCGCGACGCGATGCGGATCTTTTCCGCGATCAGGTCGGTGTACTCGAGCATGCCACTCTGGATCGAGACCTTGGGCTTGGTGACGAAATCCACCGCCCCCACTTCCAGCGCGCGCATGGTGATGTCGGAGCCCCGCTCGGTCAGCGACGACACCATGACCACGGGCATCGGACGCAACCGCATCAGTTTCTCGAGAAACTCCAGGCCGTCCATCTTAGGCATCTCGACGTCCAGCGTGAGCACGTCCGGATTGGTCTGCTTGATCAGATCGCGCGCCACCAGCGGATCGGGCGCCACGCCCACCACCTCCATGTCGGGCTGGCTGTTGATGATCTCCTTCATCACGCTGCGGATCAGCGCCGAATCATCCACGATCAGAACCTTGATAGTCATTGTGCGTACTCTCCGGCGTTCAGAACAGGTCGATCTCGCCGCTCACCGTATTGGTCTTGAGCCGGCTTGCGTAGTCCTGTTCCCGCTTCACCAGCGTGTAGTTGTTGAGTTGTCTGAGTTTCTTGACCAGCACCTTGCCGGTGACCGGGAAGAAATACACCTTGCGCGGATGAACATCGTTCAGATCCTCGGCAATGATGCGTATGTTTTCGGTGCGCAGAAAGTCACGCACGAATTGGGCGTTGCGCTCGCCCACGTTGATGCTGGTAAAGCCGCGCAACACGTTGCCGCCGCCAAATACCTTGGCCTCCAGGTTGTCGCGGCGGGCGCCCGCCTTGAGCAGCTGGTTGATCAGCACTTCCATGGCGTAGGCGCCGTAGCGCATCGACGCCGACATCGGGCTGCCGGCATCGCCGCCGCTGTCCGGCAGCATGAAATGATTCATGCCGCCGATTCCCGACACGCGGTCGCGGATGCAGGCCGCCACGCAGGACCCCAGCACCGTCACGATGACCATCGGCTTGCCGGTGAAGTAATACTCGCCGGGCAGGATCTTGGCGGCCTCGCAGTCGAATGACCGGTCGTAGTACAGGTTGGTCGCCAGATGTTCTTCGATGGCAGGATTCATGTGGCCTTCCTTGCGCCACCATGACGGGGGTCCAGCTCATACACCGTCTTGCCGCGCAGCCTGAACGCATCGGTCGCGTACATGAAGTTCTCGGAATGTCCGGCAAACAGCAGACCCTCCGGTTTCAGCAAGGGCACAAACCGCGCAAGAATCCTGCTCTGCGTAGGCTTGTCGAAATAGATCATCACATTGCGGCAGAAGATGACATCAAACGGCCCGCTCACCGGCCAGCTGCCGGCCAGCAGATTGAGCGGCTTGAAGGTGATCAGCTGACGCAGTTCGGGGCGCACCCGCACCAGCCCTGAGCGTTCACCCTTGCCCCGCTGAAAGAAGCGCTTGACGCGACCCTGCTCCATCTTGTTGATCCGCTCGATCGGATACACCCCGTTCGCCGCCGTATCGAGCACATTGGTATCGATATCCGTGGCGACAATGCTGACCGGCGGCGTCAGCGTGCCGAACGCCTCGCAGACCGTCATGGCGATCGAATACGGCTCCTCCCCGGTCGAACTGGCCGAACACCAGATCGACAGGGGGCCTTTCATATTGAGCATGTGCTCGGCAAGAATCGGGAAATGGTGCGCCTCACGAAAAAACGAGGTCAGGTTGGTGGTCAGCGCATTGGTAAAGGCCACCCACTCCTCGCTGTCCGCCCCGCTTTCGAGCTGGTCGAGGTATTCCTCGAAGGTGTTGATGCCCTTTGCCCGCAGGCGCCGCGCCAGGCGGCTGTAGACCATCTCCTGCTTGCTTTCGCCCAGCGATATTCCCGCCTGTCGGTAAATCAGGGCGCGCACGCGGGCGAAATCGCGCGGCGTGAAATCGAAGATCTTGGTGCTGTCCCGGTTATTCAATTGAAGCCCCTCAACCGGGAAAACCGCTTGATGCAATTCCTGGCGAAACCGCCTGCGGATGCCGGAACGTCCGCTGATGCGCGGCAGACACACGTCTGCCGAACCCGGCTGATGGCATTGCCCGGAAGGGGGGCGAATAGCGCATTCATATTGACGTTATCCAATGGCAGCCTGCTTGCGCGTGCGTGCCGATGCAGCGGCAGGCGTGGCTTTCTGCCGTATCGGTACAGGAAGGACCTTGACGCCAGCGCGACGGACAGCGGCGGCGGCCCCCTTCTTCAATTTGAAGCTGGCCACCAGTTGCGTCAGCTTGTCCGCCTGGACCTTCATGCTCTCGGACGCCGCCGCAGCCTGTTCGACCAGGGCCGCGTTCTGCTGGGTGATTTCGTCCATATGGCCCACGGCCTGGTTGACCTGATCGATTCCCGCGCTCTGCTCCACGCTGGCCGCGGCAATTCCGCCCATGATATCCGTCACCAGTTGCACCGAGGTCACGATATCGTCCATTGCTTCGCCCATTTCGTCCACCAGCTTGCCGCCGGCATCGACCTTGCCGACGGAATCCTCGATCAGGGTCTTGATCTCCTTGGCTGCGCCCGCACTGCGCTGCGCCAGGTTGCGCACTTCCGTGGCGACCACCGCAAAACCGCGCCCCTGCTCGCCGGCGCGCGCGGCTTCAACCGCGGCGTTCAAGGCGAGAATGTTGGTCTGGAAGGCGATGCCGTCGATGACGCCGATGATGTCGGCAATCTTCCGCGAGCTTTCCTTGATCGAGGCCATGGTGTCGACGACCCTTCCGACAACCTGGCCCCCGCTCGTCGCGATATCGGCTGTCGACGTCACCAGCTGGCTGGCGTGGCGGGCCTGCTCGGCATTCTGCTTGACGGTGCCGGTGAGCTGCTCCATCGAACTGGCGGTTTCCTCCAGCGAGGCGGCCTGCGACTCGGTGCGTCCGGACAAATCCGTGTTGCCGGACGCAATTTCGTGCGCGCCGGCATTCACGAGATCCGTGCTTTCTGTGATCTGTCCGACCACCCATCTGAGATTGATCTGCAGCATGCGCAGTGAGTGCATCAGGCTGGCCAGCTCCGTCATGCCCGTGGCCTCGATTCTCCCGGTCAAATCGCCCGCGCTCACGCGTTCGATTTCCTGTCGGGTACGTTCCAGCGGCACCACCACGCTGCGATAGGCCAGCACGCCGAACATTCCGGCCAACGGCACGCCTGCTGCTGCAATGGCCATCTGCCAGCGCATGTAGGACCCGCTGTCACCGGTCATCGCGAACCAGGCCAGGGTTCCCATGCAGACAAACAGCAACGCCATCGAGACGGCTGCGAGCGTCAGCATCGACTTCAGGGAAACCGCTTTCGGGGCGCCTAGTCCCGCAAACGCAGAACGCTTGACCGCCTTGCCTTCATGAATCGCGAGCGTCGTGTCGCCCGCCTTGATGGCACGGTAAGCGCCCTCTGCCGCCTGCACCTGGTCGCGGGCAGGCTTGCCGCGAACCGAGGTATAACCGACGGTTTTTCCGTTCTCGATGATGGGTGCCGTGTTGGCTTCCACCCAGTAATGATCGCCGTTCTTGCAGCGGTTCTTCACAATGCCGGTCCACGGCTTGCCGCTCTTGAGGGTGCGCCACAAATCCGCAAAGGCCTCTACCGGCATGTCGGGGTGGCGCACGATGTTATGCGGCTGCCCCAGCAGTTCGGCTTCGGAAAAACCGCTGATGTTGATGAAGTCCTGGTTGACGTAGGTGATGTTGCCGTGAATATCCGTCTTCGACGTCGGCGCCTCATCATCCCTCAAGACATATTCGACGTTGGTGATTGGTAAGTTGGACCGCATTGATCAATACCTGAAAAACAAAAAATGTGTTGCTTCTGCCCGGTGCCACCGGCCTGATGGCAGGTGGCGACATACCGTTTCGACGATCCGGATGGTCTACATGGCCTCCCCCTACCTGCGGCCAACCGCTGCCAGTTTCTTCAGCGCGGGTGCCGCCTTGGCTCTCGACCGGACCGGGGCTGGCGTGAGCTTTACGCCTCCACGATGGGCTGTGCCATGGCTACCCGGCACCAGTCTGAAGCTGGCCACCAGCTGCGACAGCTTGAATGCCTGCTCTTGCAGGCTTTCCGACGCGGCGGCCGCTTCTTCGACCACGGCAGCATTCTGCTGGGTCATTTCGTCCATCTGGCCCACGGCCTGATTGATCTGCTCGATACCGGAACTTTGCTCCTGGCTCGCCACCGCAATCTCGCCCATGATGTCGGTGACGCGCTTGACCGAGTTGACGATCTCGTCCATGGCTACGCCCGTTTCATCCACCAGCTTGCCGCCGGCCTCGACCTTGCCGACCGAATCCTCGATCAGGCCCTTGATCTCCTTGGCGGCACCGGCGGAGCGCTGGGCCAGGTTGCGCACTTCGGAGGCGACCACCGCAAAGCCGCGGCCCTGTTCGCCCGCACGTGCGGCTTCGACCGCAGCGTTCAAGGCGAGGATATTGGTCTGGAAGGCGATGCCGTCGATGACGCCGATGATGTCGGAAATCTTGCGCGAGCTTTCCTTGATCGAGGCCATGGTGTCGATGACCTGACCCACGACCTGGCCGCCCTTGACCGCAACGTCGGCGGTGGAGACAACAAGCTGGTTGGCCTGGCGCGCGTTCTCGGCGTTCTGCCTGACGGTGCTGGTCATCTCTTCCATCGAGCTGGCGGTCTCTTCCAGGCTGGATGCCTGCGATTCGGTGCGCGAGGACAGGTCCGCATTGCCCGAGGCGATTTCGCTGGCGCCGGCGTTCACCCCATCCGTCACTTCCTTGATCTGTCCGACCAGCAGCTTGATGTTGATTTGCTGCACGCGCAGCGCGTCGAGCATTCTGGCCATTTCTGCCATGCCCTTGGGCTCGATGTCGCCGGTCAGGTCGCCCGAGCTCATGCGCTCGATGTCCAATCGGGTCTGCTCCAGCGGCGTCACCACACAGCGGTTCAGCATCCAGGCAAACAGGCCCACCAGCGGCACATTTATCGCCGCGATAACCATCAGCCAGTTCATGGCGGACGGGTTGCCGGCGCCGAGCGAGGCCAGCAGCTCCAGCGACAGCGACAACAGAACGGCGGCGCCCACCATGAGCGCCAGGATAGATTTGATGGAAACCGCCTTGATCGCGCTTGCCGTCGGGAACATCGAACGCTTGACCGCCTTGCCCTCGTGGATTTCCAGCGACTTGTCGCCGCCCTTGACGGCACGGTAGGCGCCGTCGGCCGCCTGCACCTGGTCGCGGCTGGGCTTCACCCGAACCGACCCATAGCCGGTGATTTTTCCGTTCTCGATGATGGGGGCCGCATTGGCCAGCACCCAGTAATGATCGCCGTTCTTGCAGCGGTTCTTCACCAGGCCGGTCCAGGCCTTGCCGCTCTTGAGGGTGCGCCAGAAATCCGCGAAGGCCTCGACCGGCATGTCGGGGTGGCGCACGATGTTCTGCGGCTGCCCCATCAGTTCGGCTTCGGAAAAGCCGCTGATGTTGACGAAGTCCTGGTTGACGTAGGTGATATTGCCGTGCAGGTCCGTCTTCGACACGACGGTTTCCGTGTCTTTGAGGACATACTCGACATTGCTGACTGGCATATTGGTTCGCATTGCAGGTTCCCTAAATAAATTTGAATTTACTGTCTCCCTTTGACCTGCGATCCAATTCCATGCCTATGCTCTGATCGTGGGCCCCGACGATTCACTGCTTTTTCTTTTTTATCGGTATTGCTCTTGTTTTATCCTGTTTAAAACGCTTCCCACTCGGCACTGCTGCCTCCACCGGCGGCGAGCTGCTTCGGCCGCGTAACCGGGCTGGACACAGCCTTGGCTGCCTCCTCGGCAAGGCAGTCACGATATTTTTCTGGACGGGTTGCTCAGGACGCACGCTGTACGCTGCACCTTCCAGCTTGAACACGCTCACCGCGTCGGCCAGCTTGGCCGCCTGATCCTGCAGGCTCTCGGCCGCAGCGGCAGCCTCCTCGACCAGGGCGGCGTTCTGCTGCGTCGCGTCATCCATCTGGGTGATGGCCTGGTTGACCTGCTCGATGCCGGCGCTCTGTTCCTGGCTCGCTGCGGCGATCTCGCTCATGATGTCGGTGACGCGCTTGACCGAGCTGACGATCTCTTCCATGGTGTGACCGGCTTTGTCCACCAGTTCGCTGCCGGCGTCGACCTTGCCGACCGAATCCTCGATCAGGCCCTTGATCTCCTTGGCGGCACTGGCGCTGCGCTGCGCCAGGTTGCGCACTTCGGAGGCCACCACCGCGAAACCGCGGCCCTGTTCGCCGGCACGTGCGGCTTCGACCGCAGCGTTCAATGCGAGGATATTGGTCTGGAAGGCGATGCCGTCGATGACGCCGATGATGTCGGAGATCTTCCTGGAGCTTTCCTTGATCGAGGCCATGGTGTCGACGACCTGGCCGACGACCTGGCCGCCCTTGACCGCAACGTCGGCGGTGGAGACGACGAGCTGGTTGGCCTGGCGGGCGTTCTCGGCGTTCTGCCTGACGGTGCTGGTCAGCTCTTCCATCGAGCTGGCGGTCTCTTCCAGGCTGGAGGCCTGCGATTCGGTGCGCGAGGACAGGTCGGCGTTGCCCGATGCAATCTCGCGCGAGGCGACGGCGATGGTCTCGGTGCCGGTGCGCACCTGGCCGACGATGTTGACCAGGCTCTCGTTCATGTTCTTCATCGCCTGCATCAGCTGGCCGGTTTCGTCCTTGCTGCGTACTTCGATGGTCTGCGTCAGGTCGCCGCTGGCAATATGATCAGCCACCGCAATGGCGTGCTTGAGAGGTTTAACAATCACACGGCTCATGAAAAAAGCCACCCAACCAGAAATGACCAGCGCAAGCAGTAGCAGAACAATCAGGGCCACTGAAACTTGTGAGAAGGCATTGCCAGCACTTTCATGGCTCGCCTGTGCCAACTTCTTTTCAAGCTGTACCAGCTTGTCCAAGCTCTTGACGAGCGACTGAAATTCGTCATCGGCTGTCTGCATGGCGCTCATGCCCGTGCTGACATCCACGGTGCTCAAATCGATCGCCGTAAGCAGATCGGATTTGTATTTTTCAAGTTGCTTGATGATGGATTTTGCGAGCTTGCTTTCATCCTCAGCCAAGCCGGAACGAACTGCAAACTGCGCAAGATCTTTGGCGACTGCATCAATTTTGTTTTTCTGCTCGTTTGTAATTTGCGTAACCTTGTCTTCGTCTAAATTGCCGATCCAGGTAAACAACCGATAGACATTGGAATGCACTTCACTGATCTCTTGTGCTGAATTGGCCGCCATCTGGTAATTGCCAAAACGATCGGTATAGAGCTCATCCAACGCCGTATTCTGGCGATTCAGAACGCTGTATGACATCACGCCCAGGATGACCAGGAACAATATTGCCACCCCTGGCGCTACCATGATTTTTTGCCATACCTTCATTGCTGTTCTCGCTAATATCTTGTATTAATTCAGCTTGCTGCGGCGCGGGCATTACCCGCGCCATAACTGATTTTCGCTTTAGTCTTTACTTGTAGATGCCGCCACACACAACCGTGACGTCCAGTCGCTCGCAGTACATCGACTTGGGCTCGACCTTCTTGGTCTCGGGATTGGTGAATTTGTAGTCCTGCCAGAAAGTGTTCTTGGCTTTGGCCATTTCCACGCGCTCGCGCACGAATTCCTTGCCGTCAACATCCTTGAGGCCGATCAGATCCTTGCCGACCATTTTCTGGTTCGCGCCATGGGCCAATACCTTGCCGTCGAGCCCATAGACCACCAGGTAGAGATCGCGGTCAGAGAATTGCCCGCCCTTGGTGCTGATCTCGGCATAGCCTTTGTCATTGCCGTTGGCCTTGATGTAGGCAACGCCCTTCTTCACCATCGCTTCGGCTTCCTTGGCTGTCGCGCCCCCCTCGGCCGCAACGGCGCCACCCGACAGTGTTACAGCCACCATTGCCATCATTGCCATTCCGGACTTCATCAATTTGCTGCTCATTTCAATATTTCCTTTTTTCAAGACAATTCAAAAACTCACACTACATACACACCACAGTCAGACTGACATGTGATCCCAGGACTTGTCCCGCCACGCCGCAAAAGCCAGCGGTCGTTCAAGTCATTTCTAAAACACTTTTCGCGCGCCGTCATGGCTGCTCCCCATCGCTCCATACAAGTGGAGCAAGGGTGAACTTGGACGGGGCTGTCAACAGGCTGACTCTTATATGTGTTATCGGCAATTCGATTCGTTTACTTAGGGCATTCGCCCCATGTTTCCGCTTGAACACACAGCCACTCAGGTTTCGCACGCTGCACACGTAAAAAAGCCCGCAGTCCAAGAGGGCTGCGGGCCGTGCGATGGCATCGACGAGTCAGGCGATCGGCTTGCGATCTCGGGATGATGCTTCCCCGTCGAGCATATCAGAACTCTTCCCACTCGTCGTTGCCGCCGCCCCCCGCGGCTGCCAGCTTCTTCGGCCGAACAAGCGGCGCCGGCACCGCCTTGGGCTTGGCTTCGGCCGCCCTGTGCGGCATCGGCACGATTCGGTCGCTCAGCACCGGCAGTACCGCACGTGGGCTGTGGGCCCCCGCTTCCAGCCTGAACACGCTCACCGCCTCGGCCAGTGTGCCGGCCTGGTTCTGCAGGCTCTCGGCCGCCGCCGCGGCCTCCTCGACCAGCGCAGCGTTCTGCTGGGTCACGTCATCCATCTGCGTGATGGCCTGGTTGACCTGCTCGATGCCGGCGCTCTGCTCCTGGCTCGCCGCGGCAATCTCGCTCATGATGTCGGTGACGCGTTTGACCGAGCTGACAACCTCGTCCATGGTCTTGCCGGCTTCGTCCACCAGCTTGCCGCCGGCGTCGACCTTGCCGACCGAATCCTCGATCAGGCCCTTGATCTCCTTGGCGGCACTCGCGGAACGCTGCGCCAGGTTGCGCACTTCGGAGGCGACCACCGCGAAACCACGGCCCTGTTCGCCGGCACGTGCGGCTTCGACCGCAGCGTTCAAGGCGAGGATGTTGGTCTGGAAGGCGATGCCGTCGATGACGCCGATGATGTCGGAGATCTTCCTGGAGCTGTCCTTGATCGAGGCCATGGTGTCGACGACCTGTCCGACGACCTGGCCGCCCTTGACCGCAACGTCGGCGGTGGAGACAACAAGCTGGTTGGCCTGACGGGCGTTCTCGGCGTTCTGCCTGACGGTGCTGGTCAGCTCTTCCATCGAGCTGGCCGTTTCTTCAAGACTCGACGCCTGCGATTCGGTGCGCGAGGACAGGTCGGCATTGCCGGTGGCGATCTCGCGCGTAGCCACCGCAATGGCTTCGGTCGAATGCCGGATTTCACCAACCGTTGCAGTCAGGTTCTGGCGCATGGCGTTGATCGCGAACAGCAGGCTCGTGGTGTCGCCTTTCTCGAGGGCAACCGTCTTTGAGAAATCTCCCTCCGAGATTGCACGGGCCACTTCCACGGCATAGGCCGGCTCGCCGCCAAGCTGCTTCATGATGTGGCGCACCAGCCACCAGACGATCGCGCTTGCGACGACCAGCGCCGCCACCACGAGCACCAGCGTAATCGTCAGCATGCGCTGGCTAAACGCTGCCATCTCGGCCTTGGTGTTTTCAACCGCGGTGTTCTTTTCCTTGGTGAAGTCCATCAGGCGCGTCCGGATGTTGCGCCACACCGGGGTTTCTTCCAGACTGATCGCAGCAATGGCTGCCGCCTGGTCCGAACCCGCCAGCGAAACGATTTTCGCCTGGATGGGGATTTGCTGCTCGCGAAGCGCCACCACTTCCTGCAGGATCTTCAGGTCGGCGGGCGCGCTTGCGGCAAGGGCCAGTGCCTTCTCGCTGTTGGTCCTGAACTCGGCCGATGATGCCTCCAGGTTCTTGTAAGCTGCCTGATTGGTCGGGTCCATGACGATATTGCGCAAGGCCTGGCCCATTTGCAAACCATGGGCATAGAGATTGGTTGCTGCCTGGGCAAGCGCCAGATCCTGTTCCAGGAACTGTTCGAAGCGGTTCTTGTTGCTCTGCATGCCGGTCAGCGCCACGCCGATCGCCACGCTGAAAAGCATGAACACCATCCCCATGCTCATGATGATTTTCGATTTCAACTTCATTTCTGCACTACCTTCTAATCCACACTTCAATTTCGGTTAACGGCCAAGACGCTCGTCCATCCTGAGCCGCCCGCCCCACAGGAAACGATTTGTCTCCAGATTCAATGCAGGCCTGGCATCAGGGCAGACGACCACTCAGAACTCTTCCCACTCATCACTGCTTCCGCCGCCGGCGGCCAGTTTCTTCGGCCGCGCAGCGGGTGCCGGCATGGCTTCGGACTTGGTCTTCGGCGATGTCGACACGACGTCATTCAGGACCGGCAAGTCGGTGCGCACGGTGTAAGCACCTGCATCCAGCCTGAACACGCTCACCGCGTCGGCCAGCTTGGCCGCCTGGTCCTGCAGGCTTTCGGCCGCAGCCGCGGCTTCTTCCACCAGGGCGGCGTTCTGCTGCGTCGCGTCGTCCATCTGCGTGATGGCCTGGTTGACCTGCTCGATGCCGGAACTCTGCTCCTGGCTCGCCACGGCGATCTCGCTCATGATGTCGGTGACGCGCTTGACCGAGCTGACGATCTCGCCCATGGTCTTGCCGGCTTCGTCCACCAGCTTGCCGCCGGCGTCGACCTTGCCGACCGAATCCTCGATCAGGGCCTTGATCTCCTTGGCGGCACCGGCGGAGCGCTGGGCGAGGTTTCTGACTTCGGCGGCGACCACCGCGAAACCGCGCCCCTGCTCGCCGGCACGCGCAGCTTCCACTGCGGCGTTCAGCGCCAGGATGTTGGTCTGGAAGGCAATGCCATCGATGACGCCGATGATGTCGGCGATCTTCCTCGAGCTGTCCTTGATCGAGGCCATGGTGTCGATCACCTGACCCACGACCTGGCCGCCCTTGACGGCGACGTCAGAGGTGGATCCCACCAGCTGGTTGGCCTGACGCGCGTTCTCGGCGTTCTGCCTGACGGTGCTGGTCAGCTCTTCCATCGAGCTGGCGGTTTCTTCCAGGCTGGAGGCCTGCGATTCGGTGCGGGAAGACAGGTCGAGGTTGCCGGCGGCAATCTGGCTCGACGCGTGGGCCACGGTGTCGACACCGGCACGCACCTGGCCGACCACGCCCACCAGGCTCTCGTTCATGTCTTTCAGCGCCTGCAGCAGCTGACCGATTTCATTCGTCGAGTTGACGTCGATGCGCTGGGTGAGATCGCCCGCAGCCACGCCGCGCGCCAGTTTCACGGCGGCGTCCAGGGGGCGGGTGATGGCGCGGATCAGCCAGAAGCCGATCAGGGCGGCCAGCAGCACGCCGAACACGATGACCACGATGGAGATGTTGCGAACCAGAGCAAATCGGGTTTGCGCAGCCTCAAATTCAGCCTTGGCAATCTTGAGTTGCAAGGCAATCAACGCTTCCGCGCTTTGCCGCACTGCGGGGTAGGACGCTTTCATCTCCCCCTGCAGGATTTCACTGGCCTGCTGGAAATCATGGCCGCTCAAGGCGGCAAGCGCCGGCATCAGGCCTGCTCGGCCATAGCCAAGTCGGTTGGCGTCGAAGACGTCGGCGAGTTTCTTTTCTTCGGCAGTCAGCCGGTTGGCCGTATAGGCCTTCCAGGTCGTGTTGATTTCTTCTATCACCTGCCTGGCCTCGACGACCTGCTTGTCGACCACTGCCACATCTTCGGGGAAGGCCGATAACTGGCCGACAACCGCTTCGCCAACGAGGATCTGGTTTTTGTTGACCAGGGCAGAAATGCGTTCCAGCTGCCCCAGTGTGACCACCCTGTCCTCGTAGACACTCTTGAAGGCGCTGTTGGTCGAGCCCAGGCTTGTCAGGCCCATGATCCCGATGCCCATCAGCAGCAAGGAGAGGAAGCCGATCACAAATACCAGCCGCGACTTGATGTTCAGATTCGCCAACATTTTTTGCCTTTCATCCAATCTGATGCACATTCAATTCGAGCCTGCAAAACCAGCGCTGCCGATCGTCGTCTGGAAGCCTTCACAGCTGCGGCTCAGTTGATGCCGCCTGTGACATTGCGCACGCTCAGAACTCTTCCCACTCCTCGTTGCCACCACCCGCCACCGCAAGCTTCTTCGGTCGCGCAGCCGGCGCCGGCATGGCCTTGGGCGTGGCCTTGATGCCCTTCGCGTTGTTCGTGCGGATCGAGGTATTCGATGCAGCCGTCGCGCCATGGGCCGGGCGCACGCCATAGGCCCCCTGCTCCAGCTTGAACACGCTTACCGCCTCGGTGAGTTTGCTCGCCTGATCCTGCAGGCTCTCGGAGGCCGCCGCGGCCTCTTCCACCAGCGCGGCATTCTGCTGGGTCACGTCGTCCATCTGCGTGATCGCCTGGTTGACCTGTTCGATGCCGGCGCTCTGCTCCTGGCTCGCTGCCGCAATCTCGCTCATGATGTCGGTGACGCGCTTGACCGAGCTGACGATCTCTTCCATGGTGTGACCGGCTTTGTCCACCAGTTCGCTGCCGGCGTCGACCTTGCCGACGGAATCCTCTATCAGGCCCTTGATCTCCTTGGCGGCGCTGGCGGAGCGCTGCGCGAGGTTTCTGACTTCGGAGGCGACGACGGCGAAGCCGCGGCCTTGTTCGCCGGCACGCGCAGCCTCGACCGCGGCGTTCAGCGCCAGGATGTTGGTCTGGAAGGCGATGCCGTCGATGACGCCGATGATGTCGGAAATCTTGCGCGAGCTTTCCTTGATCGAGGCCATGGTGTCGACAACCTGGCCGACGACCTGGCCGCCCTTGACCGCGACATCGGCGGTGGACACCACCAGCTGGTTGGCCTGACGGGCGTTCTCGGCGTTCTGCCTGACGGTGCTGGTCAGTTCTTCCATCGAGCTGGCCGTTTCCTCAAGACTCGACGCCTGCTGTTCGGTGCGGGAGGACAGGTCGAGGTTGCCGGCGGCAATCTGGCTCGACGCGGTGGCCACGGTGTCGACACCGGTGCGCACCTGACCGACCACCCTCACCAGGCTGTCGTTCATGTCTTTCAGCGCCTGCATCATCTGACCGACTTCATTCGTCGAGTGGACCTCGATGCGTTGCGTCAGATCGCCTTCGGCCACGCCACGCGCCAGTTTCACCGCGGCATTCAGGGGGCCGGTGATGGAACGGATCAGCATGAAGCCGAGCCACGCGGACAGAACCAGGCCAATGGCAATCGCAGCGATGGCGATGTTGCGGCTGTTCGCGCTGCGCGCTTGTGCCAGTTCGTATTCCTGCTTGGCGACATCCAGTTGCAGCTTGGCCAGTGCGCCAATACCCTCACCAACGGGTTGATAGAGCGGGCGGATTTTATCCACCACGATTTGATTCGCCGCTTCGATATCGTTTGCGCGCAAGGCGGCGATTGCAGGCTTCAGGCCCTCGACGACAAACGCCTTGCGATCCACGGCAAATTTATCGGCCAGAACCTTCTCCTCCGGCGTGAGATAGGTCGCCATGTAGGCGTCCCAAATCTTGCTGATTTCCGCGATGTTGGTTTCGACTTTTGCGGTGGAATCGGCAATGACTTCCGGTGTAGGGGTGGCCAGGGCAGCCGTGATGGCAATCCGGTTTTTCAGCAACAGAACCTCAACATTCCCCACCTGGCCGAGCGGAATGGTGCGGTCCTCGTAAACCGTTTTCAGGCCCGCCTCGGTTTTACTCATGCCGCTGAGGCCGATGCCGCCGATGACGAGCAGCAGGGCCGACAGAAAAGCCAGAATGAATACCAGCCGCGCTTTGATGCTCAGATTCTTAAACACGTTCGTACTCTCCGATTTATGTGATTGGATTTATTGAATTATTCGATGATTGCTCAGGCCGCGATTTTCTCGATCAGCCCCATTTCGGCGCTGGACATCAGCTTGTCGATATCCACCAGGATCAGCATGCGCTCGTCGAGCGTGCCCAGGCCGATCAGATATTCGCTGTCGAAGCTCGTCCCCATCTCGGGGGAGGGTTTCACCTGCTCCGGCGACAGCGTGGTGACGTCGGAAACGCTGTCCACCACCATGCCCACCACCCGTCCGCCAATGTTCAGGATGATGACCACGGTGAATTGATCATAGGTGGGGGTGCCCAGGTTGAATTTGATGCGCATGTCGACGATCGGCACGATGATGCCGCGCAGGTTCACCACGCCCTTGATGAATTCAGGCGAATTGGCGATCCGGGTGACCGGCTCGTAACCGCGAATCTCCTGAACCCGCAGGATGTCGATGCCGTACTCTTCCTTGCCCAGGGTGAAGGCCAGAAACTCTCGTCCAGCGGTTTCTCCCGCTTCGGTTTGTGCTTGTGTCTGTGTGTTGTATGACATGGCTTGATAGGTCTGTTTGGTTTCAGAAAAAAACGGGTTCGGTATTGAGCTGACGGCTTGAGCGCAACAGCGCGGACACATCGAGGATCAGCGAAACGCCGCCATCACCCAGGATGGTGGCGCCGGAAATTCCAGCCACCTTGCGGAAATTCGACTCGAGGTTCTTGACCACGACCTGCTGCTGGCCAACCAGGCTGTCGACCAGCAGGGCGGCCTTTTTGCCGTCGGCTTCGAGAATGACGACGATTCCCTGCGAGGGGTCGGTGAAGCCCGGTTCGATGGCAAAAATCTGGTACAGCGGAATCAGCGGCAAATACTCTTCGCGAATCTTGACCACCTGGCCCTGGCCGGCAATTTCCTTGACGTCCGCCGCCATCGGCTGCAGCGACTCGATGACGTAGCCCAGCGGCAGGATGTACACCTCTTCGCCCACCTTGACCGACATGCCGTCGAGGATGGCCAGCGTCAGCGGCAACGAAATCGCGATCGTGGTGCCTGCGTTCGGAACGGAACGGATGTCGACGGTGCCGCCCATTGCCGTGATGTTGCGCTTGACCACGTCCATGCCCACACCGCGTCCGGACACGTCAGTGACGACTTCCGCGGTGGAAAAACCGGGGGCGAAGATCAGTTGCCAGACGTCGGCATCGGGCATCGTGTCCGACACCGGCAGGCCCTGCTGCTTCGCCTTGGCGAGAATCCTGTCGCGGCTCAGGCCGCCGCCATCGTCGCTCACCTCGATCACGATGTTGCCGCCCTGATGCGCGGCCGACAGGGTCAGCCTGCCGGCCGCGCTCTTGCCTTTGGCGCTGCGCACCTCGGGCATTTCGATCCCATGATCGACGCTGTTGCGCACCAGGTGGGTGAGCGGGTCAACGATGCGCTCGATCAATCCCTTGTCGAGTTCGGTCGCCGCGCCGCGCGTGACGAACTCGACCTTCTTGCCCAGCTTGCCGGCCAGATCGCGCACCATGCGCGGGAAGCGGGAGAACACGTAGTCCATCGGCATCATGCGGATCGACATCACCGCTTCCTGCAGGTCGCGCGTGTTGCGGGTCAGCTGTCCGACGCTGTTGAGCAGGCGCTCGTGCACAATGGGGTCCAGCGCGTTGATGCGCTGCTCGATCATGGCCTGGGTGATGACCAGTTCGCCGACCAGGTTGATCAGCTGGTCGACTTTTTCGATGCCGACACGGATCGACGATGATTCCTGGCTGCCGCCTTCCTTGTCGGTGGCGCGCCGTCCATAGTTCTTGGTCTCGGCAGCTTGCGCGTTTTCCGCCGTTGCCGCCTGGACCGCTGCAGGCGCCGCCGCCGGCTCAACAGCGGCCTGCGCGGGCGCAGCGTCAGCATTCAGCGGCGCGAAGAGCCCATAACCCGGATCCTCATTCGCAGGGGCCGCATCCGTACCGCTGGTGATTTTGAGATCGTCCGGGTCAAGGACGAACGAGCAGATCGCGACAATGCTGTCGAGCCCTTCGCTGGTGACCAGGGTGAAGGCAACGCGCTTGTCGGCCAGGGTTTCCTGGCTGATCGTGCCAAGCAGGCCCAGTTCGGCTGCCAGCGCATCGACATCGCGTTGCGGTACGTCGGGCAATTCGATGCGGAAACAGAAGTTGCCATCCGCATCCGCAACCGCAACCGGGGCAGATTCGGATTCGACCGGCTCAGCAACGGCGACGGGGGCCGGTGCGGCCTCGGGGGCTGGCGTTGTCGCGAGGATCCCCTGGGACAGCGCTCGCAGGCGCTCGCACACGCTGTCAACCGCAGCCTGGTCGACGCTCGCCGCATGATGATGGCCTTCCATCTGCATGGCCAGGATGTCCTTGGCAACCAGGAAGGCATCCACATGCTCGCCGGTCAGCGCCATCTCGCCCTTGCGGATTCGGTCGAGCAGCGATTCCAGCATGTGGGTGACTTCGGTAATGTCGCTGAAGCCGAAGGTGGCGGCGCCGCCCTTGATGGAATGCGCGGCGCGAAAAATCGCATTGAGGTCTTCGCTATCCGGCGCGGAGACGTCGAGAGCCAGAAGCAGTTTCTCCATTTCGGCGAGCAGTTCGTCTGCCTCGTCGAAAAACACCTGGTAGAACTGGCTCATATCAATAGTCATCTTTGAACTCCGTATTATTTATGCGCTGCACATTCAATCGCCGATTGCTCAGCCGATCAGTTTTCTGACCACTTCGGTCAGCCGCGCCGGATCGAACGGCTTGACCAGCCAGCCATTGGCGCCCGCTGCACGGCCCTGGGCCTTCATCTCGTCGCCGGACTCGGTGGTCAGCATCAGGATCGGCACACTCTGGTAGTTCTTCATCTTGCGCAGCGCACGGATCAGGCTCAGGCCATCCATGCCGGGCATGTTCTGGTCGGTCAGCACCATGTCCACCTGCTGCCGCTTCGCCTTGTCCAGGCCATCCTGCCCATCCACGGCCTCGATCACGCCATAGCCGGCCGCCTTCAGGCTGAAGGACAGAATCTGGCGCAGCGATCCCGAGTCATCCACTGCAAGAATTGTTTTACTCATCGTTGTTCCCGCTCTCTGTCATGTGCGGACCCCTGTCCGCGTACTCCGTCATTTCAAAACAGCTCGACATCGCCACTTTCCATGTGGCGTTGGTTCACCGTGCTGCGTACCCCGCCGGCCAGCCCGGAGACACGCGCGTCCACCCGTTCGCTCATGTGATTCAGCATCTCCAGCATGGCTTTGTCTCCGCTCACCGGCAGTGTTGAATCATGGGTGTCGAGTGCGTCGAACACGCCACGCAAACCGGCAAGGTGCTGCGCCATGCGGCCGATCAACTGGCTGGTCATGTCCTGAAACTGCAAACCTGTCACCGCGGCACCGACATGCTGGTTGATCTCGCCACGCAGCACCTCGAAACGCGCCGCGTACACGGGCACAGGCATGCTGCCACCCTGCAGATCGTTCAGGGCTTCCTGCTGCAACTCGACCGCGTGATGTATCGCCATGAAGCTCGCGTACAGTTTCTTGATCGCCTCGTCGAGCAGCATATTCATCTGCACCAGGTCCTGCTCCACCTCGGCCAGGTGTTGGTCGCCATGAACCGACACGCCGGACAGCAGGCGCACGACCTGCGCATTCATCAATCCGCTGATTTGGGTTTCATGGGAATGCATCGCGGGCTCAGATGTAGTTGAAGAGCGACAGCCCGGAGGCTTTCACGAACGACTGCTGCGCTGCTTCGAGCGTGGTCTGCTGCTGCGAGAACTGCGTGAGCGCCTTGGCGTAGTCAAGGTCCTGCAGTTCGGACAGAATCTGGCTGTACTGCAGGTTGCGATCCTCGCCCGCATAGTCGAGCGAATCGAGCTCCTTCAGGCGCGAGCCGACCGATGCGCGGACCGTGAGCACGCTGTCCAGGGCCAGGTCCAGATTGTCGTTGTGGGTGCCCAGAACGACTGACGACGGGGCCCCTGATGTCTGCAACAGGACGACCAGATCGTTCAGGGTCTGAAATACATCCTGCCCCCCCTGGAACACGGTGGACCCCGGTGCGGTGACCGACATCTGGCGCGTGGCGTCGACTTGAAGCAGCCGCTGCCCCTGGTCGCCGTCATACGTCACCACGCCGGTGATTGCGTCTTTGGAAAACGCGGGGGTCGTGGTCTGAAAGCCGGAGAACAGATAATTGCCGACCGCATCGCGGGTATTGGCCAAGCCCAGCAGTTCTTCCAGGCGGGCACTCAGCTCGGTTGCCATGAAGCCGCGTTCCGTATCGCTCAATGCGGCGTTGCCGGCCGCGATGACGGTGGTCTTGACGTCCTGCAGCAGCGCAGTCACGCTCGTCAGCGTGCCTTCCACCGCACCGAGCGCGCTTTTGGCGTGCTGGCGGTTGGCGCCGTACTGGGTGTTGAGCGACTGCGTCTGGGTGACCTCGAGCGCACGCGCAGCCGCAACCGGATCATCCGACGGCGCAAGAATGCGCCGGCCGGTGGCGATCTGCTGCTGGGTCTTGACCAGACCGGACTGCAATTCACCGATGCGGGCGGCGCCGGACTCGAACAGGGTGTGGGTGCTGATGCGCATGATGTTCGTATCCCCTTATCGGCCGAGTGTGAGCAGCGTGTCGAACATTTCGCTGGCGATCTGCATAACCTTGGCAGCGGCCTGATAGGCCTGCTGGTAGCGCAGAAGATTGGTCGCCTCTTCGTCGAGGTTGACGCCCGACTCGTTCTGCAAGGACAAGGTCGCCTCGTTGAGCAGCTTGCCCGCGGCGCTGCTGGTCACGTCGAGTTCGCGGGTCTTGTTGCCGATCTGGCTGACGATCTGCGAATAGGCGCCCTGATAGGTGGAGGTGCCGCCGCTCATGATGTTGGCGGTTTGCAGTGCGCCGAGCTTCAGCGCATTGCCGTTGTCGCCCACGGCGCCGGTGGTCGCGGCGGCCGCGATCAGCCTGGGATCGGTGATCGCCACACCGATACCGGATGCGCCGTTGACGGTGGGGCGAATGAGGAAGCTGTCGCCTGCCACGGGCGCGCCGGATGCCAGGTCCACTTCGACACCATCCACGGTTTGCGGGAGCGCGCCCGGGGGGAAAGTGAAGTTGTCGGACAGCCGGGTTACCGTGTAATTGGTGCCGTCGAACTGCAGGCGGTAATCGCTGGCGGTGAGCGCAGCAGGGTCGCTGATCTGGGCGGTGATGTCGGCCGTTATCCCGACATTGCCACTGTTCGCGGTAACCACCGGGGACGGGAGCGAGAACATGGGGCCGCCCGGATTGCCATCGAGATCGTAACCATCGTCGTGCTGTCCATTGAAGGTGATGGCCAGCCCGATGGCAACGCGGCCCAGGGCGTTCTGCGTCGGCTCCAGCGTCTTGTTGCGGAATTCGATCAGCCCCCCCAGCTTGCCGCCGACGATACCCGAATCGGCCAGGATCACCAGGTCGCCGTTGCTGGTCTGGTAGGCCACCTCGATTTTCGAAGGGTTGGTGGGAGAAGTCAGGTTGCTGAGCTTGAACGTGACCCCACCCACCACCAGGGGCTGGCCGTTGCCGATGAAAACGTTGTAGCCGTCGTCCCCCTGTTTGACCACGGTCGCCTTGACTTCCTTGTTCAGGTCCAGGATCAGCTGGTCGCGCATGTCGAGCAGGTCATTGGGGGGCTGCCCGGTCGCGCGCTGGGCCCGGCCGATTGCATCGTTCAGGTTTGCAATCTGCTCCGCATAGGAGTTGATGGCGCCGACACTCGACAGAACCTGGCTGTTGACGCCTTGTCCGATCTCGTCGAGTCGCCCAGCCAGGCTGTGAAAGCGCGAAGCCAGGGATTCTGCCGACGACAGGGCCGCCTGACGGGAGGGAATGGACGCCGGATTCGAGGCCACTTCCTGGATGCCGCTGAAAAAGTCCTGCAAGGCTGGCGACAGGCCGGATGCGGGGTCGGCCAGCAGGTTGTCGATCTGCTTGATCTGCGCGTAATAGCTGTCGAGCCCGCTTTTCGAGGTCTGGGCTGATTGCACCTGATTGCCCAGATATTCGTTGTAGATGCGTTTGACCGTGGAAACCTCGGTGCCCTGCCCGAGGAAGCCAAAACCGAAGTTCTGCGGTAATGACGCGCCCTGAACCACCGCCTGGCGGCTGTAGCCGGGCGTCGATGCGTTCGCGATATTGTGGCCGGTCGTGCTGAGACCCACCTGTGAGGCAGTGAGGGCACTCTGACCGATACCGAGGATGTTGGAAGCCATCTATCTATGCACAGGTTGGTTTCAGGGAAGGGCGATCAATACGCTTGATGGAGGAATCGGTAGCACTTGCGGTTTCTGAAGTCAGGCTGTTTCCACCAGGCGAATGACGCCCATCAGCTTCTGCGCATAATTCGGATCGGTGGCATAGCCAGCCTGCTGCAGTCCCTGGGCGAAGCCGGCCGCATCCTGCCCCTGCGCGATCACGTTCTGGTAGCGCGCGTTGCTGCGCAGCAGGTTGGCGTAGTCACGGAAGGAATCGGCGAAGGAGTCGTAGGCACGGAAGGTCTCCACCTGCTTCTGCGGCTTGCCGTTGATGAATTCGGTGGTGACGATGTCGACCGTTTTGCCTGTCCAGCCTGCGCCGGCCTTGATGCCGAACAGGTTATGGCTGTTCTGGCCGTCGGCCCCGCGGATTTCAGCCTTGCCCCAGCCGGTCTCCAGCGCCGCCTGCCCCAGCATGAAGCGGGCGGGAATGCCGGTCGCGGCGCTTGCCGCCTGGGCGTGCGGCAGCAGGCGCTGCACAAAGGACTCGACGTGCGCAGGGGCATACGACTCCACACGGGCTTTAGCCCGTAGTGGATCGGAGTCCACTTGTTGGGCATCGCCGCTGCGAGCAGCGGCGGCCGGCAGCGGCTGTTCCGTCACCGGCCCCGGAACATACGACCCCATCCCGCGAAGCGGGACTTCAGCGCGTAGCGGATCGACGTCCCCTTGCAGGGCGTTCAGGGGCAGCCCCTGGGCGGCGCCTTCGCCAGCAGGCGGCACGTTCAGCGCACTGGACAGCTGGCGCACCATCACCTCGGCCAGGCCGATGCCGCGACTGGCCATGCGCTGCGTCAGCTGCTGGTCGAGCATCGAGGTGTACATGCGGGTCTGCTCGCTGTCGAACATGCCGTCCTGCGGCGTTGCCTCGCGCATGCTTTTCATCAGCATGTTCATGAACACCGCCTCGAACTGCTGCGCCGCCTGCTTCAGCGCCTCGGGCGAGGACTGCCTGGCGTCGAGCCTGAGCTGGTTGACGCCCTGGACGTCGAGCGCAAACTTGGAGGTGAGGTCGGCGCCCCCGATGCTCATTCAGATCACCTCCAGCTCGGCACGCAGCGCACCGGAAGCCTTCAGCGCCTGCAGGATCGCCAGCAGGTCCTGCGGCGTGGCGCCGATGGAATTCAGCGCCTTGACCACGTCGGCGAGCGAGGCGCTGCCCTTGAGCAGCATGACTTCACCCGGCTGCTGGCGGATTTCGATCTGCGACTGCGCGGTAACCACCGTTTCCCCCTTGGAGAACGGCGCCGGTTGGCTGATCACCGGTTCGGTGTTGATGACCACCGACAGGTTGCCGTGCGACACCGCGCTGGGATCGAGCATGACCGTCCGGTTCATCACCACCGAACCGGTGCGCGCGTTGATGATGACCTTGGCCATCGCCTGTGCCGGGCTGACGTCGAGGCTTTCGATCGCACCCAGGAAGGCGACGCGCTCGCTCTCGCCCACCGGCGTCTTCACCTGGATCACCCGGCCGTTCAGCGCCCGCGCGGCGTCCTTGCCGAAACGCGCGTTCACCGCGTCGACCACGCGGCTGGCGGTGGTGAAGTCGCTCTGCCGCAGTTCCAGATTGATACTGCCGGATTCGCCCAGCGCGGTGACGATGCTGCGCTCGACCGTTGCACCGGCGGGAATGCGGCCCACACTCAAGTGATTGATCTGCGCCTTGCTGCCGTTGGCCGAGGCGCCCGCGCCGCTGACCACCAGGTTGCCCTGCGCCATCGCGTAGACCTGGCCGTCGGCGCCCTTCAGCGGCGTCATCACCAGGGTGCCGCCGCGCAGGCTCTTGGCGTTGCCGATCGACGACACGGTGATGTCGATGCCCTGCCCGGCCTGGGCAAACGGCGGCAGCTCGGCGGTCACCATCACCGCGGCGACGTTTTTCAGCTGCATGTTGGTGCCGGGCGGCAGGTTGACGCCCATCTGCGTCAGCATGTTGGTGACGCTCTGCACGGTGAACGGCGTTTGTGTTGTCTGGTCGCCGCTGCCGTCGAGGCCCACCACCAGCCCGTAGCCGACCAGCTGGTTGACGCGCACGCCCTGAATGGCGGCGATGTCCTTGATGCGCTCGGCATGCGCGGTCCCGCTCATTGCGAGCGCGGCCATCAGGAACAGGTGCGGAATTCTCATGTTGCCCACCCTTACAGCGGTATGAAACTCAGGAAAAAGCGTCCCAGCCAGCCCATGACTTCGGCTGAGTCGAACTTGGCGCTGGTGCGATATTCGATGCGCGCGTCGGCCACCTTGGTCGACGACACCGTGTTGCCCGCCTGGATCGTGTCGGGCTGCACCACGCCCGACAGGCGGATGTATTCGATGCCCTTGTCGAGCGCGATCTGTTTTTCGCCGGCGACAATCAGATTGCCGTTCGGCAGCACTTCGATCACGGTGACGCTGACGCTGCCGCTGAAGGTGTTGCTGGAATTGAGCGCGGATTTGTCGGCGTACTCATTGGACGCTTCGGAGTTCAGGCCCAGGCCCTGCAGCGTCTTCAGCGGCAGCCCTGCAACGGCGCTGATCGACGAGTCGACGGCGCTGGTTTTCGAGGCATTGGACGACGCCTGCTTGCCGGCCTGGGTTTTTTCGTTGATGACGATGGTCAGCACGTCGCCGACGTGGCGTGCGCGCCGGTCTTCGAACAGCGGACGATAGGCCGCGGCCTGGTAGATGGCGCCGTTGCTGGCCACCTGGGTGGGCTGCGCCTGCGGTCGCGCGGTGGTGGGATGCTCGACGATGGTCGACGGCGTGGTGCCACAGCCCGCCAGCCCCAGCAGCACACACAACGATCCGATCGCACGCGGGGTGTTCATGGCCAACCTCAGAGCTGGGTCAGGCGCTGCAGCATCTGGTCGGATGTCTGGATCGCCTTGCTGTTGATCTCATACGCGCGCTGGGTCTGGATCATGTTGACCAGTTCCTCCACCACGTTGACGTTCGAGGTTTCGACATAGCCCTGGTTGAGCAGGCCGGCGCCGTTGCTGCCGGGCGCGTTGGAGCTCGGCGTACCCGATGCGGCGGTCTCGCCGTAGAGGTTCTCGCCCAGGCTCTGCAGGCCAGCCGGGTTGACGAACATCGCCAGCTGCAGGGTGCCGACCGTTACGGGTGTGGCAGACCCCGCCTGCTGCACCGACACCGTTCCATCGCGTGCGATGGTCAGGCTCTGCGTGTCGGGCGGAATGGTGATCGCGGGCTGCACCGCGTAGCCGCTGGCGGTGACCAGCTGGCCGTTGGCATCAACCTGGAACGAGCCGTCGCGGGAGTAGGACGTCGTGCCGTCCGGCATCAGCACCTGAAAAAAGCCATTGCCCTGTATCGCCACGTCCTTGGAATTGCCCGTCTGCTGCAGGTTGCCCTGGGTGAAGATGCGCTCGGTGGCCACCGGCTTCACCCCGGTGCCAATCTGCAGGCCGGACGGCAGTTGCGTCTGTTCGGACGACTGCGCGCCGGGCTGGCGGATGGTCTGGTACAGCAGATCCTCGAACACCGCCCGCGCACGCTTGAAGCCGCTGGTGCTGACGTTGGCGAGGTTGTTGGAAATCACGTCCATCTGCGTCTGCTGCGCATCCAGACCGGTCTTGGCAATCCATAGTGAGCGAATCATGTCGGCTCCTTTTTAAAAACGGGGGGTCAGCTCATCGACAGCAGCTGCGCTGCCTTGCCGTCGTTGTTCTCGGCGTGCTGCAGCAGCTTCATCTGCATGTCGAACTGGCGCGCCAGCGAAATCATGTTGACCATTTCGTCGACGACATTGACGTTGCTCGATTCCAGGGCACCGCTGATCAGCGTCACTTTGGGGTCGGCATCGGCGGCATTGCCGCCCTTGAGCCGGAACAGTCCGTCGTCGCCACGCACCAGATCGGCTTCCGCCGGATTCACCAGCTTCAGGCGCCCGACCGAGGTCAGCCCGGTGGCGGCGGAGCCGTCGGGCACCAGCGAAATCGTGCCGTCCTTGGCAACAGCGATGTTGCGGCCGGGCGGGATCGACAGCGGACCGCCGTCGCCCTGCACGGTCAGGCCGTCGCGCGTCAGCAGCACGCCGTTCTCGTCCATCTTCAGGCTGCCGTTACGGGTGTAGGCCTCGGTGCCGTCGGCCGCCTGCACCGCGATCCAGCCGTCGCCCTGCACCGCCACGTCGAGTTCGCGTCCGGTGTGCTGGATCGCGCCGCCGCGGAAATCGCTGCCCGTGGTGGAATCGACCACGAAGGCGCGGGTGGGCAGGATCGCGCCCTGCACCGGCACCGCGCGGAACTGGTCGATCTGCGCGCGGAACCCGGTGGTGGTCGCGTTCGCCAGGTTGTGCGAAGTCGTCGCCTGCTGTTCCAGGATGTGCTTCGCGCCGGTCATGGCGGTGTAGATGAGACGGTCCATGCGGGCTCCTCAGTGAATCAGTCGATCAACGCAGGTTGACCAGGGTCTGCAGCACCGCATCCTGGGCCTTGATGGTCTGCGCGTTGGCCTGATACACCCGCTGCGCGGTGATCATGTTGACCAGTTCGGCGGTCAGGTCGACGTTGGAATCCTCCACCGCCGACGACTGCAGCACGCCCAGGCCGCCCGAGTCGGGCGTGCCCACCAGCGGCGTGCCCGAGGTTGAGGTCTCGGCCCACATGTTGTTGCCCAGCTGCTGCAGGCCATTGGGATTGGCGAAATTCGCCAGCACGATCTGGCCCAGCACCTTCGACTGGCCGTTGGTATAACGTCCCAGCACCATGCCGTCGGCGCCGATGTTGAAACCGGCCAGCCGTCCCGAGGTGTAGCCGTCCTGGTTCAGCGTATTGACGCTGAACGCGGCGCCGAACTGGGTGGTGCCGGTGTAGTCGAATGTGACCGGGAACGGCGTGATGGCACCCGTTGCTGTTGCCGGCACGTTGATGGGCGCGAGCGGCATCACCGTCTGCAGCAACCCGCTCGTGTTGAAGCTCAGGCTGGCGACAGTCACGGGCGCGGCGGGTGGAACGTAACCGATCGGCGTGCCGTCATTGGCTGCATACACATCCCAGACACCGGTTGTCGCGGGTGCGACAGGCGGCCGCAGCACATAGTAGGTTTGCAGCGTCTGGGCATTGCCCAGGCTGTCGAAGACCGATACTGCCGTCGAACTGTGGAAGGTGGTCGGGTCGTTCAGGTCGAACGGGGTGATGGCCGGATCAATCGGCGTGCTGCCGGAGTTCAGGTTGAGCACGGCATTCACTTCGGTCGTGATCTGCGGCACCAGGTCGGCAGTGTTGATGCTCAGCGGCGACGGCGCACCGGCCGACAGGACGCCGCTGGCATCCGCCGTGTAGCCGGTCAGCATGGCGCCGGTCGGGTTTACGATGAAGCCATTCTTGTCGAGCTGGAACTGGCCGTTGCGCTGGTAGGTGACCTCGCCGTTGTTGTCCATGCGGAAGAAGCCGCCGCCGTTGATGGCGATATCGAGCGGGTTGTTGGTGGAGGTGATGTTGCCCTGGGTGAATTGCTGGGCCACCTGCGCAACCTTGGTGCCGATGCCGATGCCTGCGCCGCCGGCTCCGGTGAGCGAGTTGGCATAGACGTCGGCAAACTGGACCTGCGACTGCTTGAATCCCACGGTGCTGGCGTTGGACACGTTGTTGCCGATGACGTCCAGGTTCTTTGCGGCGGCATTGAGGCCGCTCAAGCCTTGCTGAAAACTCATGTTCTGCTCCTTGTGATGAATGCTGCCGGTTGCCCCGTCGGGTTCACGCTGCCCTGCTCAGAAAATCTGCCGGATGTCGGAATAACTCACGCGCTCGTTGCCTGCCAGGTTGAGCTGCACACCCTGGCTGCCCTGCGAGACGCTGTTGACCAGTCCCAGATGCAGGGCGGTGCTGCTGACCTGCTGGCCGCCCTGGATGGCGTCGATCTTGAAGCTGTACTGACCATCCGGCGCGGCCGCGCCGCCACTGGTGAGCCCATCCCAGGCCAGCACGTTGACCCCGACCTCGCGCGGGCCGAGTTCGAGACTGCGCACCAGGCTGCCGCCCGCGTCGAAAATATCGACCTTCACCTGGTCGGCCGGGCGTGACAGTTCGAAACCGATGACATCTTCAAGCTGGGCCGGACTGATGCTGTCGCCCGGTACCAGCACGCCGCGGCCGATCAGGTTGGCGGCCTGCGCCATCTGGTTGGCGCCCATGCTGGAGGCAAGCGCTGCCAGCGTGCTGTTCATGTTCTCGATGCCCTGCACGGTGGAAAGCTGGGCCAGCTGGCTGGTCACCTGCGCGTTGTCGAGCGGGTTCAGCGGATCCTGATTCTTCATCTGCGCCACCAGCAGGTTCAGGAAGCGGTCCTTGGCTTCATCCGTTCCATTCTTGGATGCCGTGGCCGCGCCCGCGCCAAAAAGGCTGCTGACACTGCCTGCGTCTTGTACGGTGCTCATCGCATCTCCTTAATCTATTGGCCCAGGTTCAGGGTCTTCAGCAGCAGGGTTTTGGTGGTGTTCATCATCTCCGCGTTGGACTGGTACGAACGCGAGGCGGAAATCATGTTGACCATCTCCTCCACCACGTTGACGTTGGGCATGGTCACGTAGCCCTTGTCGTCGGCAAGCGGATTCTTCGGGTCGTACACCATCTTCATCGGCGACTGATCCTCGATCACCGCGGCCACGTTCACCCCGGTTGCGCCGCTCTCCCCCACCGGGGTGGCGGCAAACACCACCTGCTTGGCCCGGTAGGCTTCGCCGTTGGCGCTGGTTGCGCTGTCGGCGTTGGCCAGGTTGCTGGCGACGGTGTTGAGCCGCTGTGACTGGGCATTCATGGCCGAGCCGGCCACGTTGAAAATGTTGAGCAGTGACATGCGCTAGACTCCTTATCCCTGAATGGCGGCCAGCATGCCCTTGATCTGCTGGTTGAGCCGGGTCAGGTTGAATTCATAATGAACGGCGTTGTCGGCAAAGGCGGCGCGCTCGGCGTCCATGTCCACCGTGTTGCCGTCGACGCTGCCCTGGGCCGGGGTGCGGTACAGCAGGCCCGCCTCCGCAGCCAGGCCGGGCTTGCCCCCCAGATGCCCCGGCGCAGTGGTCGCCAAGCCTGCCCCGCCGGCCGCCGGTGCGCCCTGGAGCGCGCCCTGCAGGGCGGATTTGAAATCCAGGTCGCGCGCCTTGTAATTGGGCGTGTCGGCGTTGGCGATATTGGACGCCAGCACCTGCTGGCGCTGGTCGCGAACGCGCAGCGCCTGGGTGTGGAAGTTCAGCATGTCATCGAGCCGGTTCAGCATGGTCGTCACCTCGTTTCTTTGCCGCCTGAGCTGCAAAGCCTTTTTGCGATGACTGCATCCTAGACACGCACCTGTCCATTCAATCGCACGATAAGCGGGTAAAAGCCGGCCCATTTCGGCGTTTCAGTTGCGGCCGCGCTTTCTAGAATGCGTACTGTGAAAAGGTGCATCGAGGAGCCGGGGATGACAGCAGGTTCGACCCACGCAGGCAGACAGCCTCACGGAAGGTGGCTGGCCGCCGCGTGCCTGTGCGTTACAGCGGTCGTCCATGCGGCGAACCCGCAAGACCCGGCCGAATTACAGGCCCACGCCGAACGCTTCCTGAAAACGCAGACCGACGGCCTGCCGGGAAAAATTACGATCCAGGTGAAGCCACCGCGCACTGCATTGCCGGCCTGCTCGGCGCTCGACGCTTTCCAGCCCGCGGGCAGCCGCAACATCGGCAAGATCACCGTCGGGGTGCGCTGCCTGGCGCCAAGCCCGTGGACGGTCTACCTGTCCGCGCAGGTGCGGGTGACCGGACACTACGTTGTCACCCGCCAGCCGTTGCCCGCCAACCATGTCCTGACCGCAGACGACATCGCCCTGCGCGAGGGCGATCTGGGCAGCCTGCCCGCCGACGTCGTCACCGATGCGGCAGCCATGCTGGGATACCGTGCGATGTCGGGGCTGGCTGCGGGTGCGCCGCTGCGCACTACGCTGTTGCGCCCCCCGCTGGCGGTGCAGCAGGGACAGGTCACCCGCCTGGTGCTGAACGGCCCCGGCTTTTCCGTGCAGAGCGAAGGCCAGGCGCTGGCCAATGCCGGTCGGGGCGACCGGGTGCGGGTGAAAACCCGTTCCGGCCAGGTGGTCAGCGGCGTTGCACACGACGGCCAGCAGGTGGTGGTCAGTTTCTGAGATGCCGCCGGCTTCAGGAAATTTGCAAATTGACGTTACTGATATAGCTTGAAAAGTCCCGCCCGCCACGCCAACCGACCCGAAACAGGACGCTGCCATGAAAATTGAACCCGGCCCGAAGCACGTCACGCTGCCGGCCTCCGTCGAGAATCGCCCCGCCCAGGCCAAGGCGAAGCCGTCCGCCGACGCCGGGCAGACCGCCGTCACCCTGAGCCCGCGCGCTGCCGAACTGAAGCAACTGGAAACCCAGCTGGCCGCGATCCCGGTCGTCGATCAGGCGCGCGTGGAGCGCATCAAGGAAGCCATCGCCAGCGGCCAGTACACCATCAATGCCGAAAACATCGCCGAAGAGCTGATCGATTCGGTGAAGGAAATGCTCCATGTCGCCAAATGAGTCGCACGACGGGTCGGCCCTGCTTGCCCGCCTGAAGCAGGAAAGCGCAGCCTGGCAGGCCTTGCTGCAGGTGATGCAGGAAGAGGAGCAGGCGCTGGTCGACGGCGATGCCGACCGCCTGGCCCTGCTGAACACCGCCAAGCTGACGCAACTGCAGGCGGTAAGCGAGCATGCGCAAAGCCGGCTTGCCGGTCTGCGGGCGGCCGGCCACCCGTCCGACCCCGCCGGGATGAACGCGTGGCTGACGCAGCACAAGCTCCCCGACCTGTTCATCCGCTGGCAGCAGCTCAATGAAATGGAACAGGAAGCCCAGGCACTGAACCAGCGCATCGGTGCGCTGATCGACATGCGCCTGACCGCCACCCGGCAGGCACTTAATGTGCTGATTCACAGCGCAACCAGCCACGGCGGCCTGTACGATCATGATGGCCTTGCGGTTGCCGCGCACAAGGGCAAGCCGCTCACCGCCGCCTGATCAACGCGTAAAGCGCTGCGGCGCGATCGCCTGCATCAAGTCGTTCTCCAGTGGCAGCGGCTGCCCGGTCATGCCGTCGGCCAGCGCCTCGCCCAGCAGCCCCGCCCACACCACGCCGCGCGAAGCGTAGCCCGCCGCCACATACAGCCCTGCCTGCCCGTCGACCGCACCGACGATCGGCAGCCGGTCCGGCAGCGTCGCGCGCAGCGAGGCGCGCCCGCTCAAAGCCTCTGCAGTCATCCCCGCGCTGGCGCCGGGCAGGATCGTTTCCAGCCGTGCCAGGTTGGCAAGGTCGCTCGTCTCGCGCGGCGTAGTGTCGTCGTCGTCATGCTCGTAGGTTGCACCGACCAGCGGCCGCGAAGCGCCTGGCGAGACATAGCCTTCGCGCGCGATCACCCGCTGTATCTGGGGCAGGCTGCCGGGCGGCAGCTGGGTGATCTGCCCGCGCACGGTATTGAGCGGCCAGCTTTGGTCGGGCACCAGAGTCTTCACGTCACGCGCATTCGCCAGCACCACGGCATCGGCCTCGGCCAGTACGGCACCGTCACAGTCCAGCACCTGCCAGCCTGTTGCAACGGCCTGCACGTGCGCGACGGCGCAGCCGGTCTTCAACTGGATCAGCGGATGGTCGAGCCAGGCGCGGCACAGGCTTCCCGGCGCCACCCAGCCCGCCGTCGGATAAAACACCCCGGGCGCGGCGACCGGCCAGTTCGCCAGGTCGCGCGCCTCGGCCAGATCCACCCAGCGGGCGAAATCGGCAGGCGCCACGGTGTCGGCCAGCGCCTGCTGCAGCTTGCTTGCAGCGTCCGCATCCTTTGCCAGATGCAGCACGCCGCAGCGCGCCCATTCGATCCCTGCCAGCGCCGGCCACGCGCGCAGATCGTGCAGAAAGGCTGCGCGCGTCAAGCGCGTGGCGCGGCTGTCGTCGCGCGAGATCACCGGCCGGAACACGCCCACCGGGTTGCCCGACGCGGCCTGTGCCGGCGCAGCGGCGCGCTCCAGCACCGTGACCGCGGCACCCCGCTGCGCCAGTGCATGCGCCGTCGCGGTACCCGCCACGCCGGCCCCGATGACGGCGACATGCCGCGGCGCAGCGGATTCAATCCGACCGGATGTGCCCGCAAAGCGCGCGCTCAGACAATGCCGCTTGCGGCCGTAGCCGGCGCGCTTCTCACAGACGAAGCCGGCCTGCACCAATCCTTCACGCACCGGCGCCGCCACCGTGTAGGTGGCCGCCATCGCGCCGGGTTTCGCCAGCCGCGCCAGCGTATCGAACAATCCGCGCTGCCACAGGTCGGCATTGCAGTCGGGCGCGAATCCGTCGAGATAGAAGGCGTCGACGCCGGCCTGCACCTGCGGCAGGCAATCCGCCGCGTCGCCCAGCATCAGGGTGAGTTGCACCCGGCCGCCGTCGAGCGCAATGCGATGAAAGCCCGGCATCAGCACCGGCCAGCTCGCCCGCAGTTCAGCAGAGAGCGCGGAAAATTCCGGCCACTGCGCATGCAGGCGCGCCAGGTCGCCGACCACGAACGGGTGCTTCTCGACCGACAGGAAATGCAGCCGCGCGGGACGTGCCGGATCGTCGCGCCACGCCGCCCAGGTCGCCAGGAAATTCAGCCCGGTGCCGAAGCCGGTTTCCAGCACGACAAACGTGGGCCGGTTCGCCCATGCAGCAGGCAGACCGCAGCCCTGAATGAACACGTGATGCGCCTGCCCCGCGCCGCCGTCGGCGGAATGGTAGATGTCGCCGTAGGCGGTGGAATACGGCACGCCATCCTTGAATTCAAGGCGGGCGGGGGCGATGGTTTTCAGCATGGCCGAATGTTACATTGAGCCGGTTATCTGCCGCTTCACCCCGATCATGTTCAAACCGAAAGCCTGGCTGCGTCTTGTTGTCGTCGTACTGATAGGAGGCGCGCTGGTCTATGCGGGCTGGCACTTCACCCGGCCGCAGCCGCCCGAGGTCGAGCTTGCCACCATCGCGCAGGGCACGGTGGAATCCACCGTGGTCAATACCCGCGCCGGCACGGTCACGGCCTGCCGCCGCGCCAAGCTTGCCCCGGCGGCAGGCGGACAGATCGTCAAGCTGTGGGTGAAGGAAGGCGACCGCGTGAAGGCAGGCCAGCCGCTGCTGGAGTTGTGGAACCGCGATCTCGCCGCGCAGCGCGAACTCGCCACCCGTCAGCTTGCCACCAGCGAGGAACGACGTCGCGAAGCCTGCATCCTCGCCGCCAACGCCAAACGTGACGCCGACCGCACCCAGCAGCTCGCCGAGCGCGGCTTTGTCAGCCCGCAGCGCGGCGAGGATGCGCGCGCCGAAGCGCGTGCCCGCCAGGCCAACTGCGATGCGCTGGCCGCCGACGTCAAGCGCGCGCAGGCGCAGATCCGCGTCACCCTGGCCGGGCTGGAGCGCACCACGTTGAACGCGCCATTCGACGGCATCGTGGCGCTCGTCACCGGCGAGCTCGGCGAGGTCGCCACGCCCTCGCCGCCCGGCATTCCCACCCCGCCGGCGGTCGACCTGATCGACGATAGCTGCCTGTATGTGAGTGCGCCCATGGACGAAGTCGACGCACCCCGGCTGAAAGCAGGCCAGCCCGCGCGCATCAGCCTCGATGCCCTGCCCGGCCAGACCTTTCCCGGCCGCGTGCGGCGCATCGCGCCGTATGTGACCGAGGTTGAGAAACAGGCGCGCACAGTCGACGTCGAAGTCGATTTCGACACCCCGCCGCAAAACGCCCTGCTGGTGGGCTACAGCGCCGACGTGGAAGCCATCATCGAGCGCCGCGACGACGTGCTGCGCGTTCCCACCCAGGCGATCCAGCAGGACGGCACGGTGCTGGTGCTGGGCAAGGACGACAAGCTTGAATCACGCACCCTGAAAACCGGCCTTGCCAACTGGGCATTCACGGAAATCGTCAGCGGACTCAAGGCCGGCGACCGGGTGCTGCTGTCCTTCGATGATGAAAACGTGAAGGCCGGTGTGAAAGTCAAAGCCAATACCCTGAAGGACATGAAAGCCGCTCAGCCATGATCCGGCTTTCCGCGATCACGCGCGTGTTCCACATGGGTGACCAGGAAGTGCGTGCGCTCAACGACATCAGCATCGACATCGCGTCGGGCGAATATGTCTCCATCATGGGGCCGTCGGGTTCGGGCAAGTCCACGCTGCTCAACGTCATCGGCCTGCTCGACCGTTCCGACAGCGGACGCTACGAACTGGACGGCAGCGACGTCACCGATCTGTCCGAAACCGAGCGGGCGCGCGTGCGCCGGGAGAAGATCGGCTTCGTGTTCCAGTCCTTCCACCTGGTTCCGCGCCTGACCGCTGCGGAAAACATCGAACTGCCGCTGATGCTGGAAGGCATTGCCCCGGCAGAACGCAAGACACGGGTCGACGCTGCGCTCGATGCCTTCGACCTCAAGGACCGCGCCCGCCACCGGCCGGCCGAGCTCTCCGGCGGGCAGCGCCAGCGCGTGGCGATCGCGCGCGCCACCATCCTGCGCCCGACCGCGCTGCTTGCCGACGAGCCGACCGGCAACCTCGATCACCGCATCGGCGCCGAAGTGATGGCGCTGCTGGAAGGCCTGCACCATGCCGGCACCACGCTGATCGTCGTCACCCACGACCGCGAACTCGGCGCGCGCGCGCATCGCCACATCGCGATGCGCGACGGCGGGATCGTCGCCGACGAAACATGAATCTGCGTGACACGCTGGCGCTTTCCTTCAACACGGTGATGAGCTACCGCACCCGCTCCCTGCTCATCGTGCTGGCGATGGCGCTGGGGGTGGCGGCGGTGGTCGTGCTGACTGCGCTGGGCGACGGCGCGCGGCGTTACGTGGTGGGCCAGTTTTCCTCGCTCGGCACCAATCTGGTCATCGTGCTGCCGGGGCGTGCCGAGACCGCCGGCGGCTTTCCCGGCGCGGCACTCGGGCAGACACCGCGCGACCTCACCCTGGAAGACGCCCGCTTCGTCGGCCAGTTGCCGCAGGTCCGGCGCCTGGCACCGCTCAACGTGGGGGTAGCCGAACTCACCGCCGGCGGGCGGCTGCGCGAAGTCACGGTACTCGGCAGCACGTCCGAACTGCTGCCGATCCGGCACATGAAGCTGGCGCAGGGCAGTTTTCTCGCCCGCGGCTCGGAACGCAGCGCGCAGATCGTGCTGGGCAGCCAGCTTGCACGCGAATTCTTTCCCGACGGCAAGGTCATCGGCCAGCGTGTGCGGCTCGGCGACAGCCGCTTTCTGGTGTCGGGCGTGCTCGCCCGCCAGGGCGAATCGATGGGCTTCAATTCCGATGAAATCGCCATCATCCCGATCGATTACGCCCAGGAACTGTTCAACACCGAGTCGCTGTTCCGCATCCTGGTCGAGGCGCGCAGCCGCAGCGCGATCGAGCCGGCCAAGGCCGCGATCAGCCACGCCCTGAAGCTGCGCCACGACGGCGAGGAGGACGTCACCGTCATCACCCAGGATGCGGTGCTCGCCACCTTCGACCGCATCCTGCGCGCGCTGACGCTCGCGGTGGCGGGCATCGCTGCGATCAGCCTGGCGGTGGCCGGGATCCTGGTGATGAACGTGATGCTGGTGGCGGTGGCCCAGCGCACCTCGGAAATCGGCCTGTTGAAGGCCATCGGCGCGCCCGCCGCCGACATCCGCCAGCTGTTCTTCGCCGAGGCACTGTGGCTGTCGCTGGCGGGCGGCGCGCTGGGCTTCATGCTGGGGCACGCCGGCAGCTACCTGATCCGCCTCGCCTATCCTGTACTCCCCGCCTTTCCGCCGGCCTGGGCCAGCGCGGCGGGCGTCGCCACCGCCCTCCTTACCGGCATCGTCGCCAGCCTGCTGCCCGCCTCGCGCGCGGCTCGGCTCGACCCCGTGCTCGCGCTCTCCGGAAAATGAGCACCGCCGACACCTTGCGCTTCGCCCTCCACGCGCTCACCGCGCATCGGCTGCGCACTTTCCTGTCCGCCACCGGCATCGCGGTGGGGATCGCCGCGGTGGTCCTGCTCACCTCGATCGGCGACGGCATCCATCGTTTCGTGCTGGCGGAATTCACCCAGTTCGGCACCAACATCATCAACATCAGCCCGGGGAAAACCAGCACGCACGGCGCCTCGGTGGGTGCCATCGGCAGTGCGCGGCTGCTGATGATCGAGGATGCGCTGGCGCTGCAGACCTCGCGCTATGCGCACTACACCAATGCCGGCGTGATGGGCAATGCGGAAATCCGCGCCCAGGGCCGCAGCCGGCGCGTGACGGTGTATGGCGAGGGGCCGGATTTTTCGCATGCCTTCAACATGCACGTGGCGGTCGGCCAATTTCTGCCCGCCGACGATCCGCGCAATCCGCGCGCCTATGCGGTGCTGGGTTCCAAGGTGCGCAGCGAGCTGTTCGGCAACGCCAATCCGCTCGGCACCACCCTGCAGGTCGGCGCGTCGCGCTTTCGGGTGATCGGCGTGATGGCACCCAAGGGTCAGGTGCTCGGCTTTGATCTCGACGACACCGTCTACATCCCCACCGCGCGTGCACTCGAAGTGTTCAACCGCGAAGGCGTGATGGAAATCCACGTCGCCTACCGGCCCGGCTCGCCGGTGCAGGCAGTGGTCGAGGACATCAAGCGGATTTTGATTGCGCGGCACGGGCGCGAGGATTTCACCGTGACGCCGCAGCAGCAGATGCTGGACACGCTGGGCACCGTGCTGGACGTGCTGACGTTCGCCGTCGCGGCACTTGGCGGCATTTCCCTGCTGGTCGGCGCGGTGGGCATGGTCACGCTGATGCACATCGCGGTGGCCGAACGCGTCGCCGAGATCGGCCTGCTCACCGCGCTGGGCGCGACGCGGGCGCGCATCCGCACCCTTTTCCTGATGGAATCCACCGTGCTGTCCACCCTGGGCGGACTCGGCGGGCTGGCCATCGGCGCCGGCATCGCCTGGCTCCTGAAGACCACGGTGAGCGGCCTGCCGGTCAACACGCCCTGGAACTACGCCATCGGCGCGCTGGTCGTGTCGGTGCTGATCGGGCTGGCCGCGGGCGTCGTGCCCGCCATGCGCGCGGCTCGGTTGAATCCTGTCGATGCGTTGCGTGCGGAATAACGTTCCGGTTCACGCGCCGGCGAAGCCGGTCGCGTGGAACCGGTAGTTAGATGCCCCATAACTTTGAGTAGTTGCCATGCGCGGGGTCGGAAACCGTTACTTGATTATTTGGCCCCAGCCGCTCTCCGCTAGATCTTCTTTCGCCTTCCTCAGAAACTCAGCTCTTGCGTCGCTATCGCGCTTCGCTTCGTTAACTGCTCCACGATAGTGGTAGTCTCCGGACAACAGGTGACCGAATCCGCTCTTAGAAGAGCCCGGCGCGAGTAACTCTGCATAGTGATTTTGAACTGGTTCAGCATCTATTAGGCCGACCGACTGTTTTACGACATAGCTTCCCATAAAGGCGAACTCGCCGCGCCCGACATCTATCTTCGTGGCTTCAATCAACTCCTTCGAGAAGTACGTTGTATAACCAGTTTTGCCAACCGATACGGATACACTGACACCTGGTTGTGGAGCCGGAGCGAAGGGTGACCCCGCTTGCGATCTAAACGCCGCGACCGCCGCATATTTTCCTGGCTTTGCGTTCAAGAGGTAGATTCGACCATCTTTTGCGAAGTTTGACGGGATGACCTGATTCTGTGTGAGGTCGCCCGCGCCATCGATTCTTACGAAAAATATACGATCAGGTTTGTTGCTGAATATTCCGACAGGCGCTTGTGTTTCAACCTGAATCCCGACAACAGATGTCTGGGGGTCGTCCATTTTCGGGACCGGCATTGGTGCGCATCCGGCGACCAGCAGTACAAACGGAATTGCATACCTGTTTTTCATGGCAGTCCTCCTAATGATTGGCGTCTAACGTCGCCCATGAGCGGCCGAGCAGGCGGGCGAAGCCCGCTTGCGAAGGTCCGTCTCGATGGGCCGCTTGGGCACGTTCACGCTCCTTCGAGCCACGTTAGCACCGCAAGCGGCAGAGCAGTGACAGCCCCGGCTGCCAGGAATCTAAAGCCTACACGCCGTTGAAGAAACAGCGACGAAACCCCCAGCACGACCAAGACCGGTGCTGCGTAAAACGAGCCGACCAATGCCACGGCACCCACGATAGAGAAATAGAGTGCCAGCCCCATATCGCGAGCACCGAAAGCCTCAGCGTTTACACCCCACTGGCAGAACAGAGCCGTAGCAGCCGTCAGCACGGCAACAGCTAAACTGAGCCAACTGACCCACGCGAGGACATGCATTCCCAAAGGTGCGCTAACCGCTTGGCTCATGCGAACGGACCCAACGTAAAAGTGAGGGGCTGCGCGCTTTTGCGCAGTCCCTCTCGACTGCCAGGTTAGCGCACAGGCTCACGGTTGCTGTGTCTCGAAGATGAGCTTGAGACCAAGTAAAGACATGATTGTCCCAGCCGTGCGATCAATCCATGTCTTCGATGCAAGATAGTGGGCGCGTGGTGAGGGGGCGGATAGCGCTATAGCTACCACGGAATACCAGATGGTTTCTATAAAGAAAATCATGATCGGCAGCGCGGACAGAACAAACGGAGGAGCTCCGTTTGGTAACAAAGATGCGAAGACGCTCGCATACACGACTGCGGTTTTGGGATTACTCACCTGAGTGATAAGACCAAGCACAAAATAGCGCCAAGCTCGCGTGGGACGACCTTGGGCAGGTGTGCTATCAAGCGCCAGTGGCTGTCTGGCACCCTGCCAGATTCGATAACCAAGGTAGAGCAGGTATGTGCCGCCCAAGACCTTTAGTGTCAGATGGAGCAACGGAACGGCAGTAAGAACTGCAAGCAGACCAAGGAGCGCGATGACAGAAAAGAAGACGCCGCCGACTCCCATTCCGACGGCTGCGGCAAGGCCATCACGCCGCGAGACGGCAACGGAAGTGCGGGCAACCAGGATGAAGCTTGGCCCAGGACTCATGGCGCCAAGTGTGAGGGCAACAGCGATGCCAAGTATTGCAGCAGACAATTCCATAGAGAGTCTCCTTTTGGATAATGGGCGCTAACGTTCACCATAACCGGCGTGCAAAAGCAGAGCGAAGCGGCGCTTTTGCACGTCCGAGTTGATGGCGTTGTTGGGCGTCTTAACCATTTCTGATAATTCTTTCCGCAACCGACGGTAGGAACCTGTTTAACACGAACAGTATCTTGGTTTTCTCAATCCGTATTTCATACTTGTTGGATTCGATTCCTTGCAAGGCCTCTGTCGCTAACGCCTCGGGGGTAATTTTGCTCTTACCTCTGCCTTTGGTCATTTCGGTGTCCACTAAGGCTGGAATAATTTCAAAGACTTTAACCGGGGTGTCTTCAAGCTGGTATCGCAACACCTTCGTGAAGTTGTGCATGGCTGCCTTTGTCGCACAGTAAATGGGCGCACTTTGTTTGGGAACCTGAGCCAAGGCAGAAGTAATGTTCACAATTGCAGCACTCGGGCGGCGCATGAGAATCGGCAAGAAACGGTCCGTGAGCTTCAAATGCGCCAGGAAATTGATATTGACCTCCTCTTCAATGAGGCTTGTGTGGTTCTTTGTGTCTGAGAAATCGTAATTGTGTTGAATCCCGGCGTTGTTTATCAGGATATTCAGGTTCGAGTATTTCTGTACTATGTGCTCGACAAGGCGCTGTTGATCCTGATCGCTCGCGATATCGCAGAGGAAGGTATCAATAGCGGGATTTTCCTTGTGTACGGCCTCTAGCTTCTTTGTATTACGGCCACACACAACTACCACGTTGCCACGCATGGAAAATGCTTTTGCCAGCGCCAGACCGACTCCCGACCCACCACCGGTTACAAGAACCGTGTTACCGCTTAACTTCACTTGACCTCCCTTAATGAGACGCCCAACGTGGAAGTGAGCGGCCTGCGCGGCTTTTCGCGCAGGTCCGCTCGACTGCCGGGTTAGAGCCCGGCGGGGTACGGTCCAGACACATAGGTAACAGTTTGATCCAGAGACATGGGTGACAGTTGTATCACACTCATGGGCACCGAAGACCGAAGGAGGTGCCCTATGCCGTGGAGCCAAACGTCACCAATGGAACA